>PLEG01000386.1 GCA_003136975.1 Gemmatimonadota bacterium | reverse complement strand
TTCGCGGGAATGACGAGGGGCTTGGTGATTCCGACGTGGATAGAGCCAAAAAAAGATAGGGGCTCACCGATCAACATCTCGGAGCGCCCCTATCTACCACGTATCATTTTCTTGGTTACTGGCCGGCCATCTATTTCCAATCGATAGAGGTAAATGCCCGGTGGTGCATCCTGCCCTGTTCGTGAGTTCTTTGCGTCCCAGTATCCAGTGTACTGGCCACACGCTAACTCCACACTTTCCAACGGCGCCCCACCAGCGACGCTCCCGGTTCCACCTTGCAGTACGGGTACGGCCACGAGCTGCGACAAAATGTTGTACACACGCAAGGAGATCCGGTAAATGCGACTCGGATCCGTGCAGGCCGGATAATCCCCGACCGTGAAAGGCATCCGCGTCTCCGAAACGAAGGGATTGGGACTATTCTGTCCCAGCTCCGAACCGAAGCCTCGATCTCGTCCGCCCCCTGGCAAAGTCGCCTGGGCCGTCGCCGATCGCGGCGCGAGCGCGCTGAATGCGAGCACCCCGATGAGTGCCGCCCAACGCAACTTCATTTTTCAACTCCAGGCTGACTAGAAAGGTGTCTTAACTGGCTCCTGAACGATTGTTCGACCCGATGACAACAGACTCACGCGCGAAGATAAGGCTCCGCAAACAGAACCGCCAGAGCTTTCTCAATCGAACGTTATGATTTTACTGCACCGGCCGCGTTGCGACCGATCCCAGCCCTTCCAAAACACCCGCGGACGGCACGAAGTTCCGATAGCCATTCCCGGCTGGCATCGACACTTGCTGCCGGCAACCGGAAACACGAAACTACCCGCCCCATGTTGCCGCTTGCCGCCCCGGGAACGTTTCGAGGCGGGCGGGCACACAGAAGTGATGCAGTAGTCGCGCCAACAGACTTCGCTCGCCCCGGTGTTGGCCCGGAGCGGAGACGGAATCCCTACACAGCCCCCGCTGGCGCCGCTCCAAAATCAGTCTCCCACGCGGTGAAGGCCCGGAGCGGCCGGTCGTCAGAGGTGACGTGCTCGCGGATGAATTCGCGAAGCAGTCGCTGGTGAGCGCGCGCGTCCAACGCGGTCAGTTCACCCGCCGGCGCACCCGATTGCCACCGTCTCAATGCGTCGCGCGCACTGGGCGGCAGCCTCCGCGCCACGGCGGCACGCTGGGCACAACTATCACAGAGCGCGCCGCCAGCCGGATGCGAGAACGCCACCATCGCGCCGCTCTCCAGCGCTGAATGGCACGCCGCGCAATTGTCCAGCGCCGGCGTGAAACCGGCGTCGGCGATTATTTGCCACGCTCCGGCTAACGCGCGCTCAACCACTGCCTCTCCAGACTCAACCGCAATCGTGTCGAGCGTACTGGACAGACCGTCGAACATCGCGGCATTCGCTTCATCACCCGCGATCCTGAGCGTCAACTCCGCGAGCGCCGACGCAGCGGTGAAACGCGGCATCTCCAACGCGAGTCCCGCACGCGACGATGTCACGTCGAACGCTCCAAGCGTGTGCAGGTCTCGCGTCGGCTTGATGTAGATCTGCGCCTCGCCCTCGGCGAACAGATCCACACCAGTTCCGACGCGGCCGCGCGTACGCCGAGCACCCTTCGCGATCACCGACTGAACGCCTGCCTCTCGTGTGATGAGCCGCAGCACGCGAGACGTTTCCAGATAGTCGAACGCGTGAAGAACTATCGCCTGCGTGACGATGAGCGGCATCGCTGAAATCTAATCCCCGGAGGTACCAGCTACCCGATACTCCCGCAACCGCGGTACGGCTGCCCCATTCGTCACACACACCATCAGCGAATCGCCNNAATGAAGAACATCGGCGTAATGACGGTCGAGCGCGTTGTCCACGCGCGCGGTGAGCGAGACGCTGGTCTCGTCGGTCCGGAAGACACGTAGACTACCCGACAGGCCCAGTTTCACGTACGACGGAAGCGTGACAGTTGGCGACGGATACTGCGCGAAGTCCATGTCAGGCCGCTGGCCGACGTAGTCTGCCGATGCACCAACGTTCCAGTCGGATGCATGCGAGTAGAATAGCGACGCGGAGCCAGAATGACTCGGGCGGCGGAGCAGCGCGTCACCAGGCTGCTGCGAGCCGGAATAGGCAGGCGGCACCGCGTACACCTGCGCCATGGTCTGGGTGTAACTCGCGGATCCCACCAATCCAAACGGAAGCACCATGTTCAGCTCACCCTGATAACCCTTCGATCGGGCCTCCGTGAGATTGCTGTAGTATGCCGGTGTGATCTGCGCGAAGTCAGGCGCGCCTCCATATGTGCCTGAAACGTACTGGATGAGATTGCTGAAGCGTTGATCAAAGCCGCCGACGCTCGCACGTACTCTCCCGTTGAATAGCGTCTGCTCAAGCCCAACGTCAAGCGAGTGCGACTCTTCCGGTTGCAGCAGGGGATTGCCTTTGTTGTACGCAGAGCCCTGCGTCTCATAGAACGCGGGCGCGTTGAAGCCCGTACCATACGCGCCACGCAGGCGCGCGCCGGCCCACAGCGACAGCGACGCACCAGCGTGATACGTGGTGATATTGTGAAAATCCGAGTGATCATCGTAGCGCGCACTCACGTCGTACGACAACACGGGGATTGGCGTTCCCTGAAGCGCGATGTAATAACCGCGAGTTATGCGGTGATCGTCTGATCCCGGCGTCACGAGCGGCGTTGCTCCGGTGGGAGTCGTCGCATAGTTCACCGTAACGGTACGCGATCGCGCCTGCTCCACCTGATACTGCGCGCCAATCGTCGCCGTCCCCAATGCCCCGATCCCGGCCTCCACGCGGCCCTCGCCGAATCTCCGATAGCCGTCTGTGGGCGCCGATGTCTTTGTGAGTGGCGTCGCCGAAACGTCAGACGCCTTGGTGTCCTCGGACAGCCCGTGGACCTCGTTGTCGCCGCCGATCAGCCGGAACCGTACGCCCGGTGCGATCGTGCGCGCGGCGTCGAGCCCAACCACCAGCCGGTGCTCGCGCGTGTACGAGTTCGTGTCGTTCACCGCACCTGTATAGTCCGTCGGGAAATGGTATAGCGAGCCGGTGTAGCGTGTAGTAATACCGATCTCTGATTTACTGTCGGGCCGAAGTTGTAACGAACCACTCAGGTCACCGTTGGTGTATGCGTTGTTGAAGGCAGCGACACCGTCGGTGCCGTGCCATCCGCCACCTATCGAATACGCTGCCATATTCGAGCCGCCACGGAGCGACAGTGATGCGTCGCGCGAGGCGTACGTTCCCGCACGCACGTCCGCATCGAGTGTCGCTGGCCCCGCCCCACGTTTGGTGAATATCTGTACCACGCCGCTCATTGCGTCCGCACCGTACAGCGCGCTCGCGGGCCCATACAATATCTCGATCCGGTCCACATTGTCGAGCGAAAGATTCTCGAAGAACTGGATCCCGCCCACGGCGTTGATGGGTGTTCCATCAATCAACACCTTGGTGTACCGGCTCTCACCGCCGCGCAGAAACAGCGACGTAACGCCCCCATATGATCCGCTCTGCACCACCGCTGCGCCCGGAGCTTCGCGAAGCGCCTCGGCCACGGTAACGACGCCGCGTGCGCGTAGCTCGTCGCCCTTGAGGACGGTCACCGGCTGGCTAACCGAGGACGATGGTGTTGGGAGCCGAGTCGCTGTTACGACAACCGGCTGGAGTGACGTAGTGGTATCGGCACGCTGTGCGAACGCCGCCGCGGGCAATAGTGCGAGCAAAATAATAGCTGACCTGTTCATGGATTCAGTAAGTTGTGTGTTCATGTTGAGCGACGTAATGGGACAAGCATCGGAGCATTCACAGCCGGATCGCGCGTCACCACGAGCGGCCAGTCATACACGCGTTCGAGCAGCTCGCCGCGCATCACGGTATCGGGCGTACCGGTCGCGACAACTGACCCTTTGTGCAACAAAATCATCGACGTCGCAAATCGCGCGACGAGGTTCAACTGGTGACTGACGAGCAGGATCGCGGCGCCCGATTCGGCGAGTGAGACGGCAAGCTGGAATATCTGCATCTCGTGCCCCACATCCAGAAACGACGTGGGCTCATCGAGCACCAGTGCCTCGCCACCCTGCGCAAGCGCGCGCGCGACTCGCACGCGTTGCCACTCGCCCCCCGACAATTCGTCCGTGACGCGGCCGAGCAACGGCTCCACGCCGGCGCGGCGGGCGGCAGATACAACTGCTTCCGAATCTCCGGCTGGCGCGGCGCTCCATGATCCGGAATGCGGGTACCGGCCCAGTGCGATGTACTCGGCGACATTACGCGCGAACGTTGTGTCCTCGCGCTGCGTCACCACCGCACACCGTCGCGCCAGATCGCGACGGGTGATGCTCGTCACGTCCACATTGTCGATCAGGATTCGTCCCGATGCCAGCGGCACCCTGCCCAACAGCGCACGGACGAGCGTGCTCTTTCCGCTCCCGTTCGGTCCGACAATCGCCGTCACCGCACCACGCTCAGCGCGCAGCGATACCGCATTCACGACCGGCGCTGCGTCGGGATCATACGCGATCGTGACGTTCTCATAGGAGATCATCGCATCCGCCTGAGCTGAATCAGGAAGAACGGAACTCCCAGCACAGCAGTCACCGCTCCCAGTGGAAGCTCGGAGGGCGGAATCACTACACGCGCCAGAAGGTCGGACGCGACAACCAGGATGGCACCGATTATGGCGCATCCAGCGAGCATGGCACGTTGCCTGGACAGGCCGAAGGCGCGAGCCATGTGCGGAACTACGAGTCCAACGAATCCGATGAGTCCTGCGGCCGCCACAGTTGCGGCCGCAAGAAGCGCACTTGCCAGAAACGCGCGACGCGTTGCTCGCCGAACGTCGACGCCGAGTCCCGCGGCAGATTCTTCACCAAGTGTTAGCACGTCGATTTCGGGGGCGTACAGCGCCAGATACGCGATTCCGGCGGCGACATATACTCCGAGCCACACCACGGTGTACCACGTTGTGTCCGCGACGGAGCCCATCATCCACCAGAGCGCTCCGCGAACTGTATTGGCCGGAACGTTCGCGAGG
>PLEG01000206.1 GCA_003136975.1 Gemmatimonadota bacterium | reverse complement strand
AGCGTCGGTAGCGCGACAACGAGGCCGAGCGGACCAAGCAGGCTACCGACAACGAGCACCGCCATGATCGTGAGAACAGGCGGAAGCTCGACCTGCTTGGACATCACGAGCGGCGACACGAGGTTGCCTTCGATCAGATGCACCACAACGCCGACTCCGAGCACGAGCAGCGCACGGGTACCGCCATTCGGACCCGCGAGCACGAATGCGGCGGGCAGCGTGGTGCTGAGCAGTGATCCGAAAAACGGAACTATCGCAACCATTCCGGTGAATACGCCGAACGTCAGCCAGTACGGTACGTTCAGCAACCACAGGAAGAACGCCGTGAGAATCGCGAGCACCGTCATCGTCGTGAGCTGCCCGACGATGTAAGCGCGGAGTGAGTTCGCGATATCGCGAAGTATGTCGCGCACGAGATCGCGATGTCGTGGCGGAAACAGCGCGATGAGCCACTCGCGATACACGCCCGGCTGTAGCGCGAGATAGATACTCATCACGAAAACCGAGAACACGTCGATCAGGATCCCGACTATCGAGAACACACGCGGGAACATGCCCTGAGCGTAACTCGAGAGCTGATCGTACAGCGCACGCAGTATCTGGTGCTGCCCCGTCGGCCAGTAGCCACGCATTCCGGGAAGGCTCACGACGAACCGGTCGAATGCCGCCTCCCAACTCGTGATGTAAGTCGGCAGAACGTCGACGAGCTCGCGCGTCTGGCCTACTACGGCCGGCACAAGCAGCCAGAACAGGCCAACGACGCCCAGCAGAGTGAGTAGCACGCTGGCCGTAAAGGCGATCCGCGGCGGTATGCGAACGCGGGAGACCAACGCATCGCGGACGGCCCCAAGATACAACGAGAGGATTACCGCGATGAAGAGGAGCAGGAAAACGTCTACCGTCCTCTGAAACATCCAGAGGACGAGAATAAGCAGCGTTACAGCAGTTATGGTTCCCGCTGCTTTACCTGTGCCTGCTACAGCTGTGCCGCTCAAGTCTCCGACTTGTCCTGGTTCGCGTCAGGTGCCGGAAGCGCACGCGCCGGTTCAGACGCTACCTCTCCCGCACCAAGCTGCCTCGACTCGGACGATTGCCCGGAGCCGAGCCCCATTTTCTGTTTGAGCTGGGTTAACTGGAGATCGGCGGTGGCATCGCCGGCCGACGACTCGAGCTGCTTGAACTGGCTACTCAACGCATCGCCCGAGAATTCCTGATCGATCTCGACACTCGCCCGTATCTGGCGCTCGTTCTGCTCGATCTTTTCTTCCATGCGTGCAAATGCGTCGCAGGCGGACTTGTCCGACATCGACGACATCGTCTCGGAGATACGCTTCTGCGCCTCGGCGCGACGCTGGCGAGCCAGGAGCAGAGTCTTCTTGCGATTGGCCTCTTCGATGTTGTCGTTCAGATCGCGGAGCGAGTTCTTGAGGCGGTCCGTCTCCTGCCTGTGGGCCTCCCAGGTCATCTGCATCTGTTGACCGCGGGACACGTGCTCGTTCCGGCGCATGAGAGCCTGTTTAGCCAGCTCGTCGCGGCCTTCCTTCACGGCCAGCATGGCGCGCCGCTCCCATTCCTCGGCCTCTCGCAACTCGCCCATGGTCTGGTCTTCCAACCGCTTCTCGTCGGCTATCGCCGCCGCGACCTGCTGTTTGGCCCGGACAAGCTGAGTGCGCATGTCCGCGATGATCTGCGTCAACATCTTTTCCGGCTGTTCGACGGCCGAAATTGCGGCGTTCACGTTTGCGCGGAAAAGGCGCGCTATGCTATCAAAAATGCCCATGCGGACAGGATGTGAGGGTTCGCCGGAGCCAGCTTCTTGGCATCAGGTTCAAGGGGGATCGCCGGAGGCGAACGGTCCCCGTCAATTGGGAATAATAGTCTTAGCCGGGCCGTACAGTTAGTAGACGAGGCGCCAGACCCAGGCGGCTTCCGCCCCCCCTCGGGCCAGCGAAAAAACAGACGGCGCCAAGCTATTCGATAAATCAAACATGCGTTCCGCCCCGATGGCAGGATTTATGATGTCACGGATTTCCGTCTCTTTCCAAGGAGTGTGAAAGTCATGCTGCGTTACAAATTGGCGACTGCTGTCGNNTGCGCTGGCACTCGTCGCCGCATCGTTACCCTTATCGGCACAGGCATTCAGATCGAACAGCGGGTTCACGACAAGCAACTTGCCGGCAAACGACGACGGTTCCACTGGACTGATCAATCTTGGGTTCACGGCGAATTTCTTCGGGACGAATTACACCCAGGCGTACATCAACAACAACGGAAACATCACGTTCGTCAACCCGCTGGGAACGTATACTCCGTTCGGCATAACGGGCTCCACCACCCCGATCATTGCGCCGTATTTTGCTGACGTTGATACGCGTCAGGGTCCATTGATGACGTTCGGTACCAGCACCGTTGATACCCATAACGCCTTTGGCGTTGATTGGAACGGCGTTGGTTACTTCGGTGAGCACATTGACAAAACCAACGTTTTTCAGCTTGTAATGATCGATCGGAGCGACACCGGCGCAGGTAACTTCGACTTCGAGTTCAATTACGGCCAGATGCAGTGGGAGACCGGGGACGCTAGCAGCGGATCGGGCGGCCTCGGCGGTAACTGCGCGGCTGCCGGGTACTCAAACGGTCTGTCGGGCAGCGCAAACAACTCCGCCGAGCTTGCCGGCTCACACGTTTGCGGCGCATTGATAGATGGCGGTGTAAACGCGCTTGGAACGCATGATCTGAACAGCGAGCAGGTTGGTCGCTACCTATTCAGTGTCCGAAATGGACAGGTCGTGACTACCACGCCAGAGCCAACTTCCATGGCTCTCCTCGGCACGGGCCTCGTTGGTCTCGTACCAATGCTCCGGCGCCGTCGGCGCAGCGTGTAATGCCGCATCGATTTCCAGTTGAAAAGAGCCCATGCGAAAGCGTGGGCTCTTTCATTTCGCGACTATTACGCGCGCAACATCTCGACGTGTGGGATGCTGTCTTCTTCATACTCGTACCCAGTAGATACGAAGCCTAGCTGCTCGTAGAATCTGAGTAGGTACTTCTGAGCGCCGATGCGGATCGGAACCGGGCCATACGTCTGCGCGACACGCGCGATCCCTTCGCGCACCAGAGCGCGCCCCAGTCCGGTTCGACGCGCAGTCGTTGCGGTGACAATCCGTCCAAGCGACGTTTCTGTGTACTTGACCGACGGTGGCACGACTCGCAAATACGCGGCGAGTCCTCCGTCAGAACCGCGGGTCCAGAGATGCTGCGACACGCGATCAAGACCATCCGTGTCCTGGTACGCGCAGCGTTGCTCGACAATGAAAACGGACGTGCGCAATTCCATGATGTCGTACAGATCGTGAGGGCCGAGCTCGTTGAAGTGAGCCCAATTCCAGAGTGGTGTAACTTCGGCGCTCGACACGCGTCAGCCGCGCTTGATCTGGTACAACCGCTCCTTGGCCAGTCGACGTCCAGTTGGTGTCGCGGCGAGGCCGCCACCCGCTGTCTCGCGATACCGTACATCCATCTCGCGTCCGATCTGACCCATTACGTCGATCACTTCATCGACCGGTATCGCAAACTCGATGTCGGCAAGGGCCATCTCGATCGCGGCAAGCGCAATTGCGGCGCCCGTCGCGTTGCGGAACACGCACGGAAGCTCGACCAATCCACCGATCGGATCGCACACGAGCCCCAGTGTACTTTGCATCGCCAACGCTGTGGCGTGCCCGGCCTGTTTGGGCGAGCCGCCAAGCATCTCGGTTGCAGAGCCTGCAGCCATCGCCGCGGCGGCTCCGGTCTCCGCCTGGCACCCACCTTCCGCCCCTGACAGTGACGCGCGCTCTGCTATTACAGCGCCAATGAGCCCCGCGGTTGCGAGCGCGTCGATCACGCGCTCATCGGAAATCCCTCGAGCGCTAGCAAGGCCCGTCAGCACCGCGGGAAGAACACCCGCGCCGCCGGCGGTCGGGGCGGCGACGATGACACCCATCGCGCTGTTGACCTCCTGCACAGCAAGCGCGCGTACGAGTATGTCGTGAAACGGAGTCTCGGCCAACGGGCCCGCAGTGCTGTTGACAAGCTTCGCGGCGTCACCGCCAACGAGACCGGAATTCGAGCGCATGTCGCCGGTCATCCCGGCGTCCACGGCGCCACGCATTACATGGAGTGCGCGTGCCAGCGACGCACGGATGTCAGCCACTGCGCGACCCTGGTCCTGCGACTCGAGATCGAGCGCGACCATCGAGAGTGTCTTACCGCGCGCTTCCGCATCGCTTATGGCGTCAGCAAGTGCCTTGTACATTCGCTAGCCTCAGCCGCCAGAGACTTTGTCGAGCCGCATGGCCCATCGAACCCACGCGAGCGACCGAATCGCGTCGCGTACTTCTTCCCCTGGACTGTCATCGCACTCGATCACGATAAATGCGTCGCCACCGCGTTGCTTTCGCGTGAGTTTCAATGTCGCGATGTTGATGTCGTGATCCGAGAGGATGCGCGTGACGCGCGCGATGGAACCCTTCACATCGGCGGCGAGGATTACGATGCTGTAAAAGCTTCCCGTTATGTCAACTGGAAAACCATCGATCTCCGTCACCAGCACGCGCCCAGCGCCAAGTGACGAGCCCACCATGACAGCGCGACGGGGGCCGCATACGACTGTCGCACGCACAGTATTCGGGTGTGACTCGTCCGAGATGGTTGTCTTCTCGAATTTGTACTCGAGCCCTTCCCCTTCCGCGATTTCGAGCGCTGTGCGAATTCGCTCGTCATCAGGACGAAACCCGAGCAGTCCCGCGACGAGCGCCTTGTCCGTTCCGTGACCTTCGCCCGTGCGCGCAAACGAGCCGTGCAGCTCGAGAAGCGCGGTCTGCGGAGTTCCACCAACGAGTCCGCGCGCTAGCAGGCCCAGCCGGCATGCACCCGCCGTGTGTGACGACGAGGGTCCCACCATCACGGGACCGATGATATCGAGCAGCGAGACCATCAGCCCGCCTTGCGCTTGAATGTTGCCGGAAGCATGTGGCGAAGATAGTGCCCGGTGTGCGATGCGGCTATCTGCGCGACTTCTTCGGGCGTTCCGCTGGCAACGATGGTTCCACCCTTCAAGCCACCCTCGGGACCGAGATCGATGATGTAGTCGGCGGTCTTTATGACATCGAGATTGTGCTCGATCACGAGCACCGTATTGCCGCGATCCACGAGTGTGTGCAGCACCTTGAGCAACATGCGAACATCCTCGAAGTGCAGGCCGGTCGTGGGCTCGTCCAGGATGTAGAAGGTGCGGCCAGTATCTCTCTTGGACAGCTCGGAAGCGAGCTTCACGCGTTGCGCCTCACCACCGGAGAGCGTGGTCGCGCTCTGTCCAAGGTGAATGTATCCGAGTCCTACTTCGTTGAGCGTCGTGAGCTTGTTGAAGATGCGCGGCTGGTTCGAGAACACTTCGGTTGCATCCTCTACCGTGAGCTCGAGAACGTCCGCGATGCTCAATCCGCGGAACCTGACTTCGAGCGTTTCACGGTTGTAGCGCTTGCCCTTGCAGACGTCGCAGGGGACATACACGTCGGGAAGAAAGTGCATCTCGATCTTGACCAACCCGTCCCCTTCACAAGCCTCGCAGCGGCCGCCCTTAACGTTGAAGGAAAAGCGACCCGGTCCGTATCCGCGAATCTTCGACTCCGGAAGCTCCGCGAACAGCTCGCGAACCGGCGTGAACAGGCCGACGTACGTCGCGGGATTCGAGCGCGGTGTGCGCCCGATCGGGCTCTGATCGATATCGATGACCTTGTCGATATGCTCGAGTCCGGTGATTCGCTTGTGCTTTCCGGGAATTACTCGCGCACGATAGAAATGACGCGCAAGCGAGCTGTGAAGAATGTCCTCCACGAGCGTGGACTTCCCCGAGCCTGACACACCAGTTACCGCGACAAAATTACCAAGAGGAATCTCAGCGGTGACGTTTCGCAGGTTGTGCTCTGTCGCACCTTCAATGCGTAGCGTACGATCCGGATCCTGTGGACGGCGTGGCTCCGGCACCGCTATCACTGACTCACCGCGCAGGTAACGTCCCGTGATCGACGCAGGGTTGTTGATTACTTCCTCGACGGTTCCTTCGGCAATCACGAAGCCACCATGCTTGCCGGCGCCCGGCCCCAGGTCGATGAGGTGATCGGCCGCGCGCATGGTCTCCTCGTCGTGCTCAACGACGATGACCGTGTTGCCAAGATCGCGAAGCTGCCGCAGCGTTGCGAGCAGACGCGCATTATCTCGCTGGTGCAGTCCAATCGACGGCTCATCGAGAATGTAAAGCACGCCAACGAGTCGCGACCCGATCTGCGTCGCGAGACGAATGCGCTGCGCTTCCCCACCCGACAGCGACTCGGCGGCGCGACCAAGCGTGAGATAATCCAGGCCCACATCGACGAGGAATCGCAGCCGCTCGCGAACCTCCTTGAGAATCGGGCCGGCGATATCCGCGTCCAGCCCAGGCTGGGTCTTGGTGCGAACCTTCACGCTATCGAAGAACTTGACCGACTCACCAACCGATAGCTCGACCACGTTACCGATGTTCATTCCGGCGATCGTAACCGCAAGCGATTCCGGCTTGAGCCTGCGGCCGCCACACGCCGTGCACGGAAGTGCCGTCATGAACTGCTCGAGATCCAGACGCACTGAATCTGATTCAGTCTCGTCGTAGCGGCGCTGCACGTTCGAGATGATTCCCTCCCACTTCAGATCGGTCGCGCGCGGACCGCCACGCCGACCACTCGATCCATAGAGCAGAGCATCGCGAGTCTTCTGCGGCAGATCCCCCCAGGCGCTGTCAATGTTGAACTTCAGCTCGCGCGCGAGGCCCGGCAGAATCGTGCGGCGCAGATAGCCGTCCGGCTCACCCCACGGAAGGATTACTCCCTCGGGTATCGTGAGGCTACCGTCGCCGAGTATGAGATCCTCGCTTACTTCCCGACGGGTGCCAAGGCCACCACACTTGGTGCACGCGCCGAACGGCGAATTGAACGAGAACTGTCGCGGCTCCAGTTCCGGCAGCGACGTGCCGCAATCGGGACAGCCGTACCGTTCGGAGAACAGATTCGACGACTTGTCGTCGTGTCGCGTGACTTCGACAAGACCATCCGACAACTTGAGCGCGGTCTCAACCGAATCGGCGAGCCGGCCACGGTCGTCGCGGTTCACCACCACACGGTCCACGACAACAGAGATGCTGTGATTCAACTTCTTGTTCAACTTGGGCGGCGCGGCGAGCTCTATGAGCTCTCCGTCCACAACCGCGCGCACGAATCCCTGCCGGCGCGCGTTCTCGAACAGCTCGCGAAACTCGCCCTTCCGCTCGCGAACGAGCGGCGCGAGAATCTCGATGCGCGTATCCTGCGGCCACTGCAGAATCGTATCCGCAATCTGCGCTGCACTCTGGCGCTCTACCGGCCGGCCGCAGGTGGGGCAGTGCGGAGTCCCGGCGCGAGCATACAACAGGCGGAGATAGTCGTAAATCTCCGTCACGGTGCCCACTGTCGAGCGCGGATTGTGGCCAGCGGTCTTTTGCTGGATCGAGATAGCTGGCGACAGCCCCTCGATCGAATCGACATCGGGCTTCTCCATCAGCCCGAGGAACTGCCGCGCATATGCCGATAATGACTCTACATAGCGTCGCTGGCCCTCGGCGTAGATCGTGTCGAAGGCGAGCGAAGACTTCCCCGATCCAGACAGTCCGGTAATAACCGTCAGCTTGTCGCGGGGGATGGTAACATTGACGTCGCGGAGATTATGCTCGCGAGCGCCTCGAACGATGAGCGCTTCTTCTGCCATAGCCCTCTAAACCTAACGGACTTACGGTGTAAATTCGGGTATGCCACACTCCGACGCAGTAGTAGTCCTGACCACGGTCGGGACGGAGGACGATGCCGCCACCCTCGTCCGTGCCCTTCTAGAACGGCGCCTGGTCGCATGCGGGACGATGCTCCCAAGAGCACGCTCGATCTACCGCTGGGACAACAAAATCTCGGACGAGATCGAGGTCGTGCTGCTGTTAAAGACGCGCTCGGCATGCCTGGACGCGCTTCAGCAATCGTTCGAGACGCTCCATCCGTACAAGCTCCCGGAACTGCTCGTTCTCCCGGTGGCGGCTGGCCTCCCAAAGTACCTCAGCTGGATCGCTGACGAGACCGGACTGGCCATAGCGTGATCCTTCGTTTGGACCGCCGAGTGCTGGCTGCGGCGGTTCTTGCCTGCTGGGTCGTTAGCATGATCGCGCTCGCGCGACGCCGGCACGATGTTTCTGATGTGGATCTGTTGACGCGCGGGGCGCTCCGGCTCGAGCCAGCGACGTACTTCTATGTGGTATCCCAGAACGGTCAGCAGATAGGCTTCGCCACCTCGACAATCGACACCTCGGCTGGTGGATTCACCGCGAGGGAGATCGTCCGTGCCCGGATGCGCATTGCTGGCGATAGCCAATCGATAACAGCCACATCCGTAGCCTTTCTCACGCGCGGCTTCGCGCTGGACAGCTTCGCGCTGTCAGTGAGCGGAGACCAGAAGCCATTCCGCTTGCACGGCACTCCCGAGGCCCATTCCGGAGTACTTCTTCCGGCTCTCGCACCGATCGCGCTTATGCTTACGCGCGAGCCACGGGTCGGCGCCACCACTGGGAGTTGGTTGTACAACCCGGTCGCGCGCCGAGTGGAGCGCGTGACGCTAAGCATCGCCGCGGAGTCTTTATTCCGCGTCGTGGACAGTGCCGCTTTCGATTCGACGCGGCACGAATGGATGGTCGCCCATACGGATACAGTGCGTTCCTGGAAGATCGCGACACCATCCCGTGCCGTTTCTGCGTGGGTGGATTCTCAGGGCCGGATCGTCGCCGCGAGCGAGGCTGGCGGCGTAGCACTCACCCGCACTGCGTACGAGATCGCTACGCTCAACCCGAAGCTACTGACTCATTGATCAAGCTCGCAGGCCTCACCAAACGTTACGGCGATTTCACGGCCGTCGCCGGAATCGATCTAACGGTGCAACGCGGCGAGCTGTTCGGTTTGCTCGGTCCGAACGGGGCTGGCAAGACCACCACCCTCCGGATGATCGCCGGCATCCTGCAACCCACCGCCGGTACGATATTCATTGGCGGCGTGAGCCTCGCGCGTGATCCCGTCGCGGCCAAATCGAAGCTCGGATTCATTCCTGATCGTCCCTTCATCTACGAAAAACTCACCGGCACGGAGTTCCTGCGTTTTGTCGCCGGCCTGTATGGCCAGGGCGGACCTGACATCGACCGGCGCGGCGAGGAGCTGCTCGCGCTATTCGACCTGCTCGACTGGAAGGACGAGTTGGTGGAGAGCTACAGCCATGGCATGCGCCAGAAGTTGATAATCGCCAGCGCGTTCGTGCATCGCCCGGAAGTCATCGTGGTTGATGAGCCGATGGTCGGACTCGATCCAAAAGCTGCGCGACTGCTGAAGGACCTGTTCCGTGCATACGTCGCGCGCGGCAACACCATCGTGATGTCCACGCACACCCTCGAAGTCGCTGAGACACTGTGCGATCGAGTGGCAATCGTGCAGAATGGAACGATCGCGACGATGGGGACCATGGCCGATCTTCGCTCCACCACGGACGCAGACTCCAGCCTTGAAGAGATCTTCCTCAAACTGACGGGCGAAAAGGCAGCGCGCAGCGCTGTCGAAGTCCTTTCGGCCTAGCAGCCGAATCATGCTCCGGCAGCTACTGCACGTTCTGTCACCGAAGCTGCAATCGTTGCGCGCCGTGGCACGACGCGGCGCGAAAGGTCGCGGCGCGCGAGTTGTGCTTCTGTCAGTTGTCGGCGGACTTTTCTGGCTCTTCGTTTTTGGCGTGACGTTTCGGTTGTTGAAATACTTCAAGAACGTGCCCGAGATTGGTGCGTTGCTTGCCGCGAAGCTGCTGGGACTCGTACTCCTCAGCTTTCTTGGACTGCTGCTCCTGTCGAACGTGATAACGGCACTGTCGACTTTTTTCCTCGCGCGCGATCTGGATCTGCTCGTGGGCACTCCGGTCGACTGGCTCGCGGTGTACGGCGCCAAGCTCACTGAGACGCTGGTGAATTCGAGTTGGATGGTCGTGCTCATGGCGTTCCCGATCTTCACGGCTTATGGAATCGCCTATGACGGCGGTTGGTGGTACCCGCTCGTCGCGCTGGCTGCTGTAATTCCATTTCTGGTGATACCGTCCGCACTCGGCGCCGCTGTCACGCTGCTGTTGGTGAACGTCTTCCCGGCGCGCCGAACGCGTGACATCCTGAGCGTCATCACGGTTCTGGCCGCGGGTGGCGTCATCCTGGCGTTCAGGCTGCTTCGCCCCGAGCGGCTGGCGCGACCGGAGGGCTTCCGCTCGCTCGTTGATTTTCTCGCGATCCTCCGCACTCCCACGTCACCTTGGTTGCCGAGCGATTGGGTGCAGACGGGAGTGCTTGGATGGTTACGCTATGAACCCGACATGCTGCCGTTCTACCTGCTCTGGTCCACCGCCGCGGCGCTCGTCGTCGTAGGTGCCATCTTGCATCGCGCGCTCTACGCCGCTGGCTTCAGCAAATCGCAGGAGGGAACCGGCCGCGCAACGTCTCGTGGACGCAGAAGGACCAACGCGTTGTTGCAGCTACTGCCGGCGACGCGACGCGAGCTCGTCCTCAAAGAGATTCGGGTGTTCTTTCGTGACACCACTCAATGGTCGCAACTGATTCTGCTTGTCGTGTTGGTGGTGGTCTATGTCTTCAACATTCGCTTGCTACCGCTGCGGGGCGACGGTATCACGTTCTTTCTCGTAAACATCGTCCCGTTTCTCAACCTGGTTCTGGCAGGCTTCGTGCTCGCGTCGATCGCCGCACGATTCATATTCCCATCTGTCAGCCTTGAAGGACGCACGTGGTGGCTACTCAA
>PLEG01000233.1 GCA_003136975.1 Gemmatimonadota bacterium | reverse complement strand
TCTCAAACGCGAAGGGAATGGCGATCACCGAGCGCACGTTCATGCGTGTGCCGTCGCGGGCCCACTGCTCGCGCAGCCGCGCGTACCACGGACTGGTCTGAAGATCCTGGATCAACACAGGGCGTTTCTGGTCGAGCGCGGCTGATACTTCGGGATAGCGATCGAGCTCGATCTCCAGATTCGCGAGATTGGGTTGCTCGAATGCGGTAGCCACCGTTCCGCGTGCGTCGCCGGGTTTGGCNNGGTCGAGAGATTCCCCATGACTTCGTGCATGATGTCCACGAGGTGACGCTTGCTGTCCGCATCCTGCCGCGTGCGTAGCAGCTCGCCTTCCGCCTTACGCAATGCAGTGCGCAGCGCTTCCAGCTGTTCATCCGCAGTCTCTGGCGGGGCTGCGCCCGCCGGACTATCCGGACTATCCGGATTCACCGAACCTTCCGGAACTCCTGACACCGGCTCGCGCTCGGCGTCATGCACTCCCTCGTGGGCGGAATCAGCATCGGCACTCGGGGGATTGCCTTTCGGCTCCCCCGCGGCCGGATCCCTATCTGCACTCACGGGGCGTGCATTTTCAGTCAGGTCCTTGTCACTCTTCGTCAGCAAGCGTTTCGACCGTCTCCTCATCCACGGTGTCATCGCCACTCTCGACATTGTCCTCGGGAATGACACGTGCAACCGCGGTCACAAGATCGCCATCATCCAGGTTAACGAGCTTCACACCCTGTGCAATTCTTCCCGTCACACGCACCTGCGAAACCGACGAGCGTATGATCACGCCGTGCTTCGTGATGAGCATGATTTCGTCTTCAGGCAGGACTTCCATCAGAGTCACGACGTCACCGGTCTTGTCGGTGCGATTGACTGTGATGATGCCCTTGCCGCCACGCTTCTGAACTCTGTAATCATCTATGTGCGAGCACTTGCCGAGCCCCTTCTCAGTAACGACGAGGAGAGTCGCCTCGCGCTTGATAATGACCATCCCAACCACTGCATCATCGGGGCGTAGCTCGATCCCCTTCACGCCGGTGGTGTCGCGGCCCATCTCACGCACATCCTTCTCGTGGAACCGCACCGACAGTCCATGCTTGGTGGCGAGTACCACGTCGTTCGTACCACTTGTAACCTGCACGTCGATCAGCTCGTCGCCGCCCTCGATTTTGATCGCCTTGATGCCATTGGCGCGAGGGTTTGCATACGCCGACAGCGCAGTCTTCTTGACCGTGCCGCGTCGCGTGCAGAATAGCAACGATTGCGTAGCCCCGAACTCGCGCACGGGGACCACAGCTCTGATCTGAGTATCGGGCTGGACGTTGATCAGGTTAACGATGGGCTTTCCCTTGCTGGCTCGGCCCGCCTGCGGGATCTCGTGGACCTTGAGCCAGAAACAGCGTCCGTCGTTGGTAAAGCAGAGGATGTAATCGTGCGTTGACCCGATGAACAGGTGCTCGATGAAGTCCTCTTCCTTGAGCCCCTGGCCGTTCAGGCCACGGCCGCCACGCCGCTGCTTGCGGTATGTGGAAGTCGAGGTCCGCTTGATGTATCCCGTATGCGAGATCGTGATCACCATGTCCTCCTCGGCGATCAGATCCTCGATGGAGAACTCACCCTGGTCGCTGGTAATCTCGGAGCGGCGTTCGTCTCCGAACGTTTCGTTCACCTTCTCGAGCTCGTCACGAATGATCTTCATGCGACGCGGGCGTGACGCCAGGATGTCGCGCATCTCGCCAATGAATGCGCGCAGATCCTTGAGTTCGGCCTCGAGCTTCTCGATCTCCAGACCGGTAAGCTTGGCGAGACGCATGTTGAGGATCGCCTCGGCCTGCCGCTCGCTCAGCTTGAAGCGCGCCTGTAGCTGCGCGCTTGCAGCCGGCGTGTCCTTCGCCGCGCGGATGAGCTTGATGACAGCGTCGATGTTGTCGACGGCGATCTTCAAGCCTTCAAGGATGTGCTCGCGCTCGAGTGCCTTGTCGAGCTCGAACTGCGTGCGCCGCGTTACAACTTCATGACGGTGCGCCAGGAAGTGAACCAGAACGTCCTTGAGCGGCAACACCTTTGGAACGAGCTGGCCCGTGACCGAATCAGGAACGAGCGCAAGCATGATCACGCCAAACGTGGACTGCATCGCGGTGTGCTTGTACAGCTGGTTGAGCACCACGCGCGGAATCGAATCGCGCTTGAGCTCGATGACCATGCGCATTCCGTCGCGATCGCTCTCATCGCGCAGATCGCTGATTCCCTCGAGCTTCCCTTCTCTCACCTGATCGCGGATGTCAATGAGGAGCTTGGCCTTGTTCACCTGATATGGCAGCTCGGTGACGACGATCTGCGCGCGACTGGATGACTCGCGCTCCTCGATCACGGCCCGCGCGCGCATCACGATGCGTCCGCGACCTGTCTCCTGATAATCGGTGATTCCGGCGGTACCGTAGATGTATCCGGCCGTGGGGAAATCGGGTCCCTTGATGTGCTTGCGAAGCGCACTCGCCGGAAGATCTGGATCTTCGATGAGCGCCACGAGCGCGCTCGTTACCTCGCGAAGGTTGTGCGGCGGAATGTTGGTCGCCATGCCGACAGCGATTCCTGACGAACCGTTGACGAGCAGATTCGGCATCGCTGACGGAAGAACGCGCGGCTCCTGCAGGCGATCGTCGAAGTTGGGCTGGAAATCGACGGTGTTCTTGTCGATGTCGCCGAGCATCTCTGTCGCAATGCGCGTGAGCCTCGCTTCGGTGTAGCGATAGGCCGCGGCGTTGTCGCCATCAACCGATCCGAAATTCCCCTGACCATCAACGAGCGGGTAGCGGAGCGAAAAGTCCTGCACCATTCGCACGAGCGCGTCGTAAACCGAGCTGTCGCCGTGCGGATGGTACTTACCGAGCACGTCACCGACGACGGTCGCGGACTTCTTGTACGGACGTCCGGGGACGAGACCAAGCTCGTTCATCGCGTAGAGAACTCGGCGGTGCACAGGCTTGAGACCGTCGCGCACGTCCGGGAGGGCGCGCGAGACGATGACGCTCATCGAGTAATTGATGAACGACTCCTGGACCTCTTCGTGGATCAGCCGCGGGAGAATTCGCTCGCGGTTATTGGGAGCTGTCATGACTGGTCAATACCACACTTGCGGCTGGTGCCTTGAGACAGGCTCCGACCTGATGTGAGCTAACTATTGGGGAACCCCGAAATATAGCCTGCGGGAGGGCTTTTGGCAACCTGGGTCTATTACGCTAAGTTATTGTGGCACAATAACTTAGCTGTCCGTATCTGATGCCCCGTCAAGAAAGATTGCTACGGTGTATATTCGGGGGTTAAAGTGCCGGAGGCTCGGACTCGTATTCGTCGGTCCGGTCGGCCGCGTCCTGGGCTGCGTTGTCGCGATCGATTGCCTCACGCTCGGCCTTGTAGCGGTTGTACCAGCCGCGAGTCACCTCGCCCGCCAGCTCGCGGTTGCCCAATCCGAAGGCGAGAGATGCCGCAAGCGCGATAGCGCCGAAAAGAATCGCGAACGCCGTTGTCACGATGTCAGTCGCAACGCCCAGCTCCTGGAGCGCCATGAAGATCGCGATCATTATGACGCCGCCCTTGCCGAACCGGGACAGCGTTGGGCCGCCATGGATCGCGCCGGCGGATGCCATTATGAGGCCGCCGACGAAATCGCCGAGTACGATGCCGACGATTACGATGACGATCGCCGCGATGAGGCTCGGGATGTAGCTCACCAGCTCGCCAAACATGTTGCCGAGCGACGAGAGCCCGAGCGCGTTGGCGGCGATCATCAGAACCGCGAACATCACGAACCAGAAGACGACGCTCGCGGTTACGCGGGTCGGGTTCATGTGCGAGCCGGAGCGTTCCACGGCCTGGAGCACGCCACCGCGCTCGAGGATTCTGTTAAAATGGACGCGACGCAGGAGCTTCTCGGTCGCCTTCTCCAGCAGTCTGGCGAGAAGGTAGCCAGCGAAGAGAATTACGAGGGCGCCGAAGAGCGCCGGGATGTAGTGGTAGAGCTGGTCGAAGCTATCCTGCAACCGGTCGGAAAAGCTTGTCGAATCCATGGCGGGAAATCTACGTGTATCCGATCACCCGTGCGCGACGAGTTTCACGTCAGAAAGCGGGCGAGATAAGGCGCCGTGCGACTCACTGCCGAACCGGAGACGGTGGCGGGTGTTCCTGAGGCGACTATGTGCCCTCCCTCCTCCCCCGCCCCAGGTCCAATGTCTATCACCCAGTCGCTTCCAGAGACGACGCGCATGTCGTGCTCAACCACGATCACAGTGTTCCCCGCGTCGACCAATTTGCTGAGCTGCGCCATGAGTCTTTCCACGTCCGACGGATGAAGGCCAGTGGTGGGCTCGTCCAGGATGTAGAGCGTGTTGCCGCGCGACATGCGTTGCAACTCAGTCGCGAGCTTGATGCGTTGCGCCTCTCCTCCCGAAAGTTCGGTGGCCGCCTGGCCGAGGCGAATGTAACCGAGACCGACTTCGCGCAGGACGTCGAGCGAGCGGCGCACCTGGACGTCGTCGGCAAAGAACTCACGTGCCGTATCAACGGTCATTCCGAGAACTTCGGCGATGCTCCGGTCGCGGTATTTGACCTCCAGCGTTTTTGCATTGTACCGGGCGCCGTGGCATGTGGGACAGGGCGTGTACACGCTGGGCAAGAACAGCAGCTCGACGAAAACGAATCCTTCGCCCTCACACGTCTCACAACGTCCCTTGGCAACGTTGAACGAAAAGCGTCCGGCGTCGTAGTGGCGTGCGCGCGCTGTTTTGGTTGCGGCGAACAATTTCCTGACGTGATCGAACAGACCCGTGTAAGTCGCGAGGTTGGAGCGCGGAGTACGCCCAATCGGCTTCTGATCGACGAGTACCATCCGCTTCACTTCATCCATTCCCGCGGTGATCTGACCGCCGATGGTAACGGGTGCTACTTGCTCCAGCTCTTCGGTTTCGTCCGCCATGGGCAAGACGTCGTGACCGAGCGCCTCCGCGACCAGCTCCACGAGCACCTGGCTTACCAGACTCGACTTTCCAGAGCCAGAAACGCCGGTCACCGTGGTGAACGCACGCAATGGAAAGGCGACGTCCAGGTTGTTCAGGTTGTTGCGAGTCACACCGCTCAGCTTCAACCAGCCGCGCGCCTGCCGTACCGTCCGACGGGGTAGCAGGTCGCGCCCGAATAGATGCCGCCGAGTCTCGGAGGCCTCTATCTCCTGCAACCCGGCCGGCGGCCCGCTGTAGAGTACGACCCCGCCGTGCTCACCCGCGGCGGGCCCGACGTCAACTATCCAGTCGGCGTGGCGAATTACGTCGAGATCATGTTCGACGACGAGCAATGAGTTGCCCGACGCCTTCAATCGTTCGAGTGCTGTGAGCAGTGCTTCAGTGTCGGCCGGATGCAGCCCGGCTGATGGCTCGTCCAATACGTACGCAACGCCGAACAAATTGGAACGCACCTGTGTCGCGAGGCGCAATCGTTGAAGCTCACCGGGCGAAAGAGTGGGTGTGCTGCGATCGAGTGACAGATAGCCGAGCCCGAGATCGAGCAGTATGGCAAGACGTCCCTCGAGATCTTCGGCGATGCGCTGCGTCACAACCACTTTCTCAGGATGCGCCGATTCCATTTTCGCGACACCGCTGGCTGTTCCGTCGGAGTACGGACGCAGGATGGTTGCGAGGCGCGCGAGTGGAAGTCGCGATATGTCAGCGATGTCGAGGCCGGCAAATTTTACGGATAGCGATTCGAGGCGAAGTCGTTTGCCGTGACAGAGGGGACACTCTGCACTCAACATGTACTGCAACGCGCGCTTTTTCATCAACGCGCTCTGTGTATTCGCGAAGCTATGCAGCACATGACGCTTTGCGCTCGAGAACGTGCCCATGTAGCTCGGTTCTTCCTTGTGCTTGAGCGCGCGGCGCGTCTCGGCGGGCGTGAAGCCGGCGTACACGGGAACCACAGGCTGCTCGTCAGTGAACAGAATCCAGTTGCGATCCTTCTTCGGTAGATCGCGCCACAGGCGATCGACGTCGTAGCCGAGCGTGACGAGAATGTCGCGCTGATTCTGTCCCTGCCATGCGGTGGGCCATGCGGCCACGGCGCGTTCGCGAATGGTGAGCGAATCGTCCGGCACCATGGATCGCTCGGTCACTTCGTAAACGCGACCCAGACCGTGACACTTGGGACACGCCCCCTCGGGGGTGTTTGGCGAAAACGACTCTGCGTATAACAGCGGCTGGTTGCGCGGATAGTCCCCAGCGCGGGAGTAGAGCATGCGCAGCAGGTTGGATAACGTCGTTACGCTACCGACCGACGAGCGGGTGGTTGGCGAACCGCGCTGTTGCTGCAAAGCAACTGCGGGCGGAAGGCCGTCGATCGAATCAAATTCGGGGACGCCCATCTGGTGAAAGAGGCGCCTCGCATACGGAGCAACGGACTCGAGGTACCGGCGTTGCGCCTCGGCGTAGAGTGTGCCGAAGGCGAGAGATGATTTCCCCGAGCCGGAGACTCCTGTGAACACAACCAGGGCATCACGCGGAATGTCGAGGTCTACATTCTTGAGATTGTGCTCGCGGGCACCGCGCACGCTAATGAAGCCATCGAGCCTCGCGTCTGCGGCATCTGTTGGGTCGTTCTTTTTAGTTGGCATTTAATAGACCCATATGCTGGGAGAGGTCACTTGCTGCGGTGCCAGCATCGTGCCATTCCGGGACGGCGTCGGGAGGGAGGCGGTTAGTTACGCGTGCCGCGCTTGAAGTCGAAGATCGCGCTGCGGTGGCAGCCACCGCAGATGAGCCACTCGCGCTTGCGAGAGTAGCCGAGGCCGAACGAGCCGCCGCCGATGGGGCGCGCAGTCATGCGACCGCCGCAGATGGGGCAGACGACATCCCGCTTGGCGATGAAGGCGTCCTTTATCTCGGCGAGTTGGATTGGGGAATACTGGGCAGATTCGGCCATTGTCACATTTTACGCGAAAGCGAGGTCCAGCGATAAACTTGCACCGTTGGAGGCGGCGCCGCTCGTGTGCAGTGAGAGCGTGTTCGACGCCTGCGGCTGCAGGCGAGTGTGGTGATTTCCGTCGCACGTTCGCGCGCAAGAGCTCTGGACGGTATGATATTGGGATCCGACCACCCCATGGATCAATGCGCTTTCAAATCGCGTTTCGCAGATATCGCCTAACCGCGCCGTTCGCCGTTCTTGCGGCGTTGGCCCTTTCGTCCTGCACATCTCCTGGCGGCGCTACTGATCCCCCGGTAACGATGGCGATCGTCAACGCGCGGATCTGGACTGGAAACCCCAAGCAGCCGTGGGCCGAGGCTATCGCGCTCCGCGGCGACCGGATCGCCATGGTGGGGACGAACGACGAGGTGAAACACGTGCTCGGCGCGACGCAACCGATCGACGCGCACGGCCAGATGGTCACGCCGGGTTTCATCGACTCGCATGTCCATTTTCTGAGTGGCGGCTACCAGCTCGCCTCGGTGCAACTGCGCGACGCGAAGACGCCCGCGGAGTTCATTCGCCGAATCAAGGAATTTGCCGCGACCGTGCCGGCGGGCACGTGGATCACGGGCGGCGATTGGGATCACCAGTTATGGGGTGGCGAGCTGCCGAGACACGAATGGGTTGATTCGGTAACGCCGAACAATCCCGTGTGGATCGGCAGACTGGACGGGCACATGGGGCTCGCAAACGCGCTTGCAATGCGCGAGGCGAAGGTGTCGGACGCGACGAAAGATGTGAGCGGCGGAACTGTCGTGCGTGACGCTTCCGGTGCACCGACGGGAATCTTCAAGGACAACGCACAGGATATCATCGGCAACGCGATGCCCGACGCTACCGTGGAGATGAACGACCGCGCGCTCAATGCGGCGATGAAGTATGTCGCCGAACAGGGAGTGACATCGGTGGCGCACATGGGAACGTGGAACGATCTTGCGGTGTTCGAGCGGGCGCACAGGGCGGGGACGCTCCGTACCCGCATTTCCGCCGCAGTCCCACTTTCCACATGGCAACGGCTGCGTGACACCGTGGCCGCGCGCGGACGCGGCGACGATTGGCTGCGTATCGGTAGTCTCAAGGGGTTCGCCGACGGCTCGCTTGGCTCCCACACGGCGGCGTTTCTGGAGCCCTACACGGACGTGCCGACGGATTCGGGACTGTGGGTGACGCAGCCGTCCGATTTGTATGCATGGACATCCGCAGCAGACAAGGCTGGATTGCAGGTGATCGTCCATGCGATTGGCGATCGCGCAATTCGCACTCAGCTGGACATCGAACAGCGCGTCGAGCAGGAGGACGGCGTGCGCGACCGTCGTTTTCGCATCGAGCACGCACAACATATCGCGCCGAGTGACATTCCACGGTTCGCCGCACTCCACGTTGTAGCGAGCATGCAACCGTACCACGCAATCGACGACGGACGTTGGGCGGAGAAAGTGATCGGTCGCAAGCGGAGCGAGACGACGTACGCATTCAAAGCACTACTCGACAGCGGCGCGCGACTCGCGTTCGGGAGCGATTGGGATGTCGCGCCACCGATTCCGCTGTACGGCATCTACGCGGCGGTAACGCGCCGAACCTTGGACGACAAGAACCCGGGCGGCTGGATTCCCGAGCAGAAGATCGGCGTGGAGGACGCCCTACGCGCGTACACGACCGGCGGCGCGTATGCGATGTTCGCGGAGCAGACGCGCGGGTCACTGGAGCCTGGCAAGCTCGCGGATCTGGTCATGATCGATCAGGACATCACACGGATTGCGCCGGAGAAAATCCGGGATGTGCGGGTGATGATGACGGTTGTGGCCGGGAAGGTGGTTTACGATCGAGGGGCAGACTCCACGCACTGAACGTCCGCCGCGGGTGAATTCGATCCAGAAGAGGCCCAGTCGATCCGTTGGTGGAGGGCGCCTGGAACCATATTGCCCGCTGATGCGAGCGCCTCCGATTGATCCGGCTAGCCAGTCTAGCTAGATTATTCAGAGGAGGACGCCATGGTCGATAAGGGACTCAACGTGTGGACGCTGCAGGACGCGAAAAACAGGTTCAGCGAAGTTGTGCGAGCCGCAATCGAGCTGGGGCCGCAGACTGTGACGCGGCACGGCGTCGACGCGGTGGTCATCATGAGTGCTGCCGAGTACGAGCGGGAGCGGAAGCCGTTCCTGTCACTCTACGATGCACTTCGTCCGCCTGAGTTTGTCGGCGCGGATCTGGACATTGAGCGTGATCGGAGTCCGATTCGCAATATCGATTTTTCCGAAGAGTAGCCAACGCAGATGATCTCGCTACGGCACCTGCTTGACACCTGTTTTCTGTCGGACCTGACGAAGGCTGTGCCGCCAGCCGGGCTGGAGGCATGGTCTCGTGCAAACAATGCCGAAGAATGTGCAATAAGCGTGGTGACGATTGGTGAGCTCAGACACGGCATCAACATCCTGCCCGAGGGACGCCGCCGCACCGAACTGCGAGATTGGATCGCACGTGACGTCTTGCAACGTTTCGCGGATAGAACCGTTGACGTTACCGTGGAGATCGCGGAAGCATGGGCCGGCCTTACGGCGCAGGCACGTCTCTCAAGGCGAACTCTTTCAGTGCCGGACGGTCTGATTCTCGCAACCGCCGCTGTACATCGACTGACCGTGGTCACGCGCAATATTCGCGACTTTTCTGGTTACGACGTTCCGATCGTGAACCCGTGGGGTACGGCATCTACTTGAATCCGATCGCGCGTCAATGAACAGGGCGCGGATATATCCGCGCCCTACAAGCTCACCCGCACGACGATCTTCCCGAATTGCGCACCGCTCTCGAGTCGCGCGAACGCTTCACGTCCCTCCCTGATATCGAACACGGAATCGATCGGCGGGAGTAGCCGTCCTTCGCGCAACTCGTTCGCCACTGCCGCGAATTCAGCGTCGTTCCCCATTGTTGAGCCGAGTATTGTCCACTGGTTCCAGAACAAGCGGCGCGCGTCGGTGGTTATCGTCGGGCCGGATGTTGCGCCGCACGTCACGAGCCTGCCGAATTTGCCGAGCGCACCGAGCGACGATGCCCACGTCGCCTCACCCACAGAATCGACTACGACATCCATACCGCGTTTGGCGGTGCGGGAGCGGATCTCGCGCGCGACGTCGGTTGTGCGGTAGTTGATGGTTTCGTCTGCGCCGAGGTGGCGCGCGCGGGCGAGCTTTTCATCGCTTGACGAAGTCACCCACACTCTGGAGCCGATGTGTTTCGCGATCTGGAGTGCAGCGAGGGCGACGCCACCGCCGATTCCCTGGATGAGCACATTCTCTTCCGGGCGAAGTTGCGCGCGCGTGACGAGCATTCTCCATGCTGTGAGTGTGCTTAGCGTGAATGCGGCTGCTTCGGGAATTGGAGTGTCACGCGGAATGCGCGCCACGTTTCGCTCCGGGACTACTATATAGTCCGCGATGGTGCCGGGTGTATGCTCGCCGAGCAGACGAAACTGGACGCAGAGCGACTGCTCTCCGCGGCGGCAATACTCGCAGGTACCGTCGCTTATCCCCGGATTGACGACTACGAGATCATCTGTTCCATCGATGATTCCGACCGCGTCCGCACCCATTATCCATGCCGGCGTGATATTTACGCCCGGCAGGCCTTTGAGGACGAACAGGTCGAGATGATTGAGCGAGGCAGCGAGGACGCGTACCCGCACTTCACCCGGGCCTGGCGCCGGGATTGGAAGGTCTTCGCGGAGCTCGAGACACTCGAGGCCGCCGTGCGCGGAGATGGTTAGTGCGCGCAAGTGATCTCCGTGAGGGGATATATTTAGAATCAAACATCAAGATACTCGAAATGATCGCGTTGAAAGTTCCGCCCCTAGGGGAATCAATCGTCGAAGCGACGGTTTCGCGTTGGGTCAAGAATCAGGGTGACTCCGTGAAGGCCGGCGATACGGTACTCGAGCTCGACACCGACAAGATCACCGTCGAAGTGCCAGCGCTCCGCGCGGGCGTGCTGACCAAACAGGCCGTGAAGGAAGGTGACATCGTCCACGTGGACGACGTGCTCGGCGAGATCGACGAGAGCGCGACAGCCGCAGCTGCGCCCGCCGTGGCACCGGTGGCAACGGTGGCACCGGTGGCAACGTCGGCACCGACAGCAGGCGCGGATGTATCCGCGCCCTCAGGGGCGACTCCTGCACCGACGTCAGCGCCAGGAGGTGCTCCGCAAAAATCCGCTCCGGCCGCGCGTCGTGCAGCTGACGAGCGTGGGGTCGACATTTCTTCGGTTCAGGGGACCGGGCGCGGTGGCATGGTGAGCAAGCCAGACGTACTCGCCGCACCAACCAAATCGGCAGCAGCATCGCTGCCGCCAGCATCGGTGCCGCCAACATCACCGCCGGCGGCGGCTCCGGCTGTTTCAACCGGCCCACCAGCGCTGCGCTCGGCTCCGACTCCCGTACGTGCTGGCGAACGCGAAACTCGCGAGAAGCTCTCGACGCGCCGGAAGCGCATTGCGGAGAACCTGCTGCAGTCGCATCTCGCCACCGCGCATCTGACGACGTTCAACGAGATCGACATGAGCGCGGTCACCGCACTGCGTGAGCGCGTACGGGACAAGGTCGAGAAGCAGCACGGAGTACGGCTGTCGTTCATGCCGTTCTTCGTCCGCGCGGCGTGCATTGCACTTCACGATTATCCGGTGGTCAACGCGCAGCTCGAAGGCGACGAGATCATTTACAAGAACTACGTCAACATGGGAATCGCCGTCGCGTCCGAACAGGGGCTGGTGGTTCCGAACATCAAGGACGCCGACCAGAAGGGCTTGCTGGATATCTCGCGTGACATCACCGCGGTGGCGAAGAAGGCGCGCGAGGTGAAGCTCACCATGGACGACCTAACCGGCGGCTCGTTCACGATTACGAACGGTGGTGTTTTTGGATCGCTGGTATCGACACCGATCATCAATTATCCGCAGGTTGCGATCCTCGGGCTTCACAAGACTCAGGATCGGCCGGTGGCAATCGATGGCAAGGTCGAGATCCGCCCGATGATGTATGTCGCTCTGTCGTACGACCATCGCATAATCGATGGGCAGGCGGCAGTGTTATTCCTTGTTCGCGTGAAGGAATTGATGGAAGATCCTGCCACAATGCTCATCGAGTGACTGATACATCCGGGCAGGCACGGGAGCCTGCCCATGCGACGCGCGTAGCCGTTTATTGTGGCGCGAAGGCGGGCGCGTCGCCACGCTTCGCGGAAGTCGCGCGCGAGTTGGGTGACAAACTCGCGAGGAACGGAATCGGTGTGGTCTATGGCGGCGCATCACGCGGATTGATGGGCGCTCTGGCCGACGCGGCGCTCGCCGCCGGTGGCGAAGTCATCGGAGTACTGCCCCGTTCGCTGGGCCACCGCGAGATTGCTCATGCGAATCTCACTGACCTTCATGTCGTTGACACGATGCACGAGCGCAAGGCGCGGATTCTGGATCTGTCCGACGCGATCGCCGTTCTTCCGGGCGGGATTGGAACACTCGACGAGTTCTTCGAAGCGTTTACATGGGCGCAGATTGGCATTCACTCGAAACCGATCGCACTGATCGACGTGGACGGATTCTACCAACCGTTGCTCGCGCATCTGCGCAACGCTGTGGCAGCGGGGTTTCTTTCATCTGAACGGCTCGATTCGCTGGCGGTGTGTCCCGACGCCGATTCGTTCCTCACACTTCTCTCAATGGGCGCTACCGTCCCGGCGATTCCGCCGCGGTACGCTGCGCTGACTGCCGAATCATGAACAACTGCGATATTCTCATCATAGGTGGCGGCCCTGGCGGATACGTCGGCGCGATTCGCGCGGCCCAGCTTGGCCTCAACACCGTATGCGTCGAGATGGACAAGACGCTGGGTGGAACGTGCGTCAATGTCGGATGCATCCCGTCGAAGGCGCTGCTCACGTCAACGGAGCACCTGGAGTTCGCGCAACTTCATGCCGCCGAACATGGCGTGAAACTTGAGGGCGTGAGTGCTGATCTTGCGGTGATGATGAAGCGCAAGATCGACGTCGTTGCGCAGAATACAAAGGGAATCGAGTTTCTGTTCCGGAAGAACAAGATCACGTGGGCGAAGGGCCGAGGAACGTTGCGGGCTGGCAATGTTGTGGATGTTACGGCGAACGACGGAACCGTCACGCAGTATCAGGCGCGTGATGTCGTTATCGCGACCGGCTCGGTGCCGATTGAGCTTCCCTTCTTCAAGTTCGATGAGGAACGGGTGCTTTCCAACACCGGCGCACTCACCATTCCCGAAGTGCCGAAGCATCTGATCGTGATCGGCGGCGGTGTGATCGGTCTCGAATTGGGCTCCGTATGGCGCCGACTTGGCGCGAAGGTGACGGTTGTTGAGCTGGCGGCGTCGATCCTGCCGGGAATGGACGAAGACGTCGTGAAGGAAGCCGACAAGATCTTCCGCAAACAGGGATTGGAGCTGCGCGTCGCAACGCGTGTCACGGGCGGGCGTCGCGACGGTTCCAAGGTATTCGTCGAGATAGAGAAGGACGGCACCAGGGAAACGCTGGAAGGCGACTACGTTCTCATTGCCGTTGGACGCAAGCCAGTGCTGACCGGGATCGATGTCGGCGCGCTTGGTCTCGCGCTCGGCAAGCGTGGCGAGATCGCTGTGGACGCGCAGATGCGAACGAATCTTCCGAACGTGTACGCGATCGGCGATGCAGTTGGCGGCAAGCTACTGGCGCATAAAGCTGAGGAAGAAGGAGTGGTCGCCGCGGAAGTAATAGCGGGACACAAGGTGCACATGGACTACAAGTCGATGCCGGCCGTCGTGTACACGCATCCGGAGATCGCAACCTGCGGACTCGCCGAGCACGAAGTGAAAGCGAGTGGCAGAGCGTACAAGACTGGCAAGTTCCCGATGTCCGCAAACGGCCGCGCGCGCACGATGGCGGAGACTCAGGGCTTCGTGAAGTTCGTCTCCGACGCGGAGACGGAGGAGATACTGGGCTGTCATATCGTCAGCGTCGATGCCGCGGATTTGTTGCAGGAAGTCGTGCTGGCGATGGAGTTCCGAGGATCGAGCGACGACATAGGCATCACCGTGCATCCGCATCCAACGCTGTCCGAATCAGTGAAGGAAGCGGCGTTGGCGGTGTCGGGCCGGGCGATCCATATCTAGATTTGACGGCGCTATCGAACGATCGTTCGATAGCGCTTTTCTCGATTGGATTAGCATGGTTGGTTGGTGTCCAAGTCGTGTGAGCGAGATTAACAGCAGAGTGACGTGAGCGTCCAACTGGCGTGAACATCTCATTACCTGTTTTTGGACGTTTGCTGATTTGCCGCCTCGCAGCTGTCGCAGCTGTCGCNNCTGTCGCAGCTGTCGCAGCTGTAGCAGCGCTACTTCCTGCAGGCGCGATCGCGCAGCAACGTCGGAGGCCATCCCCCGTTGCGCCCACTGTCCGCGAGCAGACCGCCGATCAGCAGGTGATACAGGTACTCAATCGCCTCGCCTTCGGTCCGCGCCCAGGTGACGTAGCTAGAGTCCGCTCCATGGGTGTGGACGCGTGGATCGACCAGCAGCTGCACCCAGAGCGCATCAACGAC
>PLEG01000313.1 GCA_003136975.1 Gemmatimonadota bacterium | reverse complement strand
CATCGATGAAGCCGGGCGCGACAACCAGGCCCGACGCGTCGATCGTGCGCCCCGCGCGAAAGTGGGCGGTTGACGCGGTGCCGACGAAGATGATACGGTCGCCGCGGATGGCGACGTCCGCCCTCCGTGGTGCGGTGCCGGTACCGTCGACCACCGACCCGCCGCGTATGAGCACGTCCACCGAGTCGGACTGCGCGTACGCGGTCGCCGCGCCGACGATCGTGCAAAGGCCGACAATCAGTGATGCAAGAGAATGACGATTGAGCATGTGGTTACCGCTTGCTGTGATATGTCCCATATTATGGAACATCGCCTTGGGATCTGGAAACACGCTCCGCTAGTATCCAGCCGGTACCGTAAGCGCGCAAGAGCGACTCTACCAGACACTTCGGACGGTGCGCGGACTTTCAGCGCCCGCGATTCGATCGAATCAAAACTCGGTTTCACGCTTTGGAAGGAGGAACTACGCTTAAGAAGACCATGCGTGTCCTGGAGCTCTTTTCACCGACGCGGCGGGAGATCGGGGTGAGCGAAGCCGCCGCGGATCTGGGGCTTCCAAAGAGCACAATCTCCCGATGGCTGAGCACCATGGCGACAGCGGGTTTCCTCGATCGGGATCCCACTTCCAGCCGGTATCGGCTCTCCACGCGACTCGGCGTGCTCGGCGTGCTTGCCCAGGACTCTACCAGTCTGCAGCGGCTTGCGCTTGTCGAGCTCAGGTGGCTGGCGACGACTACTGAGGAGACATCCAATTTTGCCGTGCTCGTGGGCGCGGAAGCGCTCAACGTGGCTGCCGTCGAGAGTCCTCGGCCAATCATCCAGACTGGCTGGGTGGGACGCCGGCTTCCGTGCTACGCCACGGCTGCGGGAAAGTCGCTGCTGGCCTGGCGCAGCGTCACGCAAATCAGGCAGCTGCTCCCCAAGCGATTGCCCAAACTCGCATCGAGGACGATCACCGATATCGATGATCTGATCGAGGAATTGACTCAGGTTCGCGCCCGTGGTTACTCCGCGGCGTGGGGCGAGCTCGAGGACGACCTCGCTGCCGTCGCGGCTCCGGTTCGCGATCATACGGGGCTCGTCGTCGGCGCAATCTCCATCGGTGCGCCGGTGTCGCGCATCCCCAAGCAAAAGCTTGGGTCCTATAGTGAGCCGGTGCTGAAGGCGGCGAACTCGCTGTCGGAGCAGCTCGGATATCGCGGCGGCAGACCGATGTAAAGCCGGAGCGCAACGCGCAGCCGGACAGCTGGCCCAGAAAATATGCTCTTGCGCGATTGTCAGGGGATTCATAACGTATGGCGTGAATGCGGAACACCGTTCCATATTATGGAACAGTGTGATACCCGCGGCTAAATCCGCCGTACATCCATCCGACTTGACGAATGAGCAGTAGCAACGGAGCGTCTGAACCGAGCGCCAAAGTGTTCGTGCACGTCGCTCGACTCACTGTGGTTGTGGCGCTCGCGATGCTTGGCAACGCGGCGGTGGCCGGCGCGCAGACGACGTCAGCTGTGACCGACCTTGCCAGCCATGTCGAGGTTCGGAGAACGACTCACGGGGTGCCGCACATCAAGGCGGACAATCTCATGGCCGCCGAGTATGCGCTCGCCTACGTGCAGTCAGAGGATTACGGTGCCCGCGTCGCGCTGGACGTGGTCAGATCACGCGGCGAGATGGGCCGGTGGTTCGGCCGCGACAGCATGGAGACGGACTTTGCCGCGCGGCCTGCGTACGACCGTGCAGTTGCGAGCTATCCTCTCATCGATCGCGACACGCGGGACGTGTACGAAGGGTTTGCGGCAGGACTGAATCGTTACGTCGAGCTGCATCCGGAAGAATTCCCCACTGGATTTTCGCCGCACTTTACCGGCTATGATGTGCTGGCGCATGACGTGAGCGTGGCCGGTCCCGAGCAGGCGTCCCGCTTTCTCGCGCACAACGATCCCAATTTCCATCCGCGTGCGCGGCCGGCGTCCACCGTCAGCGAAGGCCCGCAGCCGAGAAGCGACTGGGTGGACGTGCCGGACGAGGGTTCCAATGCTTGGGCCTTCGCGCCTGGCCGCACCAAGTCGGGGCACGCGATCCTGTTGCGCAATCCACACCTTCAGTGGAACGCTGGCTATTACGAGGCACACATCGTCGTTCCAGGCCGGCTTGGCTTCTATGGCGATTTCCGCGTCGGTGGTCCATTCGGCGTGATCGGCGGCTTCAATCGTAACCTTGGGTGGTCCACCACCAACAATGACCCGCTCCTGGGTCAGATATATGCGCTCGATGCAGATCCGTCACAAAAGGATCACTACATGCTCGACGGACGATCGCTCCCGTTGCAGCATGAACGTGTGACAGTGGAATACAGCACTCCGGCGGGCATGGCGAACGCGTCGCGGGAAGTGGATCGGACGCCGTTCGGACCGGTGGTTTATCGTACAGCCAGCAAGATCTACGTCCTTCGTGAAGCGATGGATGGAGACTTTCGCGCGGGTGAACAATTTCTGCGCATGATGAGCGCGAGCTCGCTGAGCCAGTGGAAGGACGCGATGCGGATGCGCGCGCGGCTCAATTCGAGTTTCACATACGCGGATCGCGCTGGCAATATATTCTACGTGTGGAACGCTGCGATTCCATCGCTGCCGCGTCCAAGTGCGGGCGATACCGCTGCAGTGCCAGCTCACGGAGTTGCGGATATCTGGACGCACTACATTCCGTTCGATTCGCTGCCGCAGCTGCTCAATCCGAAAGGCTGGTACATCCACAACGAGAACGACCCGCCGTATTACACCAACATGCATCAGCAACTCGATCCGGCGAAGTATCCGGCGTACTTTCCCACGCCGCATCTCAGCTTACGGAGCCAGCTCGCGATCAATCTGATCGATACAAACCGAAAGCTGAACATACACGACGTGATCGCTCTGAAGTACTCCTATCGGATGCTGCTCGCCGATCGAGTGCGCGACGATCTGGTGAGGGCGGTACGCGCGTCGCAGCCGAGTACCGATGTAGCGCGCGCGAACGATCTGATCGCACGTTGGGACAAGACGGTGGCGCCGGCTAGCCGCGGCGGTGTGCTGTTCGAGATATGGTGGCGGCGGTACATCGCGGGCACTCATGCCGACACGATGTACACCGAGCCGTGGAGCACGTCAGCGCCTACAACGACGCCAAGAGGTATTCGCTTTCCAGCGCGTGCCGCCGAGGCATTTGCGTGGGCGGTGCAGGAGACGACGCGCCGGTATGGAAGAGCCGATGTCGCGTGGGGTGATGTCCATCGCGTGCGCATGGGCAAGGTCGACGTCCCTGTAGGCGGCTGCAATGGGGACCTCGGCTGTTTCCGGGTTCTCTGGTACAAGGATGATCCGGACGGGAAGCGTGAGGCCGCGGGCGGCGATGGGTGGATTCTCGCTGTCGACTTCGGCGATCAGCCGCGCGCGTACTCTGTTCTGGCGTACGGAGAGAGTCCACGTGAAGACTCGCCATTTCACAGTGACCAGGCAGCGATGTTCGCAAAAGGCGAGCTCAAGGCAGTCGCGTGGTCCGACGCAGACATAGATGCACAAACCGTTCGTCGCTACAGGCCGGGTCAGCGACGATGAACGGATAGCAGGTTGGATTTGCGGGTTCTTTCTTCACCTTGTTGGAGGTTAACCGTTTCATGTCCCTAGGCCTGCTCCTCAGGAGCGTTCTCGTATCGCGACGCGGTGCCATGCGCGGTCCGAGACTGTCTGTATTGTCAATCGCTATCATGGCCGCGTTCGTCGGCTCGTCGGCGCTGTCGGCACAGACCATTACTGGAAGTGTCGTGGCAAAAGGCACCAGCGAGCCACTGACCAACGTACGGGTCATGGTCGTCGGTACGAGTATCGCGGTGGCGACTTCGGCGGACGGTCATTACACACTGCGAAACGTTCCCACGGGAACGCAGTCGGTACGTGTCAACAGCATCGGATTTCAGGAAGCGAAGCAGACAGTGACAGTCGCGCCTGGTGCGGCTACGATCACGGTCAACTTCGTGCTTACGCGCGTTCCATTTCAGCTGCAGCAGGTAGTAACGACCGCGACGGGCGAACAACGCAAGGTCGAGCTTGGAAACGCCGTGTCGACCATCAACGCTGCGCAGCGTACTGCAACGGCTCCCGTGACCGACGTCGCGAGTCTGCTCGCTGCGCAGTCACCAGGCGTGCAGGTAGAGCTCGGAAACACCGTCGGCATGGGGTCCCAGATCCGCATCCGCGGCGTGAGCTCGTTGTCGCTCACGAACGATCCGA
>PLEG01000335.1 GCA_003136975.1 Gemmatimonadota bacterium | reverse complement strand
TCCCAGACTTCGTCAATCTCCGCCTCCCATGCTTCTACAAATGCCTGCACGAGTGGCTCATAAAATCCGCTCGCATCCTGGACCATTGCAACGTCGATTGTAACCTTGTTGTCTTCCGAGAACACGAACTCGCGGCGACCGCCAAAGTCAATCTCTCTTGCTTGTGCCAACATGGCCGCGAACTGTTCCTGACGGGAAATTCTCGGTAGGGGTCGCACGGCTCGCTCTCGTATATCTGAGATTTCCTTCTGAATTGAGACAATGAAGGATCGCAGGTCAGTTGCGATCTCATCTTCGCGGCGAGCAAGTGCGACGTCCGAACCGAAGTCGTAAGGATTGAGACCGGCGAGCGGTATTTCATCCACTTCTGCTTCCTGAACGCAATAGGCATACACCTTCTCTAATTCCGCAACTGCTGGCGTGATATACAGGCTTTCGATCAAGTTGAATCGATCCGCGAGCCGCTCCTCTGGGGTAGCATCCCCTTCACGAAGGTCAACGGAGTGTGAGGATGACGTTTGTGATGGCAACGAGATAGTCATTGTTAGCTCAGGCTTAGAGAACGTGGGAAGGAACATGGGTAGATGAACGCGTCGCCGGTGGACCGGTAAAAGGTGTGAGCTTTTCTTCCTGCGCGTCGTTGCGCACAAGCGAGTCGGCCGTTGATGTCGCCAGCCATGGCACCGTCAACACCCGGCCAGAAGCGGATCGCAATCTCGAATCGAAACCCGATATCTTGTAGGGCAAGCGCCTCTTCACACGTGATCACATCGAGTGGTAACGCAGCGAGTGGATTCCCCAACGGACATCCGGCATCAATGTCCGCGTCGTCTACGACGACCATATCTACATTCGCTGCAACTCTCGATGAGATACCTCGCATGGCCGTCAGTGCTGCGAGCCATGGGAGTTTCCAGTGCACAAGGTGATACTCGTACGACTCGTACGGCCGGGCCGATGCACTTCTCGCAGCGAGGCGAACGGTTTTCCTGGTCAACCAATCAACCCGCTTGCTCAGCGACGGGTCGGCTGGGAGCGGTGCGACTCGAATTTCCAGATTGTTCATCTCGTTCTCCGTCGCGTAGGGTTAGAGGGCATGGTGACGAAGGAATGGACGTGCGAGGAAGAGGTCCACTCCACATGCGACAAAGTCGCCGGCGTAATTCAGCTCCCCTGCATTTCGCGCCGCGACAACTTTGTAGGCCGCGCGCCCAACACCAGGTACGCGTGCGAGCATAGAGGCGTCCGCGCTCCCTACATCAATCGGGTAGGATTTACGGAGTGTATCCACCGCAGCGCGGTCGACATCTTGCGGCGACAGTATCGCTCCAATGCTGTCACACGGAATGTCTGATGGGGTGAGGTTCATCGACCACATCGTGTCCACTGCATGTGCGACACGTTCTATGTGTACAGAACGAGTTTCTGCGCTCAAAGCGATTGCGATCGTGGTAACATGATCTTCACGCTCGAGATCGCGGATTGCATCAAGGACGGCGAGATCCGATATAAGTCCCAGTCGGATGCGTGCAATAATTGATCGGCTTGCCGTCGGATAGTCATCACCTCGAGATGGCACTCGCAAGCACTCACGAAGCACCCCCCAGCGGATTGGATCGTCAGCGATCCACGGCGACGCCGCATCCAACGGGATTACAACTCCAACGTTCGACCATCGATCGTCAGTCCAGAACGCCTCGAACATCTCCGCAGTCACGGCTGGCGGTGCCTCGACGTCTGTTGGGATAGACGCCTTGAGAGCAACCGCAACCGCGGCTGCTTGTCGGAGTATCCCCTCCGCGCCATTCGCGCCTATCGCCGGCTCGTCCGCACTTAGGAGAATTCCACCAGTTCGGCGTCCGCTAGTTGTTGACATGTCGGTTTTGCGAATGGCAAAAGCAACGGCCTCCGGCTCTGCTTGAAACGCAGCAGCCGAGAGCCGGAAGTGCCAGACATGCGAGACGCGTCCGCGCTCCCCACATAGCATCGGTGCGGGACGCACGTCGAACAGGGTGGCGCGATCAGGCATGAGCCGATCCCCCTCCAGGTACTGAGTTTGAGTTGTTCGCCCAACAGTTTGAGTTTCCTGCAACTACGGACCGACTCAGCAACGGTCGCGGTCATTTGAACCGCAACCATACTGGCTTTTGTAATGTGCCTTCTTCCTCCCATCAGGGCAAGGATTTCGTCGTCAGGTTTTCGAGCAATGGGCCAGCGATCTCTCACTCACCCTCTTGTAGTAGGATCGGCGTCTTACGTGCTGTCTTAATCGTCTTGGATCATGTTCCCTCAATTTCTGTTTTTTAAGTGACCGCTCCCCTACCCGGATCACGAACTACATCTCGCCGGCCGACGTCAAGCAGACAGTCGGCGGGGCTCGTCGACGTTGAGGCCGTGAAGGCTCAACTCGACATCCTCACGTTGGCCCGGTCGTTCCACGGCATCAACCTCAAACAGAAGGGCCCCTTCCACCGTGGAGGATGCCCCTGCTGTGGTGCGAGTGAGAAGAAGGAGCCCTTTCAGGTTGATCCGCGTCCGACCGGGAAGAAAGGGCCACACTTCCACTGCTTCTCATGCGGAGAAAGCGGCGACGTCTTCAACCTCTTTGCGTTGCAGCAACGAGGTGACCCGCAGATCCCCAAAAATCAATTCATCGCGACGGTCCGGGCTGCGGCCGAAGCGTACGGGATAACGATTCCGGAAGCAGGCTCGGGAACCAGACGTTCACCCGAACAAGTGCTCCGTGGCGAGATCCAGACAGCGTGGGCGAGCGCTCACGAGTATTTGCGTGGGCGGTTTCTCGACAGGACCGGACGGAATGGGACTGACGAGAATGGCCACAACCGTCCACTTGGAGCAGCATCACGCATCGGGATATTCGATGACGGGTTGGAAGACCATCTGACAAAGCTCGGGATTTCCAAAGAGGCACGAGCCAGAGCTGGTCTCTCTTCCGAGGATCTCGAGATGTTCGCTCCTGGCGTGGTGCTACTACGGATGGCAGGAGGGATCCCAGCAGGGTTATCACAGCAGTTCGCCAATCGAGAATGGGTACATCGTCGATCTTCCGAAACGTTGTTCGAGCCAGCGTTCTTATCATCTCGCCCGAGCGGTCGACCCGCCAACCGTGTACTGATTCTTGTTGCCGATGCAGACCGGGCTGGGCGACTCGCAGCGAACCTCGCTGCTCTGGCGCAAGCAGACGAGGATGAGGCACGTCGCGTTGCCACAATCGGGATAGTCGCCGCGCCATTTAACGATCCACTCGATCTCGAGTCTCTGGCACGATCGACGAAACGCGCAGTCATTCTCGCACCTGGACCTGACACGCCAACACGTGCAACGTCGGAGCAGGGTGCGCGACTGTTCGCAGCCGGCATTGCAGTTCGTGTTGCCGAGGCAACGCCGTATGCCTCGGGTACTGCCCCTATCGGAGACCGAACCGATCACGGGGTCCGCGCGCTTGATACATGGGATCAGGCCGATGACTACTTTGCATGGCAGGCGAAGCAGATCCCGAATGCTACAGGACTTGATGCGTGGCAGAAGCGACGAGTCCCCGCTCTGCTGTCTCTCATGCCGGACTCACTGATGCAGGAAGTCTTTGCTTACCGAGCGAGCCAGGCAGCAGAGGAAGCCTTGCAGCGCATCGGCGCTACAATACATGTCGATGCAAACACACAGATCACCCCACAAGAAAACCATGTGCCGGATGGTCCCCCTGCGAAAGGCCGTCGCGTAACTGACAGCATGGGCGAGCCTACTGCAAATCCTACGGACAATGGCGTTGGCGAGCCATCTCTCGAGGAAGGGACGGTGCTTCCCGCAGAAGACAATACGCTGTCTCTCGGGTTTTAGCCCTTATATCACTCCGTCGGTTTCTGATAGTGCAAGGCTGTACGTGGGTTCCTCCGCTTCGTGGAGTACTTCTACGAACTTTGCCCTGTTTTTGTGTAGCATATCGCCGTGCGTCACGCGAATAAATACATCAGCTTGATAGAGGGCGAATGCTATTCGTTCAGTTTCATCCAAAGCGATGCGTGTTCCCGGATCCGCCTGCGGAGCAATTGCGTCGATCGCTGCGACAACCTGACGTACGTCGAATGGATACTGGACGATGAGCCGGGACGCTTCAACAGGGGCCATGCCGAGGACGGACCGTGCATCGTTCACTCCCGTCAATATCCTGGCGAACTGAATCTCGTACCCGTCGGCGGGAAAAAGTATTCGAGCGTCAGTTAGCATAGACCGGAGTTGCCGAAGACTAAGCGAAACGGTCGTCGCAATCCCACTACCGATCACAGCGTCACGCAAGGCAGACAGAACCACCAGTCCCTCTTCGCTAATTACCTTGATGCTACCAGTCGTTTCGACAATAGTGTCCCATGCATTACGACGCTCGGCGACAGCCGTTGCATCTAGAGCGTTTCTCTGCAGTAGATCTCGTTTCCACTCAGCGTCGTTGAGCATCGCTTCAGCACCGAGCTGCAGATCAGTTAGTACCCGGCGCATGAGTGAAGCCCATTTGTCGGACGAACCCCATGCGTCCATGCCGATAGGAGCGCTGCTAATCGGTAGCACTACGTCGCGGGCCCTGACCCGTTGCTCGCGAGTTAGAGCGACCACCGCCGGGTGAATTACCTCAGTGTCCGGACATTCTGGCGGGCCAATCAGTGCCAATCGCGGATAGTGCGATCGGTATCGCACCACAGCGATGCCCGGCTCGGCCGGCGGTATGTCCACCGCATCCCAATACGAGTCATTGGTCTGGCTGGGTTGGTCGTTTTCGAGTTCGATAGTTGCCGCGCGACGAGCTTCCCAGGTGATGTAGCCGTCTCGGTTTCTACGATGGAACCACGTCCCCTCGTTGTCCTCCAGCACTTCACTCACACAACGGATTGCGATGCGCCTTTTGAGACTATCTCGCTGGACTCCGAAGACATCAAGTGACAAGTCTCGTGGCGTATCTGTCGCGCGAGGCGAGGCGCGTAAGGACTGGACGACACGATCTATGTTGGTCCCACGCATTAATAGTTCGACGGACCGATCGGCAGTGGCTCGCCATAGGTCGATTTCTGTTTCAGGCGAACGCTCCGGATTAACGGGCAGGACGAGATCATCAAGGTTCTTCGGTGACCACGTCTGCGTTACCGCGCCACCGGTATTGAGTAAATCCTGCGTGCGCTTCCTAAGCGCGGCAATTGCGTCCGGGTCTCCATGCGCAAATACAACGTGATCAGGGGCGAGCATCGACATCAGCCTGGCAATGGTTTCCGGGGCAGCGTGCGCACGTAACCTGAACCACGACACTGCAAGTGCAAGCGGATACTTCTCACCATTGATCGTAAGCTTACGTTCGTTCGGCGACGAGTCGGCTAATCTCTTTGCGGCAGCACCTGGTGATTCCTCATCCTGATAGCCAGATAGGAATAGAGCGTTGGCTGGGTTCGTTCCAAGCTCCGTGATCCAGCGAAGAACCGGTCCGGCGGTGATCATTCCGCTCGTCGTGACAACTACATACGGCCGGTTACGCATCCGGCGCTTGAGCATCGGATGATATAGAAATATGAGGGCGCGGGCGTCAGTAATCGCGCCACCGCTCGTCGCGTTGCGTTGAACGAGGCTGGAGAGAGCATGTCGGTGATGCTCGCAAATCGTTGTGACTGGTCGAATCATCCCATCCAAGTAACATGGGATATACGGGAGCATCGCGTACTTATCGACTTCATCCCATATCGAATCGTTCGTTGGCGGCCGGAAACGGATGTCATGGCCGGTACGCGCGCAATACTGCTCCCATCGTGTGGTCAGATCGGTGAGCAATAAATCCCACACCGGATCGTTTTTGTTTGGGTATTCGTCCGGCTTTCTGTTCATCGCAGCACAGTAGTCGAGCCAGCGCATATTCGCATTACGGATGATGAGGGCGACTTCCGTGGAACGCCCAAGGGCGAACGCAGGAATGATGACCTTTCCACCCTCACGAACCACCATTGCAACGGCACGTCTTAGTCGATCTCGCTCCTCTTCGATGGCTGGGAGTGTTTCGCTCCCGTAGGTTGACTCCGTGACGACGATGTGGGGACGGAACGCCAGAAGTGACGGAGCGTCAACCGAATCGATAGCGAGAGTACAGTCGTCGCCAATATCCCCGAGTAACGCGAAACGTATCGATTCACCGGACCGCGCCCAACCACCTACAGCCTCATCAAGCAACAGTTGTTCAGGGCGCCCGTTGGCTACACGCGTCATTGTAACGAGAAAACTTGCGGCGCCAACAATGTGACCAGCAGCGACGGGTTGTACAGTGACTATCACCCCACGATCGGGGTATGCTCGGGTGATTTTGGAATACGGCGGAAGCTCCAACATTGCATCTACTGCCGCAGCCGCATCTTCTTCGTCATACGCGATGTCAGTTACGGCATAGAAAGGATTGCTCTCGGCTTGCGCCTTCTGTACTCGAACAGAATCTTCGAGTATGACTCGGGTGATGTCACGAGTGAGCGGAGTGCAGTAGATCGGAATTTCGTCAAGTTTGTCAGCGAAGCGTCGGCAGAGGATCGGGAGTGCCCCGACGTGATCGAAGTGCGCATGCGTAATGAGCACCATGTCGGGTGTGTGCAGATCATCCCAATTCGGGAAAGGATGAGATCGCCCCTTGGCTCGCCCCCCAGCGTCAACCAAAATCGTTACGCCCCAGCATCTCACTTCGTAGCTGGTACCGCCAACCTCGCCTGCTCCACCAAAGTGTCTGATGTGAGGTTTGGCCTGGTTTGTGTTTACCTCACGGTCAGACGGGATTGGCCCCGTCGAAGTCCGGGTTGCTGACTGGGTTACCAAGACGATTTGGCGGAGGAGTAGGGTCTATACAATTCAGTCGAAATCATTGCATGCAATATCGTGCATACTGGCAGTGGTTGGGAAATTCTCACGATCATAAATCCTCCTCATCCAGGGGCACCCCTAAGCTTTCATATAAGTGCGCCTTCAAGCGGCGGCGAAGGACGGAGATCCTTTGCTGGCTCATTCCACTAAGAGCAGCCGCTTCGGCTTGCGTATGAGTCCCATTTCCTGGCAGACCCGTGAATCGACCGACGGCAAACATCGCCTCCAACGCGCAACGTTGCTCGTCGGTGGTTGTTACCGCCTCGATGGCCATCATAACGATACGTTCGATCACCTCTGGTGTTGGAGAGCCAGGTGTCTCAGAGAAGCTGTCCCACGGACTATCATCGGCGAGTTGGACATGCTTCGAGTCACGCGGTACGTCCCGAACCATGTAGTTGGCGATCTGCCCATTTATCCGCATGGTGAGGTAGATCACCCACTCTCCGCCCGATACTGCTGTGGTTTTTGTGATGGCCTCTGCGATTACATCATACACCCGGCAGATAGCATCTTCCCGGGTTGGGGCGGCAGACCCGCCAGTTTTAATGAGGCGTACAACCGCCGCCTCGATTGCCTGCTTCGCCGAACGGTACAGCACCCCGGCAGCCTTTGTATGCAGCCGAATCGCATCGTCCGAGTGATCTCGCAGAACTGCAAGGGCAGTCACAGCCAGACGTCGGTCTGAGACTCCGCTTTGGGCGCGCAACCAACGGTGCCGATCGACTGAATCGACCGGCATGATTGGCTGACCCGCAATATCCTCCCATGCTGGTGGTACGACATGAACTCGCGGTGCTGGGGACCCAGCATCAAGAACGCGTGTCACGCAGCCGCCTCTACTGTTCTAGGTGTCGAAGCACCTTGGGTGCTTGCTTGAGCCAGCCAACCCGCCATTACGAGACGTCGCAAGGGGGTAGCTATTTCAGCAACAGCCGCACTCGCATTGAATCCAGGTAGGCAGGCAACTGCGACCTCGAGAGGGTGGAGCACCACATCGTCCTGGCTCGCTCCCGGACGTACGTCGCAGATCCCATCAACCCACTCAAGCAGCGGCCCGCGTGCCCACCAAGCGACATCATCGTTATTCGTCACTACCCCGACAGCATCTCGGCCGCGGAGCTGCGTCCTAACTCGAGGGGCATCTTGGGAGGTTCCCCACCGCCACGCAGGGACGAGATGTGGTCCTGGAACCTCGAACGCGTGGTCCCAGAACGAACGAGCGTCGCGCCACACGACAACGGTTTCAGATTCCCGATCGGCGCTCGGGTCAGCGTCGCGCTTGCTCCACCCTGGAGTTTCATCCGGAGTTGCGAGGATGGCAAAGCGCGGGTCGACCGTCCGGCCCGGTTCCGTGCAATATGTCCGATCGCCGTTCCTATCGAGCACTGCCAGTCCCGCAAGCCTTCCGCGATCAATCAGAGGCCAGATCAAATGGCCCGCTGGAACGCGATCGAAGAGCATGCTGTCACTCGTATCTGTTGCGGTAAATCGCTGATCAACAAGACCGAGTCTGTGAAAAGCTGGCCATGCGTCGGTCGAGCAGTATCGTACGATGTTCGCGCTGAGGCAGTTCCCTTCCGGTACGAACCCTGCACCGCAGTCATCTGCAAGCGCCAACGAAACCCCAATCTCTCTGCAGGCTTGTTCATACTGCTCTCTCTGCGAATCACGAGCAGCGTGATAAAATCGGACTGCAAAGTCCAGGGCGATTGGATGACGAGCAATGTCGAGTCGAGTCTCCGCATGCATGGACGACTGGCCGTCATTGCGGGGCAGCTCCACGCCAGTCGCTTCGCTTAGCCAGGCGAGAGCGTCAGGAAACGAGGCGATCGCGCCACGCGGACGTTGCTGCAGATAATCAATGATATCCCCAGAGGCGCCGCATTTGTGACAGTAGTATTTCTGCCCTCCCGGAAGCACAACAAAATTAGGATTTCGACCGGAATGAATCGGGCAAGGACCACGGTAGGTTCGACCTTGACGTACGAGGCGTACCCCATCTTGGCGGAGTACCTCGGCGAGAGGCAGTCGAGATGCCACTTTCTCAAGGAACGCCCGAGTTTCAGCCCGTCGCTCAACCATGCGCTCCGCCAGCGAGCTATTCACGTGTGCCGTCCCGAGCACTTAGAATGAATGCATAATCGAACCGTGCGAGTACCTCTGGGCGAACGCGCTGCATCACGTCACCGTCAACACAATCCGGATCCAGTAGCATTCGACCGTCGAGAACAAAAGCGTGCCCCATCCCATCAGTCCGACCTGCATCAAACTGCACCAGGAGCGCGAGCAAGCGCCGACCACCGAATGCCCACCACGTTTCAGAAGGCCTCGAGACTAACGCTTCGCGACTGAGCTCGGTCGGACGGAAAGGGGTATTGCGTTCGAAGAACGAACGGATCTCACGCACATTGAGCGGGCCTTTATGCCCGAGCGAATCGACAACGGACTTGAGGCTTCGGCCACAAGCGAACGCTAGAGCACGCTGACCGCACATGTGCTCATGAGGTTGCGGGGTACACTTGGTGGTGCGTGGCTTGACGCCACTCCAACCCGATTGCGCCTCAACTGTAGCGGCAGCATCGGCAACGCGGTGATTCGCGAGCCTCCGGAGCGAACTAGCAGAACGATTCATACGCGAGTCACTCATGCGGCCTGAGCCTCAAGGACGGTTCCGTGTTTGGTAGCTACAAGACGAATGAGCTCAGAAGCGACACCAGCCGTAAGCCGATCTAGTTTATCGACCTCCATTTTCGGGTAGAGGGATTTAACTCGATCACGTGCGGCTTGGCTCGCCGGCCTGTGCATCCATTGTTCTGCCAGCGACTTCCTATATAAACGGCCAGCTTCAGGGTGTTCGCGCACGGCTTTACGTTCGGCCTCGTCGCGCGCGCCTTGCAAGTCGTCGTAACTTCCAACCTCGCTTGCAACCCCTTTCGTATTCAAAACAGAGAGGATGTAGCGCCCGAGCTGATCCTTTGGTGCGATCCGCAGAGAACCCGCGTCACCTAGTGTGAGATCGATNNCCTCTGGTGATGCCGCAAAGGCGTCCAATATCCAAGAACGACGTTCCGCCGCAGTCCATTCCTGTTCCTCTTCGTCCCCTGAAAGACCATCTATGCCAACGATCTTCATTGGGTCACCGCCCCCGAACAAAGCGTCACCTGATGCCGAGCTGCGCCGGAGTGCGGCCGCGATCTCCAACTCCGCGACTGCATCTCCGAGTGGCATCCTCTCGAGAGCGGCAATTGCCTCCTGATCTGACCAGTCGACTTTCAAACCGAGGACGTCCGGCACCGTCACCATGCCGGCTTCCACTGCATGCTCCGGGATCGCCTGTAAGTAGACAGCTCGAGGTTTTAGGTTTCTCGTCTTGCGGGTCACAGCATCTTTTATGACGCGTTTACGCACGACGCGTCCAAACTCTTGTGCAGCAAGGACGCTGGATCTCGTTGGTTTCATATCAACGGCGATGTTGATACCGTCATCGTCGAAACCTTCAAGCAACAGGTTGACCGACACAAGCACCTCGAATTGCTCTGCACGAAACCCCGTAAGTAGCGAGCGCCGGGTTTTATCGTCAAGGTCCCCGCCTATGTACTCAGCGGCGATGTTTGCCGCTCGAAATGCGTCGACAACGTGGTGCGCGTGAGTCCTATTTACGGCGAAGCCAATCGCTCGAGGTTCCATCTTCCATCGACGCACCTGGTCGCGTACCGTGAGATACGCACCAACCACTGTGCAAGTGATTTCTTCTCGGTCCATAAGAGATGCAAGTTGCCGGGTATTGAAATCGCCTTTTGAAGCCACTGTCAGCAAATCGGCTCCAATCGTGACTTTGCGGTAACGAGTATCACACAACCATCCCTGGCGCATCCCGTCGCTGACAGTGCAGGAGTACGCAACGGTGTCGAATAGATGGCGCAGCGTCTCTCCGTCTGCGCGATTGGGAGTTGCTGTGAAGCCGTGGACAAGCGCTCCCGAGTCAGTCTTGCCATTGAAGTGATCGACAACGCGCGTATATGCACTCCCGAGCGTCGCATGATGCGCCTCGTCAATGATGATGAGGCCGAATGTGTCCGGTGCGAGCGATTCGAGTGTTCGGGGCTGACTCATTGATTGAATCGAGGCAATCAATACATGGACATCCGTAAGGTCGGGCAGTTTCCCGCCGGAAAAAACCTTCACCGCCGCGCGAGGTTCCCACACATTGAATGTTCGCTCGGCTTGAGCGAGTAACTCACCACGGTGTGCGAGGACAAGCACGCGACCGACACGATCGCCACGACGACCATCCGGGCCACCGCTCGCCCTCAGACGTCTGGGCAGGTTAGCGAAAACGACAGTCTTCCCAGCGCCAGTAGGGAGGACGGTCAGTATCCGTCTCACCCCCCTGACGTGTTGGCCAACGATCGCTGTTAGCGCGGCGGGCTGTATGTCGCGCAGCTCGTTCTTCTCCGTACTCACGAAATGCGGTTCTTAGAGGCCGGTGTACTTGAGGAGCCGGGCTACGATCGCTTCGGCGAGCTCATTTGTAGGATCACCAGCTGGCTTCGTCGTCCAGAGTTCGATCGGGCCGACAGCAGTTGCGTCCGAGTAGACACTGACTCCTGCTTCAGTAATCTCTCCTGTCAGATACACACCGGCGGGATTCAGCGCCCCGACGCTCACGGGAAGGATGCGATCAAACCGCTCACAATTTGTCAGGTCTGCCCGACGATGTGCGGACCGGAAGTTGACGACAGGGACACCACGATCTTCGAGCATCTTACGGACTCTCGTTGCTACCTCTTCACATCCATTGCTTCCTCTTACTGAGTAGGTTGGGGCGATAACCGGCGTAACCGTTATCGTTTGAGACACACGCCGACGGCCAGCCTCGATGGTGACTTCCATCTTGGCCGCGCGATCTGGGCTAACAGACTCACCGAACCGGATGTAGCAGGTGAACGTTCCATCGTGCTCAACGCGAGTATCAGCGACGTCGAGAGGTGAGAACCAGCCGGTCTTACACGATCCTTTAGTAATCGCTACTGGATGAAGCGCGTCACTGTCCTCGTCGTACCCGGGGCGGAGCGCGACGGAATCTTGAAGGGCGAACCGTAGCGCTACCGGCTTCTCTCGGCCGATGATGACTGGTACTGAGTTGCCTGGTCCGTGCACGACGAGCACCGACTTAGGCGGGGGTGGCACTCTTGGGGCCGCCATCCGAGGTGGGACGTACTTCGCGAGCGCGTTGGCAATTGCATTCAACGATAAGTCCGATGCAAGTACTTTTGCCGGTGTCACGCCAACGAAGGTATCAACCGAACGAGAAGATATTGTGGCCAGTGNNGGGAGGTAGTTGCGAGATTGGATGGGGCGACAGCCACATCCTGCGGTTCCACTTGTGGCTCGGTCGGCGCAGCAGCGACCTCAGCGGGTAGAGGGGGAGCAATCTGTCGCTCGATTGGTCGTGTTGTTGTTTCGGACTGTAATCCAGTAGGTATGTATTTCTCCCGTGGAGCTTCAAACATCGCTACAGCGGCTATTTCCGTACCGGATTCCACGTATTGAACGCGTGCCGGCACAGAGAGATCCCCTGCCACAAATGCCGAGCGGCTTACATCCCAGGTGAGCGAATCTGCGAGACCCAGCCTAGCGCGAACACGTCGAGCTAAACGGTCAACGGCGCATTGGCGGGCATCGGGCTGCAATGTCCCGCACGAGGTACGGAGTGTGTCTGTCGTTACACCGCCGGACTGCGCGCTCAACGCTGTGACAGGAGATGAAACACCGACGGTAATCGCGGCGAGGATGACGAATAGATGCCGACTAAAGTTGTGCTCGAAATTAAAGGCTCTACGCATGATGATTACCGTTCATTGGTCGGCTAGATGGAGCACGTCCAGACTTTGACGCTTGTCTAGTGAGTTGATCCTGCAGGAACTGGTGTGTGTGAATTGCCTCTGGCTCTGCATTTCCTTCGAGTGCGCGAAGTAGTAGCTCTAATATCGAAGGCTGAGTTACCTGCCACCGGACGATCTCGGTGAGTCTCGAGGCAGGCACTGGTGCTGTGCCAACCGGTCCTTCCAAGGCAACGTCCATGGCCTCTCTACAGTCCGCAACCAGTCCGGCACGAGCTGCGAAGTGAACGACACACCAGCGTACAGCATCAACAACCGGCGGCTCAACCGCTTCGGCGCCATTTGTACCATCGATTGCCCGAAGGACGCGCTGGGCTGCCACGAACCATTCAACAAGCGCAGCCGGTGGGACTCGATCCCCCCCACCTTGCTTGAGGAATTCCTCAGCTAGCGCAGTGCGACGTTCACTCGGGAGTGTCACATCATCCAGTAAGGACAGTACAAGTCCGGACACATCCGACGAATCATTCGATAGCAGGAATCCAGGTAGCGCATTACTTGGGATTCTCGGCTGCCTTGGTGCGATTTCAGAAGCAGCACGCTTCTTCCGCCAAGAAAACCATTCCTTCCCCTTTGCGTTGGTGCGAATTGACGGCATTGTCATTCCTCCGTCGTAGCAGTGACGAGGACCACGAGTACGCGCGAGGTCTTCGACTGCGATGTCGAGCGGAACAGGCTCCCGATTATGGGAATATTCGACAGGTATGGCACGCCGGTTTGCGTCTTTGTCTCCATCGCGTCCTGCAGCCCGCCAATCACCTTAGTTTCACCGTCCCGTGCGCGGAACTGTGAGCTGTAGTGATTGATCTTGAACTGCACGCCAGAATCTCCGAGTCCGCTCGGAACCGCACTTGATTGCTCGACATCCACATCGAGCGCGATCATACTGTCAGGCTCTGCGCGCGGGGTAACACTCAACTTCGTGCCTGTCTCTTCCAGTCCTACCGCTGCACCAGGGCCGGAGGCGATCTGTTGCCCACCTTGTGCCGCACCAAAACCTGAGTTGGCGTTAGGCGTCGAACCGACCCCACCGGCAATCCCCTGCCCTGGCTGAGTCGGACCAAACCCTTGAGTACGGAGTGGTGTGCGTTCTCCTGAATTGCTGGAGAACGTCTCGCCCTCGCGGACGAACCCTGTCTGCCGAGACACGACACGAGCTATACCGCTCTGCTCGAGTGCTTCGACGAAAGTCGCGACGGAGTAACGGCCCGCGATAGCAGAGAGCAGCAACCGGGCAGCCGGTGATGTTACACGGGTTGGTGTGATTGCTCCACCAACACCAGCCGTACTCCGGACAACGTTGAAGAAGTTCGGATCGCCAGTCTGGACGCCAGGTGGATACATCGATGTCGCACCGGTTCCAGTTGTTGTACTACTGCTCCCATTCTGGTTTGCGAGTGGGATCGGAAGCCCGCCAACTGAGTTTCCACCCCGCTGGGCGAAGTCAGTTGTGAACCCGAGATCGCGCGCGTCGTTCTGTGACATCGAGACGATAACAGCGCTCACACGATACTGCCGATCTGGACGATCCAATTTTCGTAACACGTCGGCAACACGCGCGATGGCGTCTGGGGTATCCCTAACGAGCAGATCCCCGCGAGTGCCGATAGCCGTGACGGTACCGCGACCTTTGGTCAAATGAGGTTGCAGTGCGCTAACGACCTTATCAACGGGTGTGACATACGTGATATGGAAGGCGTGGGTCTCCAGAGGGATAGTCTTTTCGAGTTCTGCTACTGACGTCGTCTGTTCGACGGTGATCACACTGTCGTCGCTTACAAGGAGACGTAGGCCGTAAACACGTGCCATGCTCTTGAGCACCGCAGGCCATTTTGCGTTGTTGTAGTTTCCCGACACCGTGATCGTGTCAGTTCCAAGGCCTGCAACGATTGAACGACCTGAGAGCCTTGCAAGTCCAGCGAGGGCGTCTGGCAAGGGCGTGCCTGGGTACGACAATGATGGTACAGCAGTCGCGGTTTCCTCCCAATGCCGTAGCCGGTTGATAGTTGCACTGTCGGCGCTGATCGCCCCATCGTCGGTGAGCTCGCGGGCGCCGCGAGTACGCATCGGACCACCGGGCCATGCAGCTAGCTGATCCGTTGGCTTGCTCCGAGCCACCTTTGCCGACGCTGTGGCTTTGTCGTAGGCAGCAACTCGCTCTGGCACGAGGGAGAATTGCTTTGCAGGGATTTCCTCGCCAGTTCCGTCAATGATTACTCTAACGAGAACACCTTTCTCGTCTACAGGCGTAGCCATTATCGGATCTGTAACCACTCGGTAGCCACGCAGGTCTGCGACACGGATTGTGATTCGAGCGGTAGTATCGTTCCCTTCAACCGCAGCGATTGATGTCACTCCGCCTATTCCCACTGATCTGGACACAGTGCCGGCCACACCAGCCCCAACGAGATCGAGGGTGATGGTCCCAGCCCTTCGCGCAGCCTGATCGCGAAGTGTAGCACCGACAGGCATACGGAATGCGACTTCGGTCTGCATAACTGTCGCACGCACAGTCACCTCGCGAACCTGCGATTCCGGCGCTGGTGCCCTGAGCGACACATCCTGGGCGTTTGCATTGTTAGGGCTGACGCCAGCAGCGAGGCCAGAACCGCACACAATCGCACTCGTGAAGACTGCGCGACCGAAACAACGAATTGAGTTAATCATGGGTTTGTGTGGGTTGGCTTACGGATTTGGCGCAAGACGCGGCACAGTGGTCGAGAGCATTGGTCGTACATGTGTGCTGTCGTCTCGAACGTTGGCGCGGAATGTTGGGGCGGAGCTCTGAGCCACGGGAGATTCAGGCAGTAGCGGCAGATCACCACCGGGAAGTGCCGCGGGAGTTCCAACTGCGTAGTCCCCATTTGCAGAACCAGCCGAAGTCGCTTTCCCCGCTTTCGACCTCGAGTACCGCTGCAATGAGAGGTGTGCGACTGTACCCTGTGCCGAACCGTACCCAAGCGATACACCGCCCTCCGTTACACCGATTACCCTCCAACCGTCCAACCAGTCACCGACACCAACAACAACGAACCGTCCGTTGCCTCTGAGAGTCGCAACGCTTTTATCGCCCGACACGATTATCGAAGTGGCAGTGAGTGCAGGTGCGGCCGGTGGCGGTCCCGCTTTGGCGCGTGCTGTGACAGCGCGACGCGGTGATCGGAAAGGATCTCGCAATGTTGAGGTTGCAAGTGACGTCGTAGTAGTCGCCTGCGCTCCGACATTCGGGGCCGTTGCAATAGCTCCAATGAGGACTAATGCTGTAAATAAAGTGCTCATCTGAAAATCTCTGATTGAATACATAGCTCGCCCTACTCCCCAGACGGTTGAGTAGTACCTGGCATCGGGAGCGACGACGATGGAGCTCCTGGCACTAAGCCCGGTCGCACACCCGGTGGAAGCGGGTTTGCAGCAACGAAGGTCGAGTGCTGTGTGATAATTGAAATGGCGATATCCGCTGTGAGAGGACCGTCACCACTTGTCGATGGTGTCAGTCGACGAATTGTCGGCACAACCATGATACGCCCCGCCCTCGTCGGAAGCGCATCGACAAATCCCACAACATCGCCCCATGTACCTGTAACGCCGACTTGGAACGTCTCTGCACCGTACGGCGCAGCGACCATCGACACTTGGTTGGTAGTCACGATTGTTGAGTCGGGCGCCAGCGGCCCGGACTTCAAACGAAAACGACGGGCCAAGGCATCGACGTTGATCATCAGTGCTGGAATGTCCACGGAGGGTGTTATCATTGCCTCCGCAGCCAGTATCTCATCCTCGCTTTGATGTGCCTGCTTCCGGAGTGCCGTAGTATCCTGGTGGCTGAGTCCGCGAAGCTTCGAGATACGGTCCCGAACGGAGTCCTGCGCAATGTGTTCTTTCGCAACGCTAGCCATCAAGCGCGGACGTTGGATTCGGAATGCAGCGGCTCCAATGAGGAGAACTGCGACCGGGAGGAGAATGGACGATGAGGATTTCTTTGCCATGATTCAGTTCAGATCAGATTGAAGTCGCATCATTCGCCTGCTGGGACTGTCGACATTGTAGTGTGAGTCGGTGAAAACCCCCGCCCATTCGTCGTGAGGCTTGGATTTGGCTGTGTAGGCGTCAAGCTCTGATGAGGGACCGCGCCCTGAAGGACAGTCTCAAGCGGACCAACACTCGCACCAGTTCGAGTCGGAGTTTTGAGTGTCAGGGTAACTGTAAACGGGAATGTTCCTGCGGTATCAGTTGGAGCAATTCCACCCGCGCCGGTTGAAACCGGAACGCCGTTTGTGATGGCGTAGGTGACGGTAGCGAAGGCTGGGTCGCTCCGAAGTGCGCTAAAGTAAGAAGCGAAACTACTCAACGATTCAGAACGTCCGTAGACGGCCATCGTCCCCGGGATGTTGCTCTCAACTCGCATCAACCAAACATTGCCGTTCGACATTGATGCAGCCCGCGCCAAACCGGCGAGTTGCTGGTGCGGGGTGGCAGCCAACTCTCGTAACGCATCGAGGGATCCCGCTTTCCGAAACGAAGTGCGGAATTGCTCCAGCTTAGTTGAATCTTCGAAGACGCTAGCAGACATCGCCTGTGCCTTCCGTCTCAACTCCGCTGTTCCTTTGCGCATCTGCGATCGCTGCACCATGGGCAGGGCTGTGGCGCCGAGTAACCCTAGCCCGCCGAGATACATCGCCGCGACGATTCGCTGTTGCGCAGCATGACTAAGCTGGCGTGACGGCCTCGAAGATTTTGTTGGATTGCGATTGCTCGTCCGAGGTGGTTCCGCCGCTTGAGGCATCCCTGACTCTGAGCGCAATGATGCAGGGAGGATGTCAAGTTCGATCAACGGTGTAAGGTCAGTCGCTAGGGCGTTGCGATCGGGAGAGCTCCCTGCGAGGGCAATCGAGTTGAGCGCGTGGCCGAAGGCAACCGTAAACCGACCTGCATGCCGGACAATCTCCGGCGTGGCACCTGAGAGTTGGGCTACCGGACGAAATGCGTACACCGCAATCCCACCACCGAGGTCCATGTCAACAGCCACCTCGTCGTCTGCAATCGGGCCAGACAGGTACACGGACTCGATACGAGGAGCATCCTCGCGCTCAACGCTCTTTGCGCTCGCCGCCTCCCACATAGTCTTGAGCCGTGCATCGAGGCCGCGGACTTCCATGTCCACCAGCGACCACACCTCGTGACGCCCGTCATCGCCGAACGCGACGAGTCCGTCATCGTTCAGAGTTGCCCATGCGTTCTCGAGTGTACGACCGGAGGATGCGGCGAGGTTGCGCGTAATACCGAGCATCCCTCCCGCCGATCGTTGAATGAACGAGACCTCTCCGCGGCTGAGTAGTACAGTTGTGAGATCGAGGGCATCTACATGAACGAACGCCGCGTAATCAGAAGCGATATTGATACTGCTGCCCAGGAAGGCTCGTAGTGCTGCCGTGGTGCGTAGGTCAATAGCGGGGCGAATCTGGGGCACTACAGCCTGCAACGCATCTACCGCCGCGACAACAAGCTGTGGTCGAACAGCAGCCGTGAACGGATCCCATTTCTTATCGCGGCGATTTGGAACTGGTATTACGGCAACAACCGGGGCGTCCACCTTACCCTGCCTCGCGGGCAGCCCCTTGATCGAGCTCGCATACTTACGTCTTTCACTCAGCATCCGATCGACGGAGCTAATATCTGCACGCGTAAACTCGGCTTTGCCGGTCATCTCGTTGACACCGACAGTGGCATTCGAGATCCCGGCACTCTTGGAATTAATCAAACGGCTAACTACATGCTCTGACGCCGGTGCAACTCCACCTACAAGATCTGAGGGAGCGAGTTCTTCCAACCCCCCGCTTATGACCGATACGCCCTTTCGGTCCGATTTGATCGACAGAACTGCTCGCTCCACGCCGAAGAGATCGATGCCGAGTGCCGTGACTTTACTTCGCGCCATTACTGCCTCCTGTGCGGCCTATCAACGAATTAGAATCGATCACAGACGTCCCATGTTGCTTGCGATTCCCGCACGTGCATCAGCGGGAAGGAAACTCATTGCTACACGAACATCCACAGCACCGCTACTGACCGCCGCCTTTACCGATTGCTCCAGCGTAACGCCTCCGTCTTCGAGGGAAGCGCGACGACACGAGTCGTCGAGTTCATTGAACTGTTGGTTGGATATATTCGCGGTTACCGCATCCGTTACCGGGACGGCTTCGAAGAGCCGCATAACGCCGCCATTAGAACGCGGGCACGCAACCTGGAAATAGACCTGGCGCAATACGCCGGCGAGCTGCGCTGCGACATTACCGCGCTTTTGCGCGTCGAACATCTCGATCATCCGCCGAATAGCGTCTGCGGCAGAACCGGCGTGGATAGTCGTAAAGCACAGGTGTCCTGTCTGCGCAGCCTCAAGCAGTGCGGCGAGGGTTTCCGTGTCGCGAGTTTCGGCGACAACGATGACGTCGGGATCTTGGCGGAGTGCCGACTTGACGCCGGTCGCATATGTGAAAGTGTCCTTCCCGATCTGGCGCTGAACAAACGTGGCTCGATAGCGCTTCGAGTCCGAGTAACGGTACTCGATCGGATCTTCGAGAGCGATGATCTTTTCCCATGCATGTTCGCCGTAGTAAGACAGCATTGATGCTTGGGTCGTCGACTTACCGGCTCCTGTCGNNGCACCCGCGAAGACGATCAAACCATGAGGAATTCCCAGGACATCCTCGGTACATCTCGGCAACCCAATCTCGCGAAGCGGGATGATGTCTTTCGGAAGTGCGCGAATAGCCAGGGTGTAAGCACCATCCGCTGTTGCAATATTGCAGCGGTATCTAGTTCCCGTGCGCTTATCCTCGTACATGACATCCATTTCACTCATGATGTCTGTGCCGGCAGCATTCAGTTCAGCTTCCAAGCGCCGCGAACGGGCTTCCATATCTGCGTAGTGCTCAGGTTTGAGCAGGACGCTTAGTAGTGTCAGTACGTGCATCTTAGTGATCGGATCGTGGTGAATCCGTTGGACTAAATTGCCGACTCTGAATGCGGGGGCTTTGCCCTCGTCGATATGCAGATCAGACGCCTTGCACAATGCCATTTCAGCAAGCAGGGCGTTGAGTAGATGGCTCTGCCCCTCTCCCGGTGCAGCGGCAAATAGGGCTACATCGCGAACGTCGGCCGATAGGCGTCCGGAGTCTTCGCCTTCACTGGCTGACTCGGGATCTGTGCCATCAAGGAAGACGAGGTGCCCTCTCTCTGGCGAGTCGATCGCATCCCCGAGCGTAGGACCACTTCCGTAGCCTGACTCAACACCCAACTGTTGGGCGAGCATATCGGCCATGGCGTGCAATTCTTCTTTCGGTGTTGATTCTGCGAACGCTTGAACTTCTGCGCCAGATAACCCTCCGCCGATAGCGTCGGACTCTTCATCGTCGCGAGCCCCTTGATACAACGACGGACGCGGTGCGCCGAATTTGCGTACGGTTCGAATCTCTGGCGCAGAAGGACGGACGCTTCTGACTGATGCTTTCGAACCATCGGAAGCGTCTTGCAATGGGACTTCGTCAAGCAGTACAAGTGACCCAGTGCGCGCCGCTGACGAACCACCGTTCCCGTTTGCGACGAGTGCTGCAGTGGTGTTGCCTTGTGCGACCGCGTCAGAATCGACAGACATCTCCTCGGTCGAGGCCGCCGCCGCTTGCCGTTGGGCTGCCGCGCGTTCAAGTAGCTGGTTCCGAACTTCCTGTCCGCCCTGCGCCATCATGCGGCGAAGCGACATGCGAGGTGTCACGACTTATCCCGATCTGCGCAGCGAGACCCCCGACCCTGATAGCGACGCGCGCACTACGCGCATTCGGCTACCGATCATCCGACGCACCACTCCCATATACGGAAGGGCGCGGCCGGATCGGTCGCGAATTCCACTACTGGTGTTCTCCGAGTTGTCAGTCCTACAGATTTTGGCGCCCTCATTCGTGCACGCGATCAGCCAACACCTACAGCTTGGCCTTATGCACTACGAATGGAACGTGGATCAATCTACCGAGTCTCGCCACTCGAACGCAATCTGGCGACGGGACCACGGGCCCTGCTCTGCCCTAAATATCGGCAGCAACATGAATTCCTACGATTGTACAGCGAGCTCAGGCAGAAAATCCTTAAGCGGTGAGCCCATGAGCTTGGCCCGAATTGCCTCGTATCTGGCATCGGACCAATCCGAAACGGCCTTCATTTCGTTGCGGTCGGTCTGGCGCGAAAGGAGACTGGAAATCATACGAGAGATCCACGAGACAGTTCCACCTGGAACCGTGCGTTCCTGCGCGGCGCTAGGCTGCCAAGCGAGTCGATTTGCCACCTCCATTCCATCGGGCTCCGCGTATGGGAGTCTTGCTACCCTTGCGCTCTCCTCGAGAGCTGGGACAGCAACATCGAGCGGGATTCCGGTTCCCATTCCCAAGGCATCCCATGTAGAAACGATCGTAGTGGAATGCCCGCCGAGGATCATCCGATCAATAACACCCGTTGCGTCCGGTGCCGTTTCGATGGAGGTTGGGTCAGTCTCATCCCAACGAGAGGTTCCGTCAGAATTCCAGTCCCAGCGTGGGGCTAACGGCTCTACGTACGACGCGGATTCAACGGTGGTGCCTTCCAGGACACGTACAATTGCATCCGGCGCGAACCTGAGCAAAGCCGCGGCGTACGCTATCGCGTGTAGGTGGATCTCCCCGTTCATGAAGATGACTGGCGCATCAAAGCGCTGACGGTTCATCAAGCGCGCGTATCCACCAGTGTACTCAACTGGAGGCAACCCAAAGCCGGCACTCCCAGTCGCCCCGCACGGCCATGAGTGGTGCACGGCCCAGGTTGTTAGCACATGGTCCGCAAGGTCGCGCACCGGAATGGTCCTTCGGATCCATTTCGAGGTGATAAGCGAGAGGACATTCGGCGCGATCTCGACAATACCTGGTACTTCAGCGTGCGAGTACCAGACGTCCGTGGCGCGTCCGCCCATGAGACGTTGCAAACCGATGGGTAAGTCGCGGAATGGTACGCTCATACCTTCGGCCACGTGATCGAAAGCCGCTTCGTACGCTGCTGGATAACGAAAGGCACCGTTACCGTTCAGTCCGCCAGATTCTGATTTGAGACACGCCTCCCAGAAAGTGGCTAACGCCAACAGGGCGCCCACCGGGGGAGTGTCTGCAAGCTTAGGGGCGATCCCGTATGCTGAACGGAAGTCCTTCAAGGAAAGTTTGTTGCTCTGAGGTGTCATAGTCATGTGGGTCTCCATCGTCGCATTAGCCTACTGATCGGATTGGCGACTTGAGTTCGTCAAGTCTGGCGTCTCGGATGCTACCCCTACAGTGAGACAATACAACCGGCTTCCGGCGAAGGCGCAGGCGCCTTCTTGAATGGGGGAAGTCATCTAGGCAATCTGTGCTGGTGAAGCGTATGCCTCACGATCTTCGACCGCGGGCTGAATCCATGTCTGCTCCGCGTCCAAAGGCTCCATATCTCGAGGGCCTGTCTCGGCTCGCCTGGCATCGGGGTGCCGTCGCACAAGATCCTGCCAATCCACCATTTCACCGCTTGCGTTAAGGAGAGGGCGAAAGCCCTCCTGTTCCTCGAACAGTAGGTCGGCAACGGGGGCGATTCGTCCGGGCCATTTCGGCGAACCAATCAATTCGCCACGCGTCAGGGGGCGGATGATCCCAATGGCGGCGCGAATCAATTCAGCTTCCACCAACCGACTCACGTATCGATCAATTCGGAGATACTCAGGATCTCTCTCTCCATCGCGAAACGCAGGAAGCACTTCCTCTAAGAATTCCGGCGCTGCATCGATTTCCACAGCGCGCTGTGCAAGCATACGATACCGCGGATGGACGTCAGAGCCGGCGGGGCGTCGGAACACATCCCCATCTGCTCCCTGGAGTCGATCATAACGCAGTTCATCGTATCGCCGAGTGAGAGCAATCTCGCCAGCGCGAGCAATCTGCATCGCACCACTTACACCAACTGCCTCCAGATTCGACTTTATAATAGAGAGCGGATCTCCGTGGTTACGGATCCTCCGATACGTGACAAGCTGGGCAATGTTTACAAGTGGCGGGCGCGGGAAGATAGTAAGGCTGCCTTCAGGCGCAGTAACGTCGAGTATGTAGCTACGCTCCGCTCGCTCGACTGCCGGCAACTGCGCCTCAAACTCACGGAACGCGTCGACCCTGGCACAAACTGAGCCGCGATCCCTCACCGCTGCCTTCTGTGGTAACGCGGTTTCGAGTTCGATTAGCGCACCGAAGTCAGGCGCTTGGCGTTCTACCCGTTCAATCTGCTCGGAGAGTTGCCGTGCCCACTCACCTGCGTCACCTGCGCAGCTCGGTAGGCTCGTGGCGCGGATCGATGGCAACGACTTCGGACGACGCCACTGCGCGAGTCGATCACCTAATGTGAGAGATCGCCCGTATGCGTTGTAGAGTCCCTCGCCGATTGCGGCCGCTTCTGCTCCAACAAGCCTGGGATCCTCGGGTGCGAGGTTCGGCAACGGCAGGTTGCAGCCAGCGTGTATGTAACGCTGGACGAGTGTAGCGAGCATGATATTGCTGGCGCTGGCTACAACCGCATTGCGCAGCACGGATGCAGTTTTTGGCGACCCGTACTGCTGTAATACGAGTTCCATCCGCTGGGCGAATACCTCAGTTTCGTGCTGATGCCAGTCCAGCGCAGGACCGGCACGTTCGACTTCAGACGCCCGGGATGCAGAACGGAGGTAACTGTCCACTTCAGAGCGTACCGCGGGATCAGCGAGGGGCGACCAGGATGGCGCCGCAAGGGTGGCATCGAGCAGGGTCTGACGCGCCTGGGCAATGGCCCCGACATGTGCCTCCAGTCGTGCCAAAGCATAAAGACCCACCGCAGCAGGGGAGCAGCGGTCCTCAATCATGCACCGCAATTCATGCTCGGTGGTATCGATGCCGATCGGCGTTGCGTCGACAGCGTTATGCGCTCGTATGCCGGACATAATCCGTCTCCCGTACACGGTTCCAGATCGCTCAACCCCATCAACCACTGTGCCCGTAACCAGGCCACATCAGCAGGTGGAGTTGTGTCGACCCTGAGTTGTCAGTCCCACGAATTCAGATTCGTTCACCGATACCGCGACGTAACCAACCCCCACGGCATCGAGCCTACTACAGACAGCACGAGTATCTATCCGATACTATCCCAAGGAGGGCTACGCCTCGAGAACTCGTATATCGAAAGGTCGGCTCCCTTCATCCGATTGGCAAGCTATAACTTGTCGGAGAGTATTTAGGCCTCATCCCCCTGCTTCTGATTGGCAAGGCGATGGGCACCAGAATCAGTAGGACTGACAACTCGAGCTGCACCGTCCTTCGAGGCTACACAAAACGTGTAGAGCTCGCGCGGGCGCATGCAGTACCGCTCGGCAACACTGCCGGGGATCGCCTAGACTCCGAGGTCTTTTAATGCCGCACTCGTCAGCTTCGTTTCGCTTTTGCCATGCAGCCGTCTTATGGGCTGCATTTGTTGGTGGGGTCAGTATCGCTGTCTCGTGCAGTAGCAGTGTGGACGGACCCAGCGGCCCTGGAGACCCATCATCAATCTCGATGGTGACAATTTCACCACCATCGGCTTCCGTGGATGTTGGGAGCACAGACACACTTACGGCCACCGCGCTCCTACAGGATGGTGCCGCCGTCGGGAATGCTTCTATAGCCCTCACTCACTCGACTCCATCTGTCGCTTCTCTGTCGGTGTCGGGTAGCACTGCTTTTGTTACAGGAGTCGCACCTGGTACGGACACAATAACCGCGACGGCGCAGTCTCCTCACAATCCTATCGTGAGTAAGGCTCTGATTACGGTCACGACGCCGACCGCACGGGTCGCACAGATCCGCTTCCCTGCTCGGCTGATCGTAATTTCTCCGTCGCAGGGAATCCCGGTGGCTCCGACAATAACGGATCAGGCTGGCAACAAGATCGGAGCAGCCGATGTCAGTTTTGTTGTCTCGCCGACGTCCATCGGATCAGTGAATGGACAGGGATCGTTTGTAGCCGGCGTCGCCGGCACGGGGACAATAACGGCGACATCGAATAGTCACACCGACACGCTCAGGGTGAAAATCAGCGGCGGTACGGGCGATCTGCCCGTCGCCTTATCCGATACAGTCATCCGTGATGGCGCACCGTTAACCATTACGTCGTCGACCTCACTTACTGGCGCATCTGTATCGATCGCTGCGCGTGGAGCTCAGGTCGCCACTTCTGGCGCAGGTGGTATTACAGCGGCGCCTGATCCTCAGACTTTTGCGTCTTGCGTTCCACTCGGCACACCCGCTTCGATCATCATTACGGCTTCTGGGTCGACACGTACAGTATCGCTTCCGCTTTTCTCACCCGCCATAATAGCCATCAGCATTGGGGACGCATCGACAGTCTCGGATGCAATTTCGAAGGGTTGCCCGATCAGTGTTGCCCAGCCAGGTACTTACCTCGTAATGCCGTTCACCTGGGATCAACATGAATCCGACATGCTCGGAGAAGGCACCTCAGCCCCATCCGTCGCAAACGTTGAAGTAAACGTCGCCTTCAATGGTTTTACACAAACCCTAGGGACAAGCGCGAACCGGCTTGCACCATCGAGATCTGTTGGGGTTCCTTCGTTTGCAACAGCACCCTTGCGTTCGGGGGGGGCAACATTAGCTCGAGTGCAACATCTACCCAAACGCGATGTACTAGCGATCCCAAATCGGTCTTTGCACATCCCAACATATCGCATCAACCCCAACTGGTATCGCGCTGTTATGGCGGAGCGGGGGGTACGAGTTGGTGTCATACCTGGTCCAGTCGCATCACTAACCCCCCCGACTTCTGGCGGCGCTTGCGCGATCCCTCTAACGCTCGGCGCGACAATTCAGATCGGCACTTTCCGATTGTCTGACGGCACGTATGCCCAGCCAGGTGCGCCGATAGGAAGCGCTACAGATCCGACCCAAGGTTCCCCAATTGAGTCGTGGACGTTAGTGGGCATTGGTACAAAGGTCGCTGTCTTCGCAGATACCGCTCTGGTCAACGCAATGCCCAGTATGCAAGGCGCCGATGTCAGGTTACAAAAGCTTGCTGCTGCATATGATTCCACGGTAGCTCCATTCATCGAACGCAATTCGGTTGGTGTTGAGGACCGCGACGGGAATGGTCGTGTAGTTGTGCTCGTAGCAAAGAATGCGCAGAACGCGTATGCCTTCCCAACCGGGTATGGCCGCGTAGACTGTCAACAGGCAGGCAACACCAACGGCGAAGCCATCCAGCCGACATTTACGGATTTCTTCGCGAGCGATGCGAAATTCCAGGCAGGGTTTGCAAAAGTTGTTTCAACGCTAGTACATGAGACCTCGCACCTCGCAGACGAACGGAACATTTACTTCCCGACAAACGGCACGCCACGAAAGGAGACTTGGTGGTCCGCCGAAGGCCAGGCCGTGCTCATGCAGTATCTATGGGCATACGGACCGGACGTTTCCGCGGGTCAAGCTTTTTCGGGCAACACTGCCACGCCTCCGGTCCGGACGATCGAGGGTAGTTCGACAGGTGGATTCTGTGAACTCAGCAATCATGCGGTACTGACGCAGTGGTATCAACTGTCATCATACGGACTTGCGTGTCAATATACACGTTATCTCTTCGCCCAATCGTATCGTCTCAACCCACGTCAATCCATTCAATCGCTATATACGGCATGGGCCAACATCATTGACAGGCGATCTACAGGAACCGCGCGGACAGGAATGGTTGCGAGCGTCACATCTGATCATGACGCGATGCGTGATTGGCTCCTCTCGTGGTACGCAGATAGTTACGTCCCAAGTGCAAATCCATTTTTCACAGAACCGTCTGTTGATCTTCGTGCGTGGTGGTCGACCTGGAACCGAGGGACTTATCCGGTGCCTGATGTCTCACTTGCAGTTGGCTCAACACAAACAGCGACGTTGACTGAACCAGACGCCCGTTTCTATGAAACGACGGTCAAAGCAGGAGGGACGTATTACTTCGCAATCACGGGCACTAACGGATCGGCACTTAATACTGGGACAGTGGATGTAGCTCTGTTTAGAACCCGGTGAGTTCTAAGTGCTCAGTCGCAAAGAAGGGCCCGGATTCATAACCCGGGCCCTTCTTTAGTCTCATCGGATAATTCTACGGTTTTGACCAGTCCTTGTACGTAGTCGCGGTGACTGTGATCCCACTTGTAATAAATCGGTACTTCGCCGAGTATGATTGGGAAACGGTAGTCTGCGTAGGCGCAAGGCTAAATGGGCCACTGTAAGCTATGCTTACGCCAGTCGCGTTGATGTATCCCCCGCTACCGTTGATGGAGCACCGTAACGGGTTACTGCAATATGTCTGTGACCACGATCCGGGAGTTAAGGTAATCGTATAGTTTTGCGACTGACTGCCAGAATAGAGACTTCCCGAGCACGTGAAGTTCAGTGTATGGTCCCCACCTACCGAACCCGGCACGCAATTGAAGTCACCGTAATCTCCGAGTGAGCCTGACACGCTCGTCCCACCAGTAAACCGAATTGCGTTCTGCCAGGGATTACAACGAGAGTCACTCTGTGTGAGCCCTGCGGGCGCTCCGGAATAGGAGCATGGGGGGTCAGGCGGCACACAGGAAGAGCTATATACAGATATCGACCCATTGTATGGGCAGGGGTTGATCTGCACACTTACGGATCCTGTCGACCAACTCGACCATGTACCCCACTGATTCAACACCTGCACCTGCCAATTTACGGTTCCGACGTTGTTCAGCGTACGTGTGACTGTCGGATAGTTGCCGTAGTACTGAACACCCTCGATATACCAGTTGTATGTAGTAATCGAGCCACCAGGTGTTGACGAACCGCTCGCATCGAACGTGGCGTTGTTTCGTTCAACGACGGCACCTGGACCTGAACCTCGCGCGACAGGCGTTGAGATGCATGTCCATGATACAGATGAGGGTGTGCTCCATGCACCGAGATCATTCTCGACCTGCAAGGCTGCACTGTAACTTCCTGGCGCGGGGCAATAGACGGCTACACTGGACGATGACGACGATGCAGATCCAGACCAGGAATATGCAGCGATCGACCGCCCCTTACCATCGACTGAACCCGCACTCAATGTCACATACTGCCCGACATCCTGAGTTCCAACGTTCACTGTTGCTGTCGCGGTAGGGACAGCGTAAACGGTAATGCAGCCCGTGGCCAAGTTGCTCCAAGCGCCGAGGTCATTGCTCACCTGCAATTGCCAACAGGTGCTCATTGGCCCAGGCGCTGTCACCGATCCACCAGAGCACGTGTAGTAGTAAGCTCCGAAGATACCCCACTGGCACGTTTGTAACGCGCGTCCGTTGCCAGTAGTGCTACCCATCCCCAGGTTGACTGTCTGCCCGGTTGTCACAGCAGATGGCGTCACGACAGGAGCTGCGACAGGCGGCGGGTATGCGTAGTAGGTAGCTGGGTACGACCACGCACTCCAAGCACCGAGATCCGATTGCCCCCGGCATTGGTATGTGTGATTCCCTGCGGTTGATGGAGTAGTGCTCACGGTCGCACCGCTCGAGCCACTACCATCAATTGACCATTGGTAGCTGCCAATTGAACGACCCTTTCCGTCGACAGCGCAAGAAAGAGTGACCGCCTGGCCGACGGTCACCGGATTCGGTGTTCCAGTCGCGGTTGCTGTTGGGACGGCATATACTGCGACACATCCGGACTGCTGGGTGCTTGTGAGGTTACGAGCATTCGTCACCTTTGCCGTCCAGCAGACGTTGCCAGGTGCAAAAGTAAGAGACAAAGTTGGCTGACTGTAGCTCGATCCACCGATCACCCAACCGTACTGCGTTACGGCATTGCCACCGATGTCGTATGAGCCACTCATGTCAAAGTTGACCGGTACGCCAGTGGTGACAGGGTTCGGCGTTGCATTCGCCACTGCTATTGGAGGAGGGTATGCGCAGGCATCGGTTAGGCTGCCGAAATTGCTTGCTCCAGGTGTGTTGCAACGCGGAGCTGACGACGATGGTCCAGCTACGACCGGAACGTCTCCTGCAGTCGTCGCGACGTTAATAGCGGCGGATCCGATCGGCCATTCCAAGTGCTCTGGACGAAGTGTTACAGATTGTCTTTGCCGTTGTGCAATTGGGGCGAAGGTCGCGCGCACCAAACGGATCGCTGCTGCCGAACCTGCCGTGTTGCCACTGGCGTCGAGGTATGTGAACACAGGACCAGTAACAAACGGGCCGTAGGCACGAGTGGGACTCCCCCCATTGATCGTTTCAGTCAATACTGACCCGGCAAGTAGCCCAACTTCGGCTGCGGGAGCAGCCTGAATCGTGAATGATCTCGTGGACCATACACGCACAGACGCACCAGCGATAATGGTTCCATTGCTGGGCGGAGATACGATCCCAGCAGCGACAGTAGGGGCACCATCACAGACACCGGATTGTGCGGCATTAGCAATTACACCCAGGTCCCACGTATCGTCCGAGGGGTCAGGGGTTCCGCGGCTATTCCGCACAGCAACAGAGTCACCGGATCGGATATTGGCGAGTTCGGCGGTTGTCAGACGAACTTGCAGAGTCGGAGAGCTATACGAGCAAACTGCAGCGGACGGTGCCTGTCGCTTCCGAAAGGACAGCGAGGTTGCACCGACGACCGTGAGGTCGCCGAGTTGCGGTGCAGTTCGAGACACTTCCCCCACTCTCGCATCAAGAGCAGCTCGAGCGACGGATCGGTCCGATCTCTCTTTCGAGGCATCCACCGTTGCTGCAAACATGCCGGTAGCCTTGCCGACAGTTCCAACGACGATACTCAAGATGAGTACGGCAATCAAAACTTCGATCAATGTCATGCCGGTCCGACGACGGCGGTTACTGAACACGGACAGTGCCACTGCGATCGATTGTGAGTGCATACGTCACCTCTGGAGTTGTGAGGGTGGTGCTAAGATTCGAATCCAACGTTCCATCAGAGTAGACCTGCGCCGAAACATTGGCCGCTGTTATGGAGGGGGGAAATGTTTCGTAATACGGCGTGAGCATCGTCCCGTCCTGTTCAACCCAGGCGTGCCCTTGCTGGAGTTTCACAGTTACTACGGACGCCGTGTATTTTCGGGCAACGACTTGACTTGACGTAACCACGGATTGAACGACGTGGATCGCCTCGCGCTCTGTAGCGGCAGAGCGGAGGGACTGATTACCAGTTGTCAGGAATGCGGCAATGCCTGCCATGACAACGAGGACGATGAGAACTTCAATGAGCGTAAACCCATCGCGAGGATGTTTGATCGTCATCATCTATTGTCTCTCCCTTGGAACAGATCTGCGAGCGTAGTGCTCAGCACGGGCCTGGAGAGTTGTCGGGAATACGAGATGCGACTCACCGCACAACTTGAGTGAATGGCCCACCCGGAGACAAAGGAGAAGGTGCCATTGGGGTCGAGGCCGAACACACTCCCGTATACACGACTTGCGCCTGTCACAGTAAGCGAGCCGGATCGGACAATGATGATGCCACCGAAGAACGCACTGTTCTGGAGCGTCACTGAGCCGTCTGCTACAATGATGCCGACTCCGAAGCCACCATCGATCGTGAGTGGCCCCTGTGCATAAATAACCGGGATGTATTCCTGACATCCCTTGTTTTGACCTGCCTGATCGCCCCATCCTGCACAACTATTCGGACCGTCTGTGACCGGATTGGGTGCCGGCGTAATTGTTGTGCCGGGTGGGTAAACGAGGTTCGCATGCGCAATCAACGACTGAACGTTGGCGCCGCCATACTGCGAGAGATTCGCGGCCGTTAAGGCCGCGTTCACCGCCACCATCGGTGTGGGTGAGCCGTACCAAGTCGTGCTGTCGTCACGGATGATCTGACTACGGTTCGCGACGTAAACGCCTGGGCTAGTTGGCTCTGCACCTGGGCATCCAAATGTCGAACCCCAAAATGGTACGTCATTCCCATTGAGATTGAATCCGTTGTACAGCGCAACCTTTCCGACCGTTACTATTGGTGCGTCCCAGGGGAATTGAAGCAGTGGTATCTCCCCATGAACACTCCTGGAGGCTGATGCGGTTGGCGAAGTAGCTGAAGCCGTGAACCGAAAAGAAGTGTTCGACTCCCTAGTAGCTGTCACCGTACTGGTAACTGGTCCTTCAGTTAACGACTCGAACGAGTAGGTCCGAGTATCGCTTGAGCCGATCGCTAAATGCCTCCACGCGACCGGCCATTCATCGACGGCTAGCCCGACTGCACTCGCGGCCGCAGCGTCAACTCTGACAGCCTGTTTTGCACTCACTGGTGCGCGAAGTGGTGTACCAGAGGACACTTCTGCTGAGATAGTCAGAAGCGCGATGATTGCGGCCATGAGGATCGCGATAACGATCGCAGAGCCGCGGCGGTTGCGAAAACCGGAATGGTTTCGTAGACCGGAAGTTGAGTTCACTCGCGTCCGCGTCATGGTCGGGTATCCCCTTGGTCGAACCCAGTGACGGACATCAAATAGGGATTGAAGTCAATCTGGAATGTGTCAGGACGTATCGCTGCGTCCGGTCGAGCGTCCGCTACGATTATTTCGTAACGTGGTATGCGCGCCGTGTTCGGGTTGGCAATGCGTGTGTAGGTGGCAGTAACCGAGTCAAACGTCGTTGCTTGAGTTCCAGTCGGGAAGAAACTCGCACTCGATGTCTCCGCAAAAGCAGCCACAACGCGACGCGGGGTTTCCATTTGCACAAGAGCTGAACGCGCATCAGCTACGCGCTTTGACCATTCGGCGAGATGCCCCGACGCCATCGCGAATACGAGTAGGAGCAACACGCACGCGGCGAGAGTATCGATGAGTGCGACGCCTCGCCGTCCACGATTGAATGGTGCGCGCCGTGTTGAAGACCTGGACAATGGGATCTGCTGCATATGACGAATACAGCCCCGACGCGAGTCGGCGTACGCCCCCACAAGAGTACGAGGGCCGGCCGTCATGAATGCATCCCAAACAACGCCCGCAAGCCCACATGCACCATCGCGGTGGATCTTTGCTGAGGACCACCGGAATCCTGGAGGCCTACCTCCATCATCGCGCGCTGGCCAACGGGTATCTGGATCCCGCCATCGACTGCGAATCGGGTTCCAGTGAAGCCAGATCGTTTGGTCACTCCGAGAGCTACGGAAAGGAAGGGCGACAGAACTGACCGTCCCGCCCCGTTCGGCGCGACACGAATCCCCGCTGTAGCGTACTGGTTATCCCTTGTACGACTGCTAGCCGACAACGCACCAATACTCACACCCAACGAAGCGGATTCATTCAACGGGTGGTCAATGCTGACCTCTCCCCCAGTTACATTCGCTCCCTGCGATCCCGTTGCTCGCGTAGCAGCTACGGTAACGCCTAGCGGTGCTGGCCCCGCAGGCTGCCTTGACTCGGTCCAAGCGTCTGCGATGGTTTTATCATCGGCGACACGAGTGATCCTCGTGGGCGCTGGAAATCCAGTCGAGGTAAAAAGATCTCCGATTGAATAGACTCTGCCTTGAGGGTCTGGTTCAGAAGCTACCTGTGGGATATGCGTTGCAGACGATAGGCGAACCGCAGTCGTACCCTGCTCGATCACCGGGGCTGAGTTTACCTTCGCTGAATCGTGAACCAGCGAGCTGGCAAAGTGCCAATTTGTTTCATTCAGCCTGTCGCTCGAAGCGGGGTGGGTAGCTATTGCGATTGGGGCTGCGTGGCCAACGGTTGCCATACCGTTCGGTGTTGGTCGACCATCTCCGGGAGTTGGCTGGCGACGTGAAGCAAGATTGAAAACAGGAATTCGCTCAGTCGCCTTCGGCTCTTGTGGAGTTGCCGGCTGAGGCGGCAAAGGAGTACGTGGCGGTGACTGAGGAGTCTCGTGCTTAATGGGGACCGGGGCTGCAATTAAGGACCCGCTTGGAGGTATTGGCGATCCGCCGAACCTGGAGGCCGCCACTGAGAGCCACCCCTCACCGGGAAGCGGATCTCCAATCTTGCTCGCAGGAGTAAATGCTGGCGGTGATGCAACTCGTTTCTGGGTCATCTCTGCGATTCCTGCGGCAGAGAGAACGACACTACGAACATCAGTACCGTTGGAGATCACGACATGTTGTTCAGCTATGTGAGCGCCGGAGATGCGGATCACGACGACGAGGCGATCGACCCCTACAACTTGACCCGCCGACCATCGAACGGCATGGGCTGTGACCTCCGCTGCCCCAGGAGCCACGCGAATGACGGAAGCAGAGGCAGGCAGCATAAGCGATACTCCGTCTGCGGGCTGGAGTATAGCGAGGCCTAGCGACTTTCCGTCTTCTCCGTTCAAGACGACGGCCACTGGTGCGTTCTGCGCGTTTGCCATCGCAATCGGAGCGGCTAGGGCGAGCATCAGTGACACGGCAACACAGCAGTGCATCGCCGCGTTGCGGGAGAGCACTTCTCGGAGGACGACCGGGTACGTCTTACTCGATGTCGGCGCTCTGTTCACCGTCAGTCTCCACGATGTAGCCGAATGCGCCAATAGCCCGCCAGAGGATTTCCCTGGAGTCTTGATGACGCAGCGAACTATTGAGTTTTTGTTCCTTCAGTTTCGTAACTGCTCGGCACTCTGAGCAGGTTCCTGCCAACGCACGTAATGCTCCCGCGCCTTTACAGTATCGGCACTCCCAGCCAGACACCACACAACCCAGAAGTGTAAATGTACCGGAGGGAGCTACCGAGACTAATTATCCGCGATCGCATCCATGATACATCCCTGGCACGGGGACCGCAATCATGGGGCTTTCGTGAGCGGTGCATTGCGTGTACCGTGTACAAGGGACGCCCGGCCACAACGCGGTCGTCTCCACAATTCGTAGGACTGACAACTAATCAGAATCGAGGTCCGCGTGGGCATGTCCCTCCAGTCGGCAATTATCGGTGTATTCCCGTTCGGGGAAAGCCGAAATCAGGATGAACAGGTTGAGGTGGGAGAGTTCACCTATATTCCGCCGTCGCGGCTCGTAGAGATTCTGGAGCCCGCCGCCAGCATGGTCGGGTCCTCGCGTATTTCACCAGACGAGGCGTTTGATTCTGTCGCCGCCAGCTTAGAAGATCCGATCTCACGGGAAGTTTGCTTTACATTGGCACGAGACATTCGCGATGGTGTCGCTTTGGCGGATGCGATGGGTCGATTCCCCAGGACGTTCAGTCCAGAGGTCACAGCGATGATCGCGGTAGGGGCCGAGGGCGGTGCAATGGCTGAGGCGCTGAACGAGGTTGCCGCACATCTCACCGAGGACACGGAGCTCTGGGAGTCTGTGGCTAAAGCAGCCAGGTATCCAATGTTTGTGCTCGTTGCGTTCTTTGCGACGTTGCTCGCAACGATTACGGCCGTGATTCCCAAGGAAGAGGCAACATTTAGCGACCTGATGGAGAAGGCTCCCGACCTCATGCCAGTTGGTACAAGGGTCCTCCTCTGGATGAGCCAGGAATACCGCGCGCACTGGATCATCGTGTCCGCAGCTTTCGCCGTCCTGACCATAGGCCTGATACGCTACATCAAGAGTTACGAGGGCAAGCAGATGCTCAACAAGATGCTCCTCACAATACCAGTAACGAAGCGTGTCACACTGAGTGTCATTCGTGCTCGCTTCCTACGCCACGCCGGGCGACTGATGCGAAGCAAAAAGCCTAGCTCCGAGGCATTCCTACTCGCTGCGCGATCAGTCCCGATCGAAGAGTTGGCGGAGCGGTATCAGGAGATTGGCCCGCGAATCCAAGAAGGATTCTCAGTTACAGAGGTACTTCGAGATTCAGAGCTATTTCCGGGGCGCGTAATCACTTATGCAGGCGCCGGCGAACGATCTGGCTTCATGGCAGACATGCTTGAGAAAGCAGCGCGACACGAAACACGTCAGGCAGATAAGGCATTGGCGAAGTTGCTTGCAGCTCTGCCGAATTACATGCTACTCTTTGTATCAATTTTTGTCGTCGCGCTCGTTTACGCGCAATATGCTGGAATTTTCGCGGTCAACCGTTACTACCAAACGCTTGCGATGCATCCGTGAGTCAGTAATTGATTATTTGGCTAACACATGAAATGATGTTTTACATGGCGTCGATTTCGTGCCAACTCTGATTCCTGCAATTTCTCTGACATGACCGACGCATCCACGCAACTAGACCCGGTATTGACCGTTGATTTGGCCGCCAGGGTCGCCCTGCGTCCATTATTACCGCCCGAGAAAACAACCGCGCACCGGGCTGGCATGGTCCAAACTGAGTGCCCTTACTGCAAGTCAGCTTCTTGTTTCGCTACCGATGTTGAGTTCCGATGTGAGGAGTGTGGCGGAGCCGGCGGTGTTCTCGAATACTGCATGGCGCGAGATGGGCGCACCGAGGATGATGCGAGCGCGTGGTTGGCATCTCGTGCGCTAACCGCCGATGAAGCGTCACGCTATATCGAGCGATGTGGTGCTGCCGCTCTCGCAAATGACGTCGCTAGGAAGTGGTATCACACTCAATTCATCAACAACGAAGATGCATGCGCCTGGTGGGACCATCGTGGCTTTACTCTCGATCGCGCAAAGGCTGAGATGATCGGCCTGGCACCCGCTGATGCCCGAAGCTTCCTCGACGCGATGAAGCAAGCGTACGTATCGCGTGACGCTCTCATCGATGCCGGGCTGGTTGTAGCTGGGCGTACGGCCGGCACTGTTACAGTCCGATTCCGGGACCGACTGTTATTCCCCATCACGGACAGTCGCGATGTATCAACGATCGCGTTCACCGGCCGCGCCATGCAGGAAGATTCCCACGATGGCAAGAGACCGAAGTATCTCAACACTGGCGCTTCCCTACTCTGGCAAAAAAGACGAACTCTGTACGGCCTCGGGCAAGCACGGGCGACGATTGCGAAGACGCGCACAGTTTATCTCGTCGAAGGCCAGTTCGGGGTACTCCGGTGCATAGTGTCTGACGTCAAGAACGTCGTGGCATCATCCGGTACCGCGTTCACTCCCGCCCAGGCCGCTTTGCTTGCGGCTATCGCCCGTGGAGAAAAGCCTCGCTCGGAAATCAGACTGGTTATTTCCTATGACGAGGATGCAGGACGTCTCGCACGTGCCGCGGCTCGTGTTGGGTTGATCGCCGGCTTCTCGGTTCGTATTGTACCCTTTCCGAAGGGCGAGGATGATCCCGACGCATACGGTCGTACTCATGGCGGGTCTGCACTCCAGGCGCTCTTACACTCCGGTGTCGATGCACTCGAGGTAGTGTACCGCGCCTCCTCTATGCATACCGGTGATGACCTTGCGTGTGTTCCGTTGCGAGAAAGAATGCGAGCCATTGATGATGTTCGTGACTATGTACTCGCCGCATCTTCACCGAAAGTTAGGAAGGCAAGCGCAACTGCTGCAGCCGGTTGGTATGGTACCACGCCTGAAGAGATGTTAAACGGGTCGCAGGCAGCGTAACAGGAGCGGGGGCTCCGGATTCGGCGCCCCCGCTTTCATCGCCACCTCCAGAACTGCTGAATTTACGCAGACCCGGCAGCCTCGACAGCACGCAATAGGTCTCGCAGCTCGCGGACCGTGTCGCGTCGCTCACTTGTCGACAGATCAGCGAGTGCCTTTTTAATGACGAGGTAGGCCCCCGGCATGTTTGGTGATGTCGGTCGATACACAACAGCCTCTGGTGACACTATATCCGTAAGAGCTGATACGAGTGGCTCCACCATGTCGAGAAAGCGCCTGCCTTCCGACTGAGAGTATGATTCGCGCGAGACGGGTTTTGTGATCTTCACCTGAAACGTTCGAAATGAATCCGGGTCGCGCAGTGACTGATACGTATAGTTGGGGTTGTCACGATCCCCGGGAATAACCACACGTGGGCGACGGGTCTTGGATCCGCGTAGGGTCTCAACGTGTTTGGCTAATACCTCTGCGCGCTTGTCAGGACGAGCCTTCGCCGCGCGAAGAAGCGGTCCTTTATCGAGCTGCTGCACTAGAGACCAGTCGATTTCAACGCTATCCCCTATTGTTGCTCCCGCCGCACGGAGAACTTCTTCCGTAATAGTTTCGCCTATCCGGCGATACTCCGAAATTGTCCCCTTCCCTGTGCCAAAAATGATGCCGACGATTTCGTCGTATGCGACTTGATTGTCCTCACGGAGACGATCCCGCACATCGCAGACATTCCTCGCTTTTTCCCATGGGCGTAAATCCTCTCGCTGCGCGTTCTCCATTGCAGTAACGATCGCGGCTTGCGAATCTGATATTTCGTCGGCGTCGTCAACAATCGCCGGTATAAGTGTATGCCTCTCGCTGACGAGCGTGTCTGGATCGTCGGCCAATAAACGAAAAGCGCGTGAACGCCGGGCGCCATGCTCGAGCTGGTACGGCGCGGTGCCGTTCCGTCCGAAGGCACGAACCCGCACAGGTAATTGTAGACCTGAAAGCTTGATCGTTGTGGCGAGTTCGTTTATCGACTTCGGATCGTAGTACTTGCGCGATTGCGCAGGTGTGTCGCGCACCTCGGCTACGGGTATCATCCTCAACCCGAATCCCTCTGTACTACGAGGGAAGTTCACGTATGGATCCCGCCGCGCGATCCCGGATTCCAAACGCGGCTCATTTGGCGAGTTGGTCGGGACGATGAGTTCCGTAGCCCGTTTCTCAATTTCCTTGGTCCGCTGTTCCGTACCAATTACCGTCTGGACATAACTCGGATCAACATCTGCAAAGCGGCGTTGCTTCCCACGATCAGCGTCTAATTGTTTAAGAGAGACGCTGCTTCCTGAAAACAATCTGACTTTCTTGCTCATTGCCGAACTCCCGCGAGATCTTTTGCGATTAACGCTCCAAGTGCATGGTATGCATCGGCCACCTTCTCGCCCTGACAGACAAGTACCGACGGTGCGAATTCAGCACCTGCGTTTTTCGCCGCGGCGCTCACTGGAATGGAGACGCCGTACACTTCCCTTGCGAAGTCATTCTGTAGCTCCGCGATCGCCTCGCGCGTAAGCCGCTCACGTCCATCGGCTTTTGTAAGCACGACTCGGACGAGTATGTCGGGACGGACTTGGCGCACAACTTCGAGAGTATCTGGTAACTGCTCTCTCGAATCGTGACTTGTGTCGGTAGGAACAACTACAAGATCAGCCGCCAATATCGTTCCGAAGGTCGGCGCACCCATGACAGGCATCGTATCGACCACCACATAATCGACGTTCTGCTTGGCGCGCTCTATGTGTTCCCGAATCTGATCCGTCGTGGCACCAGCGAGTGACATGGAAGCACGGTACAGCAGGAGTTCACCGCCAGCCTCCTCGATTGGAGCAAGCGGAACCAAATGCGGAGGGGCCGTCAACGCATCCGGGACACGTCCTGTGCGGATCGGGCGGACACCCCCTTCCCCGTCGTCTTCCAGTGTTGCCGACGACCGTGTGGAGCTTCCTTGCGGATCACAGTCTACCAAGGCTACTCGTTTGCCTTGCAGCGCCAGAACAGTAGCCACCGATAGCGAGCAAGCGGTTTTCATCGTACCGCCTTTGGTCCCTACAAACGTCACCGTTTTTGCCATTCCAACCCCGTTATGTCTGCTATCTAGTAGCCCAGACGATGCAAGCTAGCTCCCGATCATCAACCTGGTCGATCAATATACATTGGATGGTTCCAAAAGCCACTCTAGTTCGGCTGCCGAACCCAGGCGCGACTCGTCGAGTGATTTGGAATAGAGCACTATGGACTCCCAGCGTCAGGACTTCGCCGGATCCATTGCTCGGATCGTTGGCAAACTGACACACACAGCTATCTCCACGCCAACCCAAAAGGAGCCTAAACAGCGGGCACTGAACCGAACCGCCAGCTACAACTCGGTTCGGCAGCCGAACTCAGTGGTAGCTGCCCATCTGGTTAGTGAGCGAGAGTTAGCGACTATGATGGAACGGTTCGGCTGCCGAACTCAACGCTTGATGTCCCTCCAGCAAGAACGCCCCCAAGAGGGAAGCTTGAGTCGGTGGAGAGTAGCCTGTTCAGCGCTTAGGTTCTGCTACTTATCAGACTCAGACTGGGAGGGGCAGGGCGGCACGGGGTCACTCACTCGAAGCCGGTTCGGCTGCCGAACTGGATTCGACATCCAGGATGATGACCATGGCTCACCCCAGGTTGTATCTTTACCGGGTAAAGCTTCCACGAAAAGGTACCGAGTCCGGCTTGGATACGTAAGTTATTCTGAGTAAACGACTTAGTGTCAGGTCTCAGTAAATATGGGACTGTCTCACTAAATGTGGGACTGGTCCCAACTTACTTGAGACAACCGTCAATCATCTCACGCTTATCCTACAGGAAGCAACGAGTGAGCATCATGCCTAGACAACGCCAATCTCGCAAGACAAAAGATCGTAGGGGTAGGCGAAGGGTGCAGTTGACACGGGCGGCGGCCTTGGAGATCACTCGAGGCCACATCGTCGATCGCTCTATTGCAGTCGCCAAGCACCTGGAGGAACTTCACTGCAGTCAGTCCGATCTCGCCAGAGAATGCGACTTGAGTTCGGGGGTGATTTCTCGGCTTGCTGGAATTGGGCGTGCGTTGTCGTCGTTGGGGCCGCAGCAAATATCGAGATACAAGTCCTCGCGGATCACATGGAAAGTGGTGCAGGGCATCCCGGTAAAAGACCGCCCAAGGGAGGACATCCTTGCGGCGCTCAGCAGACCACTCGTGACTCTGCCGGACGATAAGCGGCGGCGCCGGGTCAGACGAACGACCATCAAAAGTGCTTCATTTGTTGACCTGGATTGGATAACGGATCCCAGCCTGACGGACAATAATCCTTCATCCTTCGTCCACGCGTATCGGTCCTACCTGCGAGAGTTGCACGAGAAAGTGGACCGAACTCTGCGGGAAGCGATAGCCGCCACGCAGATTAAGGACACAGGAATTCCTATGGCTGGCCAATCTCTGGCCTCCATCATGGAGGCAATCAAAGGGAAGCGCGCCACGGCTCCCAACAAGGATGCCATCGAGGCAAGGAGGATGTTCGACGATCTAGATGCGGCGCTCCGCCCAGTGCTGGGACTCAGATAGCCATGCTCAGCGGAGTATCTAGTTCGTTACTGCTCGGTGCCTTATCCAAACCCACTCCCGAGTCATCAACCAATCTGAGCATTCGGCTCCGATACTCGGAAGCGATCCCCCGTTGGCTGACCCCCATCTGCTGCTGAAGGAGTGTGCTCAATTCCTCACCGCTCTTGAGTGTATCTAACAGGGAGAGCCCCAGGGCGTGGCGCAAAAGAGAAGGAGAAATCAATATCGGATTTTCCCTATCCTTTACCTTCGCACGCTGCGAGCGAGGGACGTTCTTCGGGGCACCTTTGCGCCGATCGCCCTCTTTGAGGGGAAGACCTGAAACCAGTCGCCAAACCACCCGACGGTTGAGTGGCGCACCCGTTTCCGGAACAATGAAGAGCGGGGCAGCCTCGTCCAAAGTCTCAGCCAGCAGCACCCGGTGATTAATCCAGGCTACGATTGGCAGCTTCGCACGGCTGCCGTACAGGATTTGAACTTCTTTGAATCTGTCCAGCCCTGTTCGACCATGTGTACGTCTAGGCCGGAGCGCGAGCCAGAAATCCTCCAAGTCTGTCGCCGTCATCTCTACGATGGGTTTCCCCATCAACACATCTCTGAATTTCATCCCAGCGATGTCAGACGCTACGGCGCCACCATAACGACAGAACGCGACAGCAGCCGCCCGCATGATCGTATACGTGTCTGCTGTATGAGCTCCGCGCATCCCTGCAGCTGAGTTCAGGATATACTCTACCTCTTCGTCGATCTTGCTGACATGGGCAACCGTGGGTATCCGCGACCTCGTGTTTTCTCGAGGTTGTGTCTGCTCCCCATCGATCGAAACCGCGGCCGAGGGCGAGATCTCCCTGCTGAGAAGAACCGACTCACCCTCGTGCTCTACTTGGGCCAGCGGGAGTTGCAGCGATGCCGGACGGTGCCTGCCAATGGAGACGACGAAGTGTCGTAATACCTGGCGAGCCAGCCGCTGCTTAACCCTCTTGTGCTTGAGTGAAGAGAGAAACCCCGCGATTGTGGAATCGGTGACCGCTTCCTGCAACGTGAGACGATTCGATTTGTCCTTGTCCCCCACACACCAGGTGGAAAACAAGTCCAAAACATCATTGTACATCTCAAAGGATCGAGTGACCAACTCCTGATTCTCGACGCGGGCCTCCAAGTACCGCGCGGCCGCGACGCCAACCTCCCCACGGGCTTTCATTAGAGAGACAGCCTTTGCGACGACGGGCGAATGCGGGTTAAGGAACGAGACTTCGCGCATGTGAGTCCTTGAAGAATGAGCGGTACTAAGGTAGTTGGCCTCGTGTTCCAATAGTGTTGCCTTTTCCGGAACACATGCCGATCTTATGATACATCCCGCTACTCGCAGCTCGCAGTCGAGTAGAGAGACACGATTCGTTGGACTGACAACTAGACCCTATGCCTGTGACTTCACCTAAGAAGCCCACAGCACCTGCGTCCACAACCGCCGCTGAAAAGCCGAGCGTTGCAGGCGGAGCTGTGCTTGATTCGCGTACTCGAAGCTTGTACTCCACAAAACGTGAGTCCAAGTACAATCGACGCGACAACGATCGTAGCGTAGCGGCCGCAGGGTTTTTCCTCGCGGCGATCCTTGCAATTCCGATAATACTCATTCGATTGGGTTTTCTTTCCCCGTCGTTCCTGCACTTGGCTCAACGAACTCTTGTTGGCTGGTGGACGACACTCGGGACAGTTAATTCCGTAATTGTGGCATGCGTGTTTGTGATTGCTGTATTCAGTACCTTGGTTTGGGTTGTCCATCAGTATCGTCATCGTCACGACCCGATCGACATTACACTACCGCCGATCACCCCACCAGCTTGCACATTTTTCTCGCGTGATTTCGTATTAGGGCAGGGATGTACTGAAGATGGCCTTCAGCCTGGCGATATTTTTCCAGCCACCCGCGACGACAGCGATATACTGCCGGAGTTCAACGTATTCATCCGTGCAGAGGGCGCATTCCAGAACACGAAGCTTGAGGGAGCTCCCGGTACCGGTAAGTCAAAGGCCATTGAGTCTCTCATTGCTCAGGCAGTTCGAAAATATCCATCTCCCCCAGATATCCCTCGAGATGAATCCGGTGCATGGTTCCCCGTACCATCGTGGGACACAGACGAGCATGAACGCGTCCTCACTTACGTGGAACATGAGCGTCGACGGTACCTAGCCTGGGAAACCAGATCTCCACGTGAGTTCTCTAAAAGTGTTCAAGCACTACGCCGATGGAGGGACAAACGTCACGGTGGGGAACACTTCGTCAACGCGGCCGGCGATCCCGTTCTCACGGCTGCATACGGCGGCCTCGGCAGTGAAGAGGAAGTAATAACGCGTAATGCTCAGCTCGCAGAACTTCACAGCCGCCGTCCAACCATCCTTGTAATCAATGCGAAGCCGGAAAGTGACGGCAAAAGTCTAGTTGATCACCTGGTGCGTTGCGCCGCTGCGGATTCCCCCGAGCGGGCAGCACAAGTCTATCTAGTATCCCCAGATCTTGGTACCTCAGTCGCAATGTTCGATCTGGCGAGAACTAACGCCGATCTAGCGAGCACAATAGCAACGACCATCAGTATCGTTGATGGCGAGACTGACCGTTTTTGGACTAGCCAGATGACGTCAGTAGTCGCCTGCCTCGTTGGCGTTATGAAAGCATTGATGCCGGGTAGAATCACTTGGCTGACATTACTCAATCTACTTCGGTCCAAGGAGACCTTTGACAATTTCGTCTCGGACGCGCAGGCCCGATTCAACGATCAGGCGGAAGCGGAGCGAAAGAACGAGCGTGTCGAAGGACCATTGGTGAATCACGTTGAGTTAAGTGAGTTGCAGCGTTTCGCAGAACTCGACATTAAAAAGTTCACCGAGACAACGGCTCAAATACTCAACTTCGGCGGCAAGCTTACTGCCGGCGACCTTGTCCGGACGATGGCTCCAGAAGTCCCGACATTCGGTACGATGGATGAGGTAGTTCGAGAGGGTGGACTCCTCGGCATCGACATGCCCTTGACGCGGTACCAAGACGTATCTAGGGCTGTCAATACGATGCTAGTGAATGCATACGTAGCTGCCATCATGGAAGTCGCAAGAACGACACCGTCGGGAGAGATGCGCGACTCGTACATATTCATCGATGAAGCCGCGTCGTATATGACTGAGGTGCTTGAGCGGGCGTTATCCCAGAACCGATCCGCGCAGATGGGAGCATTCCTCGCCTATCAGATTCGCACTCAGTTCGACGCTACAGAAACGTCCGCAAGTAAGACTCTCGGGACCACCTGCGCGAATACCATCTCGTTCCGCGACCCCGACGGCATATCGGCAGAGCTTAAGTCAAAGTCCTACGGTATGGTCGAGACAATGGTAGAGGATTTTGGCATTACCGAAAGTCTCGGTCGGGTACAGGGGACGAAAGGCAAGGCCGGCAGTGATGGAGGCGGGCTGACTCAATCTGGCTCCATTCGGCAATCCATACGTGACGTCCCCCGCTTCAAGCCGGAGATTGTTCAGTCCCTTCCACAGGGGCATGCGATCGTCATGGTGAGCGACGGCCGCAATCCCTATCCGGCACGCCGTATCAGGATCTTGCGTACGGTGGACATCCCCTGGCTTGCAGATATTGACAAGGTGAATCGAAGTGCGCGTGACTATGTGCCACCGATTCCTATGTGCGTACTCTCCGGGAATATCACTGACTGGACTGCTGTCGATCGGCTCAAGGTGCTCGCAGAGGCATCCGATCCAACAAGAGACGATGTGTTCGCGATGCGCACATTATGGTCGTGCGGCGAGATCTGGGGAGTACTTCTCTTCACGCGGACATTCGCGTGTGTCATAGAGTCAAAGGACGTTGAAAAGCATTCGGCGCTAATTGAGCGTGCATTGAGCGGTATCCTGAAGCCTGGGTACTCGACACCCAACAAGCCGACAGTCGTGCTTGTTAACGAGGAGGACGGGCGGAAGCTGGTGCAATCCTTCGGGTTCGACCTCTCCATGCCGTTTCCGATTGTGCAGGCGGCAGAAGCAATCCAGCCCCCAAGTCCAGCCCGAATTACTGAAGCTAGAACTGCTGCGGCAGGTCTAAGCCCGGACGTTGATGCCTACCTGTCGCCAAGCTTGACCGGAGTGAGGGCCAGCGTGCGAGGAGTCCAGTGGTTCATGGTATCGCAAGCGATGCGAACGGTGCTCGATATCTATCGCGACGTCGATGGATATCTCCGGAACTTCGATTCTACGCTTCCACAACATCTTCGTGCAGAGTGGGCGGACGCTGTGGCCGACGATGGTCCGGTTACGGGTCCGCCACAAACGATGGTAAACCCACAAGCGATTACGCTCACGCAGCCGACGATTACGCCTCCAGCACCAGCGCAGCCTATTGGCCCGCCTATACCAGTACAGACCACACCAGCACCTGCAGCCACACACGCACAGGGGAAGGTTGGCCGGCGCCGCGGTGCTGCTGCAGTTCCAACAGTGGATGCAGTTCTTTCTTTCCTCCAAGGGAACAGTGCTCCGGGGAATGCTCCAGTAGTACTGGTTGCAACCACTCCTGCCGTAGCAGTGCCAACGGTGGCCCCAATCCACTTCCCCTCATCAGCGGACAATGACATTACTCAATCAGCCGTTACTCATTCCGCTTCCCAACCCGCCACAGTTGGATCTGTCGAAACCGGAAGCCCTGGGGTTCTGGATGCAGGGTCTACCGGAGTTGAGATACAAGGAAGCGGAGTCAGCGGCGTTCTGGAGTCGGATGCCCCCGCTGACAATACCTCAGTTCCTGTCGCTTCGGCTTCGACGTCCGGTGACGTGGGTATCCCTCGCGACAATCCGTTCGACATATGAACGCCTCACCACAATGCGAGTGGGACGTGGAGTGCCTTACGAATGGAGCATGTTACGCTCGTACCAACGTATCTGGGAGCGAAGCCACCGTGATGCTGTGTTCACCCTTGATGCGAGCAAAGTCCGGAAGCATCGTGCCTCCGCAATGGTCTTCGCGCCGCTAATGGGGTGGGTGAAGCCTGATACTCAGATCGAGCGTCGGTTCTTGATGGCCGGGTTCCCTCCCTCAGTGACGTACCGGGAACGCCGAGCTGCAACACGAGAAGCATTACGCGTAGGAGTCCAGCGCGGCTACATCAAGATGTGCGACTCCATAAGCGTACCAACTTGGGCGTATCGACCCGCTACGATCTGGTGTAAGACGACCCAAATTGCCGAACGCCGCTGGAAGGAGTCTACCATTGAGCACGGCCAGCTCGCCGTGGAAGCGGCGCTCGCTGCACTCAGTTCCAACGGGGAATTCCAAGACGGCGTCGCGTTCGAGACAGAGGCCGACTTCCTCGCGGCTTCTCGAAGCACACGACAGATCCGCCGCGGAGAGTTACTCGGTTCCATCGCCGACCTAATCACGATCGAACCAACGGGGAGCCGGCGAGCAACCGAGATAATTTCCGAGAACTACCGCGACACCAATATCACAACCAAGTACGAAGGACTCGCGAACCGAGTCGACTTTGTGGCAACCAGCCCATCCGTAGCGCGGCGCGTGGTTGCAGCTATCGGGGCTCCCTGCCTTCACTTCTGAGATCCTTTATGCCGAACCAAAGCAGCCTCCCATCAAGTAGTGATACTCTCGCACGGTCTACTCGGCCGAAGCGACGCGCCACCGCAGTGGTGCGCCCAGTGGTTAATAACGAGGAGGCGAGTATAGCGATCGATCCGATTCTGCCGACGCTCTTGCCTATTCAGTCCGAGCGAGAAACCCCGCTAGATCATGGAACGTCGCCGTTGATATCGCAATCGGTTCACACGCCCGGCAGAATCCGAGCGTCTATTGATGCCGCAGCCGACGGATCTCTTGACAATAACAAGGCTGAAGCAGGAGCTAGTGAACGTGCCGCTGCATTACCAAAACGCGACCTCGTTCACAGGCTTCGGACCAGCAGGGAACCAGAAGCGAAGTATTTGGGCAATCACCATTCAAAGGTGATCGTCGACTTGCTTGGCGTCTTCGGCGTGATCGACCTGCGTACCGCGGTTGCTTTGAGTGAGTGTATTGGTGGTGCGTCTCAGCGTTATTACACGATGCGTGTCGCAGCACTTCAGCGGGTCGGTGTGCTCCGCCGCGACAAGAGTAGTGATCTTCGCCTCGGACGTTTGCTCGGCCGATCCTATCTGCTAGTGCCAGATGCGAGATGGTCTCTCGCAGTCGAAGCGTTTGGCGCCGACCGTGTTGCCGGTGACTGGAGCGACGCAACGAGGAGTGCATTCGTGGAGCGATTGGCCCTCGTTCATTTGATTCTGGAGCGCGTACTATCGGGGTGGAAGCTTGTACGCGGCGCAGACTGGATAAGGGGTCTCGGGACGCTGGACCGAAGCAAATCGTTGGGCGCTCGGACTCGTTCGGTTACAGAAGCGCTCAGAGACGGACTCGTGCGATTCGAGAATCCAGAGAGTGTGTGGGGGCTCCTTCCGCCAACGGCGGACCAGATTCCAGCGCTACTTGTGGGACGTGGTGCCATATCAATGAAACACCTCTCGAGTGTTCTCACGACGGCACGGCGGGTTGCTCCGGTCGAAGTGATCTGCTATCATCGGAGTTCGAAACGAGTAGAGCACGTACGACGGATCGTGATGAAGAAGCTCGGAGGGGTGGGGGACTCGACTGTGAACGTCCTCCCATCAGCCTCTGGTTTCAGGTGGTCACGTAGTCGTCGTGAACTACTCAAACAGGTTGAGGGGCATCTCGATCCACAGGTGCGTTCATCGTTGATTGCGATGCTCGCGAGTGCCGCATCACCCAAGCAGGGTTCGGCGTTGGCAAGTTAATTAGGCAATCTCGAAAGAAACTCCGTAGGGTAAAGATCAATAAGCAGAAGGCCATGGTGAAATCACCGTGGCCTTTTCTTCGTTTTGTTTTAGATATGCTTTCTAAAATATGATGGGACAAGCAGTGCCGCTGCTAGTCGAAAAAGACCTAAGTAGGCGAGAAAAATGACCTAAGTTGATGCGACTGACTGCGGAAAACACCTAAGTTGATGCGAATAGCTGCGTACCTCAACTGAGAGGCAGTCGTGTCCATCCGAGAGGCTCGCCGTAGCTAAGTGAGCGTTACCGGTCGGCTCCCCAGCCGCAAGACCACAATTGGATCCGCGTGTTACGAGTCTCTCCACGAGCACGACCTCTTCGTGCTTCACGAGTTTGACCAGATCGATATAGAGTTCGATCCGCAGCCGGCCACACTTAAATACCGAGACGCACAGTGAAAGTCTCAGTGGAGTGGATCCGCTTTGCGCACCCAATACGTCTGCATCGTTCGTGGCCATTCATGGGGCACATGGCGCAGACGTGCAACCCAACTCGGTTATCGCCGATACTCTAATGGTCAAGTACATTGCTTCGCACACTGATGATGAACGCCTATGACTCCAGAGTATTACCAGCAGATCATCGAGTTTGAGCAATTCTCATCTTCTTTGGTATTTCACACTGTGCAAATAACACCGTATCCATTGGAACGGTTGATTTGCTTCTAATCGAGTGGCGGTGATTTGAATATTCAAATGGCTGTGATACTTATCGAACATGCTCATGCAAGCGCTTGTGTTTCAACATGTTAAATGATCATCTCCTTCAAAAACGAATCGTTGCGCAAAACCCGGTCATATGGTGTGTAGTGGTGCATATGTGGTCGGCCCGACGAGGCTGAGGGTGTGGTGGGTACCTTGGATGATGTAAGTCTCAATCATCACTTCGTGCTGTGGTCGCGGTGCTGTTGCTATTGACGTGAGTCTGGTAGGTGGTACACGAGTGAAAGTCTGTTCGCAGATTGGTAATGGGGGATTGAAACTGGGAGAGCCAGAGCCTCGTCGCATCCGTAGCTGGTACAGCAGGGGCGGTTCATGCCTGGAGTTCCGGTTCGGTGGTTGGAGTGATGTGCTCGGTTGAGATTGGGCGGACAGCCAGAGCCTCGTCGCATCCGAGGCTGGTACAGCGGGGGCGCCTTCTGCCTTGAGTGGCGGTCATTGGATCGAGGTGCTGTCTCTTCCCGAGGTCCAGTCGAACGCAGCCTCCCGGCTGCCGGGTGACCTCAGCGTATCGCGAGGCTCTCGTAGGTTATTGAGAATCGCGTCGCGTAGCCGCGACACTGGTGTGGTCGTTGACCCGTCGGCGATTGGGCCGGTCTGCGCCGGAGTACCGGATGCCCTCTTGTAGTCCGCGTCGCGTGAACGCGACACCGGTTCGCGATCGAGTGGGTCGGTAACAGTGAGGGTCTCACGCCGGCGGGCCGGCTGGGTCTTGAGACCGCGCCGCGTTCCGCGGCACTCGTGTTGTTCACTGACCACGGCGTACCCGAGCGCAACACCACACGGTCTTGTAGCCTCTGTAATCATTGAGATTCGCGGCGCGTGGCCGCGCCACAGGTGTGGTCTTTGGGTTATGGGTCATGGTACTGCGAGGGTATCGGCAGCGATCGGAGGCGGGGCGGTTAAGTATTGAGAGCATGGTACCCGTTGGGGATGGGGTGTATCGGACGGACTATCTACGGGGTGGCCATGCGTCATGAACCTGCGGCGATCGGGAGCCTGGACACCTTGGTCTCCTAATACAGGTCGAGTAGGTGTCGAAGTAGTCCGTTGATATCTGATCGGGAGACGGTGGGGGTGCGCGGGTGCATCTGAAGGTGTCACCCCTACCGCGGACCATCCCTATGTCAGTAGCCACACCATCAGCAGGAACCTCCTTCAACTCGACCGCTCGCCGGCGTATGGCTGTCCGGGTAACGGCCGCCAAGCTGGGTAGCGCGAAGGGGAACCCGCGATACTACGCGCAGGGAAGGTACCTCTCACGAGCTGGCTTTCTGCCGGGGGTGTACCTGAGCCTCACGACTTCCGGCGATGGTGACAGTGCGGCACTCGAAATCGTACCGGTCTCAATGCCGACAGGGAATCGGGTGTCAGCCAAGACGGTTGGGAGGAGTGATGACACCGCGCACCGTGTACCTGTCATCGATCTCAACGCGCCCATCCTTCGCCAGCTATTCGGCGACGGGGCAGCGATACATGTGAGAGTCGAGGAAGGGCGGATAGTCATTACCCGACCGGAGCTCGATCGCCGTATTGCCTCGCGCCTCCGTGATGGTAGCGAGGGGTCGGTGTTCTCTGGTGGCGGGCTACTGACCGAGGCTGCTCGACTCGCCGGCTTCACCCCGAGGTTCGCTGTGGAGTGGGACGAGCGTTACGCGGCTATTTATGAGCAGAACCATCCCACTGCATCCATGTACTGCATGAGCGTACACGAGGCAGCCTTCGCCGACCTCCCCAAGGTCGAGCTACTCACGATGGGGATCCCGTGCGAACCATGGAGCATGGCTACCCGTCAGGCGAAAGGGTCGGGCGGGCAGAAGCGCGATGGGACTTTACCAGCAACCGCTCACCCATTGGGCGACATGGCGGCATGGGCTTTCGCGATAGTCATAAGAACTAATCCACGGACTATCGTGATCGAGGAAGCCCCGGGGTTCGCCACTAGTGAGACTGCCTTCCTGCTTCGGGGTGCTCTTTCACGAATGGGGTACGCGGTTGACTGCCGAGTGGTGGATGCAAGCACCTGTGGATATGCCACAAAGCGGAAGCGCACCATCATGGTTGCCCAGACTCCCGAGGATGGCAGCCGGTTCGAACCATTCCCAGAGGAGCGCGAGGCCACCCGACCCGTGCGCGAGTACCTCGACACAGAGGTCACAGACAGTCAGTGGTTCGATCGTGAGAGCAAGGCTTGGGTATTCGACCATGCCGAGAAGCAGGGCGCCAAGGGGAATGGCTTCGGAATCCAAACGATCGACTTGGAGGCAAAGGCGGTAGGCGCCCTCAAAAAGAGAATGCTCGCGGGTCAGGGTGACTCACCCGTTGTTCCGCATCCCTCACGACCGGATACGTACCGCTGGCTCACCCTATCTGAAATGCGCCGGTTCAACGGTGTGCCGGACTCTTATGAGCTGGGCGATGCAATGACAACCGCCGGCGAGGTCGTTGGGCAAGGTGTCCACGTCGAACTGTTCGCGGACGTGATCGCTCGATCGACCGGGCGCGCAGGGTCGGTAGCGTCCAGTGAGATTGTGGAGCACATAGGCGAGGCGGGGAAGGTTGCGACCACGGAGCAGACGGCAGCCGTGCTGGCTTCCCCCGTACCAACTCGCGCGCAGCTTGCTCTATTCGGGTGATGGGGTGGCACTCGCCGGCGACGGGGATCTGATCACCCTGTTGCCGCGAGACCGGGGAGCCCGCAGGCGCATCAGAATGGAGACCCCTTCTTCCATTCATCGATACTGAGGCTACCCATGACAGTTGTCGCCGCCGAACCTGCTTCCCGAACCAAGATCACCGATCAGTCCGGAGCCACACCGGATCAGGGTACTGCAGAGCGTACAGTCATCTGGTCGATCAGCCTCATAAGTACGTCACCGGCCGATGCCGCAATCCAGGCACTGGAGGCACACCGCGACCCCGTTAGCTTCGCCACGGTGTTCACGGTATACGAGCCCGACGGATCGAGCATGAAGATCGACGTCCGTGACCCCGACCGGCCGGTCACGCTCGATCGGGAACCCCTCTACACCTCAATCCAAGTGGGCCAGCCCTACCGACTCGCGCGGGATCTCGAGAATGCGGACGGGAATGGGGTCATGGCGAGGGCGGGTCAGCTCGTGACTCCTATCCGGGCGCTCCATTGCAAGGACAGTCCGATCCAGCGATGGGTGGCTGTCGTTCCGCGCGGCAGCGTAGCGGCAGAGGAGGTCATCATTCCAAGCCGGGCGTGGCTCTCTGCGGCACCGCTCGATTGACCATGGGCGCGGGGTGGGGACTCTCCCCACCCCGCGAGCGCATAACTGATTGAGACCTCCACCCATACCCAACCCAGTTATGCCCGCAATCCTTGAACGTGCCCACGGTGCAGTCACCCGAGCAGATGAGCCGGAACGTGTCAGCCGTATCGTCGAGTGGTCGATCGACCTCGATTCTCCCACCCCGGTTGAGGCTGCCCTACAGGCGATGGTCATTCTCCGCGACCCGGCGAGCATCGGTACCGTGTTCCGAGTCCACACACCCGAAGAGAAAAGCGTCGAAGTCGATCTACTCAAACCCGAGAACCCGAAGCTATCGCCCGATTTCGACCTGACGAATGTGCAACTCGGCAGGCCCTACCGGCTGCTTCGCGACGTTGAGAGTAAAAGCGGAACAGGGGCAGGTGCAACGGCCGGTGAAATCGTCACACCTGTTCGGAGAGTCCACCCGGCCCGTATCACTGGCCCGCGATGGATTGGCGTCGTCGCGCGAGGGGAGACAGTCGCTCGCGAGGTCGTCATTCCCGGCCGCGAGTGGCTCGCCGCGGTGACCATTTACTGATTCGGCAAGGCGGGCAGGATGTAGCTGTGCCAGCGGGGTGGGTGGGGCTCTCAAGCCTATCCACCCCGCGAGCGTATCCAGTGGCATACCCATCTTTGATATCGGAGCCACAATGATTAACGCCCCCGCATTTGCCACCAGGCCCGCGCCATATGTTGGGATGCACGGCACTACGTCCGGGTACGAGGGGACAATTACGGCCGTGTGCGAGTGGTCGAGGACGCCGTTCGGCGTCATGGTCGAGGTCCGCGTCCCAGGCGGTGCCTGCTGCATTGACTACAGCGATTTTGTGCCGGAGGCTGTGGAAGGCACAGGTGACCGTCCACTGATACGGCCGGGCGAGTAGGACGTGTGACTGTTCCCCGCGGGGTGAGAGCTCCTAAGCCTTCCGCCCCGCGAGTGCATCCATCGGCATCCCCCTTCTATATATAGGAGCCACACCGATGCTCGCTTCAATTCCCGCCGTCTCACCCGTCGATCGCATTCAGAAGCAGCGCTTCCTGGCTGCCTGCACCCTTGGCCTCCATGTGCCGTGGTTCAGCTTCGACTTCGACGCCGACCCCAAGGCAGGAATCACGATCGGTGATAATGCGGAGATATGCCGCCGCGATAACGCCAATCGCGGGCTCGATCCGATCACCCCCGAGACCCTCGAGCGGTACGTCGTGTTCGTTCAAGCTGGTGGCGATCACCAGACCTGCCTGGCTTTCACCGAAGCCCGGCTCGAAGGGATCGCGAACCACGCGAAACTCCTCGCCACCGCCGAGGGAGAGGGTGATTTCATGGTCGCGGTCTACGATCTGGACATCCAGCGGGAGGTCGTGCTCGACACCAAGACGGTCGTGACTGTGACATTCCCAACTGGCCGCCAGCGAGCGTACCATGAACCTGCGCCGACGACCGGACCGCGCGTCATCGCCAAGTTCATTCCCGTGACTCGGGTGCATGACCGGCACATCGAGTTCGACGCTACCCTCGAGTGGGACGCCACCGCCCAGATCGAGCGGATGGGTGTGGATGCAGCGGTCGGACTCTTGGACGACAGCGCGGAAGCGCGCGCCCTCGCCCCACCCGAGTTTCTTCTGAGCAACCCCGCGACGGACTACCGGATCGAGATTGCGGCCGCAATCCGGAACTACATCCGCTTGTGGGGCGTGGCTGACGCGGCATAGCGGCGAACAACGAAGGGGGTCGGGCCGGTCGCCGGGATTCCCGGCTCCCTTCGCGGGCGCACCTACTGTCATCCACTGAATGCGAGAGCGCGAATGGACATGCCGGACCTTGAAGCCAAAATGCAAGAGCCTGGAGGGACTACACCCTGTCCCGAGTGCAAGGACGGCTGGCAGTTCCACTTGTACGACGATGACGGCTCCCTGATCGGGATGACGTGCTGCTTTTGCGATTGGCATCGTTTCGCCGGCGAGCCAGAACATCCTTGTCTCGATAAGACAATCAGCCCAGACAATCGGAGATCCAAGTGACCAACCTTCTCCAAACATTCTCGCCTTTCTCCACGATCTCGACCGATTGTGATCAACGCCGGCGCTTCCACGCCGCCGCCAAGCTGCTTGGTGATCTGGTGCCTGACACTCGCCTCGTGGACATGGATGGGGCCAATTCCACCATCTGCGCTGGGGCTAATCGCCATTATGGCTACGCCGAGGTCAGCTTGTTGTCGCTCGGTCGCTTCCTGGTGCTCACTCACTACGGTCGGAAGGTCGCCCCGTTCTGGGTCGCGGAACCAGCACCGAACGCACATGCTCTCACCGAGTTACTCCGCCAGGGTACAGCCAAGTCTCAGGGCTGCGAGCTCGTCCGCATCGTGCTCGATCTTGATGAGGGACGGCAACTCAACTTCACCGCGCGCGTCCGAGTCGAAATCGAATGGGACGGCACAGGACCCCAGTAGCCCGGCAACTACAGGCAGGGCGGTGGATGATGTGTTCACGCCATCCCGCCCCACGCATATTATGTAGTGGCTCAACCTGACACGCGGGTGCATCACATCCTATACGAAGTTCCTTTCCTTCTCACTCCTTTGGAGCCTCCACCATGCGTTCTCTCTCATTCTTCCGCATCGCCATCGTGATGTCACTCATTGCAGTCGCTGCGTGCAGCAAGGGACACAACGCTGCTGCTGACTCCGCCACCGCCCAGGCCAAGGCTGATTCCGTTCATCATGCGCAGGGCGAGGCTGCACTCAAGAAGGTCCACGACCTCAACATCTCGCGGCCGTAATTGGGCACGGTTAGAACGCTGTAGTCGAATGCGATAGAGCGCGCGGTGTTGGTCTGCCGCGCGCTTTTGCTTTTGGTGGATCCCGCGGGTGCATGACTTGGGGCTGGTTCGTTTCTCTCCAACCCACCCCGCTCCATGCACACCGCAACTGCTTCTGAATCATCCGCTACGTCATCCATTCCCAAGACGAAGCGCGCCCCGCGCACTACTCCATACCATGACTCGAGCGCACCGCGCACGGACGTATCGCCGATCACCGGTATGCTCTACCGGCCGAGCGATCTCTGGCGGGTGAAGTGCTACGCCGATCGCGGCGACGGACCAAGCGATACGATCAGCTCGGGTTCGTACCGTACGCGAAGAGACGCCGAGTTGGTTGCTCGGGAGTGGACGCTCTCGGCGAAGGCAAGCACTCCAAGCGCGGAAGTCATTCAGCGCCGCAGCAACGCGATCGCAAGCCGATTTGAGACGGGTGGCGTGAGGGCGAGGCTCTAATGCGCGCGCCTTATCTGTCCATGAATCCGAGAGACTTCCCGGCGCCGGTCCTCCTGGCACTTCTCCGAGTTGCATTCGTGTTGTTCTTCGTCGCATTCGCCGCAGTCTATTCCCAGTAGTCAGCTCGCACTTCACGCCCAACGGTGGAATCATCATGAAGAATTCAACGCGTCCCTCGACAACAGCATCGCCGCGCAACCTCTCGCAACTCAAGGCATTCCTTCAGCCTGGAATGATGCTCACACGCACGCACAGCAGGCTTGCGCCTCAACCACTCGCCGTGACGGTCGGCCGCGTTCAGAGCAACGCGTTTACGCTCATGGTTGGGGAAGGTGAGAGCTGGCACACGTTTCGGAAGGCGAGTTCCTACAAGTTCACCGATACGGGATTCTCTGTTGTTCTCGGCGGTGGGCGTCACGGCGTCGTCACTTACCTCTATCTCACCGAGAAGGAAAGCTGGCCGGGCGGTTCAGTCGGGAAGGGCGTCCCCGCTTTCAACGCTGCGAATATCGCGCACGTCGAAGCAAGCAACGAAGTCGCTGACCAACACGCGGAGCGCGCGACATCTGCCGATTTTCAACGCGCTGCGGAGCTCGGCGCCAAAGCCTTCGAGCGCGGAGCGTCATGTGTCCCCGCACTTGATGAGGGAATCCACGATCTGATTCGCGGCAAGAAGGTTGGAACCATGTTGCCGATATGGGACGCATGGACCCGCGCATGGACTCTGGCTAACCTGGCGGCGCCGGTCTAAGCGAGTCGTGTCGTGGACTGGAGTGATGTGAGGAAGATCACGAGCACGGAATGAATGGGATGCTACGTGCGCCGGGGGTGCATCTATGGGCACGATCATTCTTTTCTTTCACTACTCGCCGCTCCTATCATGCCCATGACCTCTCTCGCTTTACAAGACGATTTCTTTACACCCGTTGCCGCGCCCGAATCAGTCGGCCGTCGCAGTGCGCAGCGTGCCGCAAGTCAACTGGCGGTGCAGTACGGTTATCGACTGGTCCGCGATGGAACTATGAGCGCCGGCGTGGTCTGTGAAGGACGACCGGAGCGCGTGACCTTTCGCGAGGCGAAGGACATTTACAACTTTATGGCGCCTGTCGCTGCGTTGGAACCGAACGAAGTCCTCTGGATGCTCCCGCTTGACGCGCAGCATCGGCTTTGCCCGAGCGGATTCATCGCGGTGTCGAGGGGGGTTTTGAACAGCGCACTTGTTCATCCGAGGGAAATTTTCCTAGGTGCAATCGTTGCGCACGCGTACGCGATTGTGCTCTGTCACAATCATCCGAGTGGGGATCCGTCACCGAGCCCCGAGGATCGCATCGTAACGCAGAAACTGGTGACAGCGGGACGGATGCTCGATATCGAAGTGCTAGATCACCTGATCATCGGCGATGGTCGATATATATCGTTCGCGGAGAGTGGAATCCTCGTGTAACCACGACTGCGCCAGGATTGGCGCGGTCGCTTCGCTAGCGATCGCGCGGGCGCATGTGAGAGTAACCCACTCTCTATGCAAACCTCAATCGCTCCTCCGGACCTGTTCCTCCCGATCCGGAATCCTGACATCGAAGCACTCCACGCCGCAACGGCGTGCTACACAACAGATCCTGTTGTAGATGCGGTGCTTGATCTCGCCGGGTGGCCACGTGCCCGTGGTCGCCTTCTCGATCCTGGCGCCGGCGACGGCGTTTTCCTCGAGCGCGCGATCGCGCGGCTCACCCTCGCGTCCAACGATGTTGATGCTCTAGCTGATCGGGTGGAAGGATGGGAGATCCATCCTGATGCTGCGCAGGACGCGCGTATTCGAATCGCGCGCCACTTGGAAAACAGGGGATGGCGTGCCGCGACTGCTAAGTCAGCCGCCGACAGAATTATCATTGAGGCCGATTTTCTGGCGCCTGGTCCGATCGAGCGACGTTACTCGGTAATCTGCGGGAATCCTCCATTTTTTCGCAGGGCCAATCTTCCCGAGCGTTTCAAACTTCTCTACGCTGAGACGGTTCCTGAATACGCGCGTGCCGACATTCTCCATTCTTTCCTCGACCGCTGCACCGAGGTTCTTACAGATGATGGAGTACTCGCGTGCGTCACCTCCGATCGCTGGCTCTTCAATCAGAACGCAAGCAAACTCCGGGAATCGATCGGACGCAGATTCGGTATTGCCGAGCTGACTCGACTGGATCCCGCTTCATCGTTCTACCGTCCAAAGCAGCGGACACGCGGAACGCCTCCGCGCATCCACCCTGTTGCCGTGTTGCTCGGGAGCGATGCGCGCAGGACGCGGCCGCTTACGCGCGAGCCAATCGAGATCGACGGTCCAATGACGCTGGCACCCGGTACTGTGCCACTCGGGTCGGTCGCCGAAGTCCGGATTGCGCCGTGGCTCGGTCCCCAGGGCGTCTTCTTCCTCCGGGCGAGCGAGGCATCACACCTGCCTCTGAACGAGCTCGTACCGTGTGTTGATACCGATGACGTGACCAAGGAGGACACGCTCCGGCCGCCGGCGCGCGTCGCCGTCCGGACGCAGCGGGGCAGTGAACCGCACTCGGCAGTGCTTGCGCACCTTGATAGCACACTCGGGGCGTTACCGCCCCGTGCGCGCCAGACTCCGCGGTGGGCACCGCCCGAGAATTGGGGCCCGTTCCCGCTCAATCGCGAAGCCCTATTGATCCCACGGATTGCACAGCGGCTGCGCGTGATACGGCTGCCGGCGGGGGTTTTACCAATAAATCACAACCTCTCAGTGTGCTCGACGGAAGCCGGGATCCCGCTCGATGTGCTTGCCGCTGCCCTCGTTTCCGACGAGGCGCAGGCGTGGATCCGTCAACATGCACCCCGGCTCGAGAATGGGTACCTCTCGATTACCACGAAGCTGCTGCGCCGGCTTCCCGTCCGTATTCCAACGGCGTCGTAAAAGCAACTACCACCTGTGGACATTGAGCCCGCAGGTGCATGGCCTGGTGTTGGCCACATCACACCGGGTCTCGTATGTCCATTTCCTTCGCAGTTGCAGCCGTTGATGCTGGGTTACAATCCCCGTTTGAACAGCTAACGGACGCATTCGCCCGAGAGACGGGGATGATCGCCCCAGGATGCTCCGATCCGGCGGGATCGGACTTCCAGTCCTACGACGAGCGGTATGACGCGTGGTCCCGATGGCTGGCGAAGCGTCGCGCCGATACTATGCACTCAAAGCTTCGCTACCTACGCAGCTCCTCCGCGATCGCAGCGTAAGGCTCGCCGGCGAGCCCTTGAAGCAGCGGCAAGGCGGTCACCTGGTGGCCGCGACACTGGGGCACAATACGGTTGTGAGTTTGGCCGTCACGCGAGTGCATCTCCATACATTCCCCTTCCTTATGGAGTTGCCTGTGTCCTCCGCTTTCGCCATCGAAGCAATCGCGAGTGATCGCCCTGTGTTTCTCACCAATTTCACATGCGAGCCCGTTGAGCACGTAACGCTCGAAGAGCTGCACGCACTCGGCCTAGACACTGCATCAGATTACCCTCTCACCGAATTAGAATCCGCGCTGATCAGAGAGGAGTACCTGGACATCGCTGATGGCGTCTCGATCGCCACGGGATATACTGCACTCTGGCGCTCCAAGAAGTGGTTCATGCCCGAGGTTCAACTGTTCTTCCCACCCCGGACGAACGGTGTTGTCACAATTCCCGACGCGGCAGCATTCGTAAACGCCAAAATGATAGGCGACGCGCTACAGGCGAGATTGAAGTCTGTCGGCGTTGAAGTGCGAGTAATCGAGTGTGGTAACAATGGCGAGGACGATCATCACACTATTCAGCCGCTTTTCCCTTCGTCACTCGTGACGGGGCAATTCAAGACGTTCGACACGTGGACCGCGTGGCTACGGGCAACTGTCATCCGCGCAATGGAAGAGGCAGTTACTGGTGTGCCGGAGATTGTTCCGGGTCTCCCGGTACCCGCGTCTTTCCTGCTTCCGCCAAGGGATTACTCGCAGACGGATGCGCGGATTGCCGACGTGACTGAGAACGTGGCGGAGATGCCACAGTGGAAGCGTGATCTTGCGGCAACGATGGCGTAATAGGCACTAGACCATACAGGCAGCGGGCACTTATAACGGTCGCGGGTGAACTCCAGGGTTCTTGATCGCGATCAGCAATTGGTAATGTGAGAGTGTGGGATGCCGTAGGCGCATCTCGACAAATAGCACACACTCTCTTCCTGTCATTTTCTTTATTTTTCGGAGTATGCCATGATTGGTCAGCCTGCGTCCGGAGCGGCATCGCAGCATTTGGTTATACCGACCGCGTTCATAGAAGCACTCTCGCATGACGCCGCGGTGTGCTTCATCGGGGTGGCTAACGCGCGGGGTGGCACGAATGTGCTCACCGAATCCATCGGAGCAGTGGCGCTCGCGATCGACGCCAGAACGGCACAATTGATAGTCGCTCTATCAGATTCGGCGATCGCTGTTCAACAATCACTTGGCATAGCGCCCACGATCTCAATTCCGTCGACGGTCCTTCTTTGGCTGGACAAGCGAGTGCGCACGACCAGCCAGGACGTCTTTGTGAGAAGTGCTCTTGAGGAGGCTGATGAAGCGGGACATCTCATCTATGCCGAAATGACCGAGATCTCTCGCGCGTTTGACACGGCTGGAGTAAGTGTGCACGATCTCAGCACGACCGCCGGCTCGGTCGTTGTGGACGTAGCAGCCGACACTGTGCGTTGGTTGCTGGATGACGGTGGATACGTCGTCGAGAGCGCACCGCTGCCACTCTCAACTGTACGCCAAATCGTGGCGGCCGGCGCAACTCTCGGTCTCCTGGGAGCGTAGGGAACCCGACAGATCGCGCCGGCTGAGGAGTCGCAGGCGCATCCATCGACAGAACAGAAACTCTTTCGATGGAGCATCAGGTATGTATAGATCACACACCCCGGTACGGACCCCGTGGGGCATGTCGCAAGATGCAGAAGCCTACGGCGAAGGTATTACGTTCTACTCTACCTCATCACATGGTGGAATGAAGGTTGAAGCCTCGCTTGCCAAACTGATGCCGGCAGCACTGCGGATTCCCGGGAATTGGTTTGAGGAGGATTGCGACGCCAGCCTCGTGGTCGTTGCCTTCCCAGATCGATTCCCACCGGATCAAGTGGCACTCGCAATGCGGGACCTCAAGAACTTATACCCCGACCGTTACACCGAGTGGACGGGACAGGCACTTGATCCAGCAGAGTCCTTCACATTGCGGGAGCGCGCATTTGTAGCCAGTACTGCGAAGGATTTTGTAGCGAGGGCAGCGTGGGGTAGTTGGCACGATGATGTCCCAACCGGATCGGTGGGTGTCATAGCGTGGCGTTTATCAACAAACGAGGAGGCAGGATTCCTTGTCCCGGAAGATGCCTACCAGCGTCATGGTGAATTCGGCTGCGTTGTCGACGAGTCCAGCGCGCAACCGTGGACACCGCCCGGCCAAACCGAGAACCGCTGGACGAGGGATGTGCCGGAGGTATTGGAACCGCTCTCCAAGGCAGCGCTGATCCCCACGCGCCGAGTCCAGTACGGCGACACTGTCTACGTACTTACTCGCCCCCAGGATCGTAGTTGGATTGTTAACCGCGAAAGCGACGGGCGTGTATTCAAGATGGGACCGAAGCAGCTCAAGCACTGCAAGCTCCCTGCGGAAAGTGCCATCCAGGAAGCATCGACCGCATAGAGTGCGTGCGCCGGAACAGGGAGGGGCAGCGGTTGGCTACGCTGTCCCTTTGTGGTTTCAGTCTTCACCGATACCAAACACCGCGAGTGCATCCGTCTCAATCACGGCAATAACGGAGTGAATTCGAATGCCGAACGACAAGATTGCAGGGAAGCAGGTCGAGCGCGGTGCGGTGCGGTTCAAACGTAGCAAGTATTCGAGTGCGGCATATACCTGGGCTGAGGTATATGACGGCGCGTATTGGCAGTCCTTGGGTGATCCGTACCCCAGCGATACTTGGCCGCGTTGTGTTCTTGCCGCGGAGGTATCCAGAGTGCTCGATAACGCGGATATCCAGGATATGACGGAAGAGATGCTCGACGCCGAGATTCAGATTTGCGAAGAGCGGTTGCTGAAGGCCAGGGAATGGGAGCGCGAAGGTGAAATTTCCCGCTGGGTGGAACGTCAGGCAGCGATCGAGGAAGTCATGAAGCGGCTCCCAGCTATGGCGTAGGTGCATTTCAGAGCATCACCTTCACAGTGGAGTGTATGCATATGCTCGACCGTAACCCCAATACTGAATCAAGTTCGGACGTGCTCCATGATCTCGACGTACAAGCGAAACAGCGTTTCCTCGATACGGAAGACTTCCGACTCGAGGGGCTGATGGAGGATGTCTTCGCCGGTGGGTACGAGGCTGACTCGTATGAGTTGACTGAGCCGTATGAGCCCAATGTGTACGACGGGACGTACAGCGAGGAGTAGCTCGCTACTGCACAATCCTTGGATAGCCCCGATTTGTTCCCCGTCATTGTACGGCAGAGCAGATCGGGGCTGTCTTTTTTGTATGGGATACCGGCAACTACACGAGTAGCGCGGGTGCATGGTGTGTTTGTCAGGCTTTCTCACACTGAGATATGAGTCCTCGAGTTCCTTCTGAGCGTTCCTTATGGCACGAGATCATGACTATCCGAATGCAGTCGTTCCCGGTGCAAGACCGGCCGATTCCGCGCCGCGGTTCACTCTGTACCCAGACCTCAACCGAGTACGGATTGTGATTCCCGAGAATAATTCCGACTGGAATTCAGGGCCGGAACGATCGACACTCGTTGACCTGGACACCTTGCTCAACGCGGTGCGCGACCTGGCGGCCGAACGTGCATAATCACTTAGGATTTTGCCGGCCGTCCGAGACGGTATTCGTCACGACCCCCACTGGCGCGGAGTACGTCCGCGTTCCAATAGCCGGGGTGTTCGAGATGCGCCACGGGAGTCGTCGCGGAGAACGTCCACCTCGCCTCAACGCGCGCATCTACACTTACCGCGCCCGTAGTAAAGACGTGGACATTCCTTTGCCGCAGGGATGCTTGAGCCTGCTGCTGATGCCGTGTGCTGATTCGACGCTTCCGGAAGAGTACCGGAAAGCAGCCGACATTGTGGCGCGTTCTACCGGCAAGGACCGTCTGCTTGTGCGCGTTGCTGATGGCGTCAGGATGATTCGGCCTTATCAGATGAGCTCCAGGGAGATGTTATGCGCACAGATCCTTTATCGCGCGTCAACGCCTCAACCAAAGGCTGCCTGATCAAATGATCCCGTTCTCTGATGCACTCGCACTGATTGTAGCGGACGCCTGGTGTCGAGTGGAAGTAGTGGAAGCGCATGAAGCCGCCCTGCAAGGGTTGACGCTGCAAACATTCCGTGAACGACGCCGTGCAATGTGGGCTCTGACGCACACTGCGCGCGAGTGCGCGGCCATAGAGGCCGATCATGCACGGGACCGTGCCTGGGATCTATACGAGCTGGCGCTGAAGGAAACGTTCCCGCTGCCATTCCGCTTTGATCTAGCTCGCATCATTCGAATGGGATCCCACCACGCTCGACGGTCGTCCAAGTCAGGCTCGAGGGTTCTTCACATCCGAGCACTCGAACCTGTCTGGAAAGATGGTGGGTTCAGCCTGGAGTCTGGCACACTGCTATGTGGCCTTGGCCCTGAGTCTTTTGATGTTGTCGGTGTCAACCGCATTGACGAGTCGATGCCTCCCAATTCGAGGGAGGTTGGCGTTTCGATGTCGTGTTCCCGGTGCGAAGAAGCTTCGGCCCGGTGGGCAACTGGAGCTGATGTTGTTTCAGAATTCTTAACCACGGTGGGATCCAATAATGCGCGAGCACTTTGAACAGAGCACGGAGCGGGTGCAGTGTCCACGTTCCGGGGCAATTGACGCTGCGCATGTCGCGGCACTTCGTACGCAGGGGATCCGCGTTCACGCGGCCGAACCTAGTTTCGGTCCCGCGTTCGGAATCTGGATCACTGGACTCATGGTAACGCTGGATACCACGCCCCCTCGTCCGGTTGTTCAGTGCATTCGGGGGATGAGTGCTACGGATCCCGATGCTGATGTCCGTGGACGTTACGTCGCTACCGATGACGCAGATGCGGCGCGTGTCTTCAATGCTTGCCTCTCAAACTGGACCCGTGCATTCCCGATAGAATGCACCCTTCGCGGGCAGCGCACCGGAGTCCATAGCCGACCGGCGCGTGAGATGCGCAGGCCCCAGCGGAAAGCCGCGTGATTATGGACCGTGACAACTGGCTCGAGGAATCCCTCGCTGAAGCACGACGCGAATACAATCAGCTCTCCCCTTGGAAGCAAGCCTGGTTCCAAGCAAATAAGCCCGGACCTATAACTTCCTCTGGATCGCCGATCGTTCGGGAGCCGCGTGAAGTGCAGCGCCGGGCACCATGACGATCGCTGCCCACGATGTAAAGCCAAACCTCCCATATCCCGTACGTAGGACATGGCCAACGCATTGGGGTGTACGTCAGTGAGCAACATTGAGGTCGAGACCAAGTACGTTCTCGATGCGGACGACTTCGCGCGTCTCAAGCGTGCTGGCCGGATCTGTAGAACTGACAATCAGTTGAATATTTACTACGATTCCGGTTGGAAGCTGGCGGATGTGTCTGCTACGCTTCGCATACGGATCACCGGCCATGTAAGCGCGATCATGACGGCGAAGGTTCCTGTCTCGCACAATGGCGGTCGTCGTGTAATGCGAGAGATTGATGTCGATTTGCTGCGTGATTTGCCCACGGCATTCCGATCGGTTCATCCGACCTCCATCCAGGTCCATCATCTACCGCTAGAGATGCAGCTCTATTTCTCCGGGATCGGTGTGAACAGGCTGCCTCGCGTTGGGTGGGTACGAAACACCAGGATCATTCTTGATGTTGGTGCTGGCGGGATAATCGAGCTCGACCGTCTTGAGCTACCAGACTGTACGGTTGTACATCAAGCAGAGATCGATACTTCGAGCGAATCGGAACAAACCCGGCTCTCACAGATCGTGTCCAGGTTCACGCTTCACGCAGAGCCTTCCACCGAGAGCAAGTTCCAACTGTTCCGTCGAGCAGTACAGCCGCGTCGAACACCCCCCGTTACGCGGGTGCATTGAGAGTCAGATATCAACTTGTCTGTCACCCACAGGACACCAATGCCGACTACACTTCGCAACGTGTTTCAGAACGCCGAAATCACCCATGCACAACGTGCTCGCCTTCGCACAGTAAAGAAAGCAGGGAAGGCCGCCCCGAGCGACATGGACTACGAGCTCGTGGCGCGTGGCCTCCTGGTTGCCGTGGTTGCCACTGATGGCCCGCTCACCGTCGCACTCAACCCAGATGCAGAGGGGGTGTTTAACGAGAACGGCACCTGCGTACTCCCAATCGTAGGCGGTCCAGTGCAGTCCTATCTCGTGGACGTACTGCCTCCAGATTCAACGGTAACCGACGACGAACCGTTCACCTATACACCGATCTTGTATGCCGCGACGGACGACATCGCGCGTGAAAAGGTTAGGACGTTCTACGGGGATCGCGCGATCGCCCTTTGGGCGCAGACGTCGGTAGATGAGTACCGCCGCCGCGTAGATCTATAATTCCCTAGGCCGAGCGTGGAATAATCGAACTGTCTTCGAGATGGTAATAGCAGGGGAGGGAACGCGTGGGTGCATCACTTGGCACATCCTCAAATCCTCTGGAGTGCTAAATGTTCGGAACCGTCTCTCAGCATGTCAATCCTGTTCCGGTCGCCTCCGTTGTCGCGCCGAGGGTCGCTGATTCCTCCTTGCCCTTATTTTCGGCTGATGACATCATCAGTACGTACTCGATCGAGGAGGGAGTCGAGGACGGCATACTCGTCGATCTCCGCGCTCAGGCGAGCGACGTCACGAATCAGCACTATGGCACGGATGCGCGGCGCCGTCCCGTGGTTTGCACGATCGGCGTTTGGGATCTGATCGAACGGGCGGTCAACAACCCGCGCTGGATGAATGATCTGAACGGCGTGGTGCATGACATCATGTGGATGTCTCGGGGCGCGGTTGCCGCGATTGTCCGCGGTGGCGAGTCTCGTGCCCTCCCGTTTATAGTCTACATCACAGGCACGGGCAGGGTTCGGAAGCATACCCTCATGGTGCATGTGGTGATGCACGAGACTTCGATTGGTTCGGTGCCTGGCGCCGCGACTTTCCACCTACCAACCGAAGATTGAATTTGGACCGTGCGCCGCGTGCTTCCCGCGCAGGCGCACCGATCGGCATGTGGAACCATTCCTACCATCGCAAGCCGAAACGCAAGCCGACGCCGCGGCGATATCCGTACCAGCCGAATTACTCCTCGTTGGATGCGAGTCGCGTACGCGGCCCTTACGAACTCTCCTACCAAGGGCCTGACGTTTACGTCGATGACACTTCCCCGGATGCAATAGCGAGACGCATCGAAGATCACATTCGGCGGGGCGCGTATGGTCGGGGATTCGACCGATTGCTTGCGACCGGGGACACCGAGGAGGTGCTCGACATTCTCCTCGCTCGGTTTGAGGCGCAGCCTGGCATGGAGCAAATGGCTGATCCGTTCTATTTCGACTTAGAGCGCGTGCGTTCTGAGCGTGCTGCGAGAATTTCTCACACGATTTGTGTCGAACCTCGCCTTCCTATTCAGCTCGCGCTTATCGCGTAGCCAACACGTTTCCGGGCTGTCTTATCTGAACCGAGCTCGCCCGTACTCGGCATTCACCAACCCTCACGGGGATCCACTCATGATTGGACGCTTTCGGCTCAACGCAAAGGCCACACCGCTTCTGGCAGCAGAGATCAACGCCAGCTTCTGCGTACGCGCCTTCACCGATAAGCCTGACGTGGTATTCACGTTCCACGGCTCTGGTGTCGTTTGCCGGCCGCGGGATCCAGACATCGCAGCGAGGCTCCGAGCAATTGTGGTGGATGCTCCCTTCTGGGATGGGGATGCACTCCTGGCAGACGCAGTGGAAGCGCCGTACCTCGAGAGTGCGCTAACCGAACGCGGATTATCTGTAGAGTTCGTTGAGGCTCGAGATGCCTAGACTGGAACTGCGCGGGTGCATCCCCATGTACCACTCATGCAAGGGGACCAAGTGACCGAGATACTAACTGGCGCTCAGAAAACGATGCTCGAGAAAGTTCGGAAGGGCCGTGTTGCAGGATTCACGGTGAAGTCACTCCGTGAGCTTTTCGTACTGTTCCCAGGCTGGGCAGTGAATCCCCTTCGCGCATACGTCCCGAGCGCCGAGTATAACATCATTGAGCGCGTGGATGGACTCGGGGCGGCGATGCATGCCGTGGATGCCGCGATTGAGATATGGGACCTCCGGGGAGCGAAGAATGAAGTTGGCGAGCAATCCACGTTGCTCGCGTACGCTCGTGAGAAAGCAGAGTCGATTCGCGCCGTCCTACTCCGAGTCGCTACAGACAGAGCAGTCATCGCTTCGGTGGGCCCGAAGGGGCCAAAGCCGCGAGCACCAGAATACGTTGTCACGGACGTAAGTGATGTATTCGAAGCTGCGCCAGATGGAAGCGATCCCCAATTCGGCGTTTCGTTCCGCGTCTTGGTGAACGTGCCTGTCACCGACATCACTTCACCGGATGGCTGGACCTTCCGTCTGATTACTGCATACAGTGTTGTTCGCAGTGAGAGCTATCGCACTCTGACTCAATGGATCGAGGAAGCGAGCGTATGCTCGGACTTGATGCAGCGCGTAAACGAAATGCTGGGCACTGAGCCGTACGTCCCAACTGACCAGCGAGTTCGTGATGACTTCAATGTCGGAACATGTCCCGCCTGTTTTGGTCGGTTCAAGATCAGGGCACACGGGGACAGCGAACATATGGTGCTCCACGGGTACCTGCGTCCAGGATACGGCTCAATCAATGGCCGTTGCTTCGGTGTGGACTACGAACCGTACGAGCTCAGCCCGGATGGGACTGTCGCGTTCCGTGAAGTGATCGCGACAATGGTCGCCAATGCCGCTCAACGCGTTGCGAATTGGCAGGATGGTACCATCGTGTCATTCCTTGACCTACGAGGGCATTTCGGTCCTCAGAAGGTGACACACACCCCCGAGTCGCCACGCTGGAAGCGGATCGTAGAGTGGGCCCTCGGCTATGCCACGCGTGACCATGCCAGTCTGGTTGACACTCACTCGATGCTGACTGGCTACATCGATAAGTGGGTTCTCGCGCCAGCGAAAATCAAGCGAGCGCCCACTACCTGAGCCACGTCCAATGCCCGCGCGCTCGATGCGCGCGGGTGCAGTCTCCCTCATCAGTACGACCTGGCCGACACTCTCAACCTGCAGGAGCACATTCAAAGTGTTTACTCAACTTTTGGGATTACTCAAAGACCGCGCTGTGACGATCACAGCATCAGATGCAGGTGAAGGCAAGCTGCGAGTGTGTATCGTGCCGCTCAAGAAGAACGACGACGAGAACGCTGCACTCTCCGCGCCACTCATGATCGTCGGCACGGCGGAGGAGATCGACGCGGGACTCCCGGAAGCAATCTCGAGCTACGTCGAGACGTACACGCCGCTCAACGAGCAGACCGAGCGCATTCGAGCCGAGCGCGAACAGGCTACGAAGGATGACCAGACGAAGGCCGACGAAGAACGGAAGGCCCGTGCCGCCAAGAACGGCAAGAAGGTCAGCACACCAACTAAGCCGGTTCCGGCCAAGAAGCCCGCCCCGGAGGTTAAGAAGGTCGCTCCTCCCGCTGAAACCGCGGACCTGTTCGCTACAGAAGCGAGCGCACGGTTGGTATCAGTTGCGGGTCCGAGCAACGATGACTCCGCAGATGACTCCGCAGATGATGTCGAGAAAGTTGATGCCGATTCTGGAGACGACGCGGGCGAGTAATCAAGAAAGCTGTCTCGTGGCGTTACGCGAAATCGGCCTTCGCCCAGACAAATGACGACAAATGGTTTCGCATTCACTACACATTCTCACACCACAGGAGCTGGACATGCGGGACGATGCAAGCAAGAGCGAGAAGAAAGGCAACGGTGCGGGCGGACTCCAGGTTTCCGCGATGCCGCGCGAGTTTCACTACAACGGGCAGATACTTCCGGACCCCGATCCATCCCTTTCTCCTGACCGCGTGAAGTCGATGTTTGCTGTAACGTATCCGGAGTTGGCGACTGCAACGATCGAAGGACCAACGACGAAGGATGGCAAGATGATCTTTACTTGCTCTCGTCAAGTGGGAGTGAAAGGCTGAGCATGTCAACGACGAACGAAGGAGGCGAAACGACTATCGTATCGCCTCCTTCGCGTTGGTCGCCAGCAGTCGTGAGTGCATAAGCAGACATCCCCGATTCATTTCACTTTGCTCCAGGTGCTGCCATGAAGCTCATTCAGATGCCCACCAGTTTCCGTTCTGATGATGAAAGCACTCTCGTATTCTCCAACCGTGATTCGGTCGCGCTACCCGACACCCTTCCGGCTGTGCGCGTTGGTCATATCTGCCTTGTGAAGGCCAGGACTGAGCAGCTCGCCGTTGCGTCGCTCATCCACCTCCGAAGCGTTCGTTGCGGCGTTCGCGGGGTTCCTGCTGATGGCCGTGGAGCGGGCTGGTCGTCATCGAGTGTGTTCTCTTTGTACAGGTATCAGACTTCACACGCCAGTGAGGATCGTGCCGTAATCGCGAGCATGAGCGGACTCGGGCCGCGCTTGTTCATTGTCGATCAGCATGACTCTGGTTCTACGTTCGCAACGCTCTCCGCGACACTGAGCGAGACGATACTATGGGACTTGTGCAGCGCGATCGTCGGTACATGCGACGAGTCGTTCAATCAAGGTCGGGGCGACGAGCGGAAAATCTTGTTCAAAGCATTCGCAGAAGGGCGAGTGAAGCGACGTAAGGGGCCCCATGGGGTCAGAGTTACAGTCCAGTAGTGTCGCGTACTCACGCGAGCGCACTTACCGTCATGAATCGAAAGCAGAAACGCCCGATTGTAGAGCCGGCGACGCCCACCGTCGCGGACGTGCTCCGCGAGTTGGACACGCATGACGGCAATACCAATCCGAGCAACGATCCTCTCGTCAACGAATTCCTAACATGCCCGCAACTTCGCGCCGCCGCCGCGTGCCTCAACGCGGCAATCGCCAAACATCACAGCAACCAAGGCCGCTCTACCAACGTCCTACGAACCCCACGTGGGGGATGGCTCCCGCCGGTGGTTTAGTTCAGCCTTCTTTGGAGGGAGTTGCAACCAGCTTCAAGTTGGTCAGCGGCGACGGGGCAGCGGTGGCGCTGGCGCGCACACTCCTCTCGCTTGGCATTGCCAAGCCGGCGGATTGGGGAAACTGCGGCAAATCG
>PLEG01000028.1 GCA_003136975.1 Gemmatimonadota bacterium | reverse complement strand
ACCGCCGTCGATCCGCGAGTCGAAGTGCACCTCGACTTTGCGGATTTCGATTCCGATGTGAAGCTCACGGCGCTTCTCACAGATTATCGATTGGCCGCGGATCACACGGTTGCTCGTCTCAGTTACGTCTTTCGGAAGAAGGCCGAGATCGAAGGACCGCCGCAATCCGAAGCTGATTTCGATTTCAAGGTTTATGGGCGCGACGATGAAAGCGTGAACATCGATTCTCGCCTGCGCCGAAGAATATGTCTTGCACTGCTGCCGGCGCTCCGCGATGCAGAGACTGAGCTCGCCGTCTGGCGCACCTCGCCCCTCCGCCTTCTTCTCGATGACGCTATCGGCCAAGTACCCAAGGCCGAGATGGAATCAGTCGGAGCAGAGGTAAGCATAGCAACCGCGAAGATCACCGCGATGGCGCCGATTCAAGCGCTGGAGAGGGCGCTAAAAGATCGTATGGCGAATCTTGCCGGCCCCGCGCAAGACGTGCAGACGAAGCTCGGTTTGGCTCCAACAGATCCACTTCGCCTGTTTCGGTCAATCCGTCTCCTCATCGACGACGGCAAACGAGGTATCGCGGACGCAAGTCTCGGTTCCGCAAACCTCGCATTGCTCACGCTCAAACTCGAAGAGTTTGAATGGCTACGCCGGAAGAACGAGCAGAACTTCACCCTCGTCTGCATTGAAGAGCCAGAGGCACATCTACATCCCCATCTCCAACGAACGGTCTTCCGAAAACTGCTGGATGATAGCGTTGGCCAGCCGCTCAGCCTATTTCTAACGACGCATTCGCCGACCATTGCGAGCGTCGCATCCTTGAAATCCGTAGTTGTGCTGAAGCAACACGAGAACGAAGGCACCAAGGGCTACTCGCTTGCGCATCTCAATCTTTCAGCACGCGAGGTTGAGGATCTGGAGCGATATCTTGACGTTTCCCGCGCCGACCTGCTCTTCGCGCGAGCCGTGGTATTTGTTGAGGGAGATGCGGAAGAGGCGCTGATCCCCGTGTTTGCAAAAACACTTGGATACGATTTGGACGCTCTCGGCATCACCGTTTGCAATGTTGGCGGAACGCACTTTGCCCCGTACGTTCGGCTCGCTTGCGCCCTCTCTATCCCGTTCTGCGTAATCACCGACTGGGATCCTGGAGAATCCGGTGCGCCGCTCGGTGCCACGCGCTCGATCAATCTTCTGGATGCGATCCGCACTGCGAAGGGAATCCCAGTGTTGACACCAGCGGAGAAGACCGCGTATGGCACGGATCACCACGAACTGCGCCGCGCTTCAGCTGCAGGCGGTATCTTCAGCAACACCACAACCCTCGAAGTCGCGATTGCCACCGCTCCGGGCATTGGACCGCGTCTCCTCGACGTCTTAGAAGCGGAGAACTTTGGCGCAACGCGTCGGCGCCGCATCGCATCATGGAAAGCTGGGACAGCCATTGACGGCGAGCAGTTACTTGCGATGGTTGCGACCATCGGGAAAGGCCGGCTCGCCGCACGGCTGGCGGCACAGTCGGTAGCTCTCGAACCGCCGCAGTACATTCGGGATGCGATCGAGTTCCTAAACGGCCATGAGTGACCGGCGCCTTTTTCTGAAAGCGCTGGCGGAGATGTCGGGCAATCCGAAACAGCTTGAAGCTGTGAATGCGACTGAACATTGTGTCGTCCTCGCCGGCCCAGGCAGCGGCAAGACGAAAACGCTCACAACGGCAATGGCGCGCGCGCTGCTCGATGACATTGAGGAGCCGCGAGCAATAGCATGCATCACGTACAACAACGAGTGTGCAATCGAGCTTCAGAATCGCCTAGCGCGCCTCGGCATCGAGTCACCTGAGCGCGCGTTTGTTGGAACCGTGCATAGCTTCGCCCTGAGTCAAGTCATCCTTCCGTACGGGCGATGTGTAATGCCAGGCTTTGCGGTTGAGGGCATCGCGACCAAGCACCAAATGGCGGACGCGATAGCCGTCGCGTACAAGACTGTCACCGGTCGCAATGATAGCCCTCGCTCGATGTGGGCTCGCGCGGCGACGAAGCGCCAGGAGGACATTGACCGCACGCATGCAATGTGGATGGGGCGAAGCCCGGAACTCGCGCGCCTGATTGAAGCGTATGAGGCCGAGTTGCGGCGTCAGAGGCTCGTTGACTTCGAAGACATGCCCCTGCTTGCAATGAAGATTGTTACTGAGAACGAGTGGGTTCGACGAGCTCTCTATTCCAAATTTCCCGTTCTCTTCGTCGACGAATATCAAGATCTTGGAGCGGCTCTTCACGAACTCGTTTTGCAGCTCTGCTTCCGCGGCGGGATTCGGTTATTCGCAGTTGGCGATCCCGATCAATCGATCTACCGCTTCACGGGCGCAAATGCCGCGCTATTGAAAGACCTAGCAGCGCGCGAAGACGTACGAGCTGTTGAACTTCCGTTCAACTATCGTTGCGGAACGCGTATTATCGATGCGTCGAAGGCGGCGCTCGGTGAAGAGCGCGATCACCGCGGTCCTGAGGGAGCTCCCGCTGGGATTATCTCGTTCGACCCCGTTGACGGCGAGTTAGCGGCGCAGGCGGATTACATCATGGGTGAAGTCATTCCGGCGTTGCGTGCAAGTGGCATTGACCTCGGCCAGATTGCCACGCTTTACCGTGGTGCCGATGGAGGCAATCGACTTGCCGCTGCCGCGGCAGCGAGATCAATACCGATTGTCAGAGCGGACAAACACGCCCTAATCCCGCGCAACAACCGACTCTCCCGTCTAATCGAGACCGCGGCCCAATGGGTTACTGGAGGTTGGAAGACTGCGGATCCGCCATTTCGGCGTCTGTTGGCTGAGGCATTGATGCTCGTCTACGGTGGCCGGGCCTCGCGCTCGGAGCGTCGAGAGCTCGAAGAGATGCTTGCCGCATTTCTGCATCGCACGATCAACAGCACCGGATCGACTCACGCTTGGCTAATCGATTTTCGCGATTCCCTTCTTTCTCATTGGCGCGCACGCGCACGCATTACAAGCGAGGACTGGGACATTCTCGACACCATGATCGAGCGCACGAATGGTGCTGCTGGCAACAGCGACCTGCCGTTGCCTCAGTTTTCGGGCCGCGTTGAGGCGAGTGGGCGCCTCAACCTCAGCACGCTTCAC
>PLEG01000196.1 GCA_003136975.1 Gemmatimonadota bacterium | reverse complement strand
GCACCGGTCTCCAAAACCGGGGGTTGCAGGTTCGATTCCTGCCGGGCCTGTTTTTTTTGGGATTGTATCGCGATCAATTACGCCGGGCGTTGCTTCATGACGTTCGGCGTATTTTTCGTTTTTGCGAGTGTCGGCTACCTCGCCGGCGGGCTCGTTACAAAAAAATTCGCTGATCCTCCTACGCCGTCTCCCGAGCACCCATCCGCTTATCCTGATACAGCTCCCGATCCGCGATGGCAAGCAGAGAGTCGAGCGAACGCGGCGCATCGGGACTGAACCGGGCGATTCCCACACCGGTGGATAACACGTAACCATTTCCAGCCAACGCGTTGCGCGCGTTCTGTTGCGTAAGTTCGCTCTGGAGTCGCGCGAGCACGGCGTTCGTCACCTCGCCGCAATTGAGCGCGAGCGCGACAAATTCATCGCCGCCCATTCTTGCAACAACGTCAGTCTCGCGGAACGTTTGCCGAAGCACCTCTCCCATCTTCACGAGCGCTTCGTCACCGGCGGCGTGGCCCCAGGTATCGTTGATCACCTTGAAGTCGTTCATGTCGAAGTAGAACAGGAACGACGCTTTGGTCGAATGCTCCGCGGCTTTGAGCTGCTGTGCCGCGACTGCCTCGAATCCGCGCCTGTTGAATAGGCCCGTGAGCGCGTCAACCAAAGACAACGCGCGCAACTCGTCCTCGGCGCGCCGTCTGTCGGTCACATCACGCGCGGTAAGCGCAACGCCACGGCCGAGCGGAACTATCTGGCATGAGAGCCACTTGTCAGCCAGCGGACCAACGCGCGGCTGGACCTCCGTCTCGACTGCTTCGCCGGTCTCAGCGACGGCGACCAAGCTCTTGAGTAGAGCTCCGTTCGCCGAGTACGGGAGTAACTCGCCAAAGCTCCTTCCGATCATTCGCGACACGTCAATTCCAAGCGCGGTGCCGGCGCGTGCGTTGACCTCAACTACTCTGAAGTCGATGATCACGCCGTCGGCGTCGCGGACGGTGTCGAGCACCGCGAAGATGTCGGGACTGTTATCGAGCGCGGAACGGAACCGCGCCTCGGAGTCGCGCAGTGCTTCCTGTGCACGCACTCTGTCGCTCACGTCGTGAACTATCGAGTGAAAGATACGGTCGCCGCCGAGCATGAATTCGCCGGCGAACACCTCAACTGTTCTGAGCTCGCCAGACGCGAGCCGATGATTGCGCACGCTAGCGGTACCGACGCCCTGAGATACTCCGGCGGCGTATTCCTTCCACTCCTGTTCGCTGATCTCCGCGATGTCCGAGGCCTTCATCGACCGCATCTCTTCGCGGGTCCACCCGTAGAATCGCGCAGCCGCTGGATTCGCGTCCACGATTCGGGATGTCTTGACGTCAATGAGGAACTGCACTGACCCATTGCTCTCGAATAACTGTCGGTACCGCGCTTCGCTCGCGTTCAACGCCTCCTCAGCAAGCTTGCGGGCGGTTATGTCGCGCAAGGCGCCCAGTAGATGCGTGCAGTTTCCGGACGCGTCGATGATCGGGGTCAGTATGGTTTCGAAAACGACTCTGCCCGCGGGGAGCAATATGTCTTCCGAATACGTCATGGCAGCCTTTGCGTCAATCGTTGCCTGGTAACGCTGGACGGCGAAAGCCGCCGCCTCCGGCGGAAGCACGTCCTCTGGCCTGTGGCCGACCACCTGATCTTCGCGAAGACCGGTTACGGCCATGTATGACCGGTTAACGGACTCGCACCTAAATACGCCAGCCGCTTCCACGCGCATGAGAAACATGCAGTCGTGGGTGCTGTTGTAAATCAGGTTGAGCCGCTCATCGCGCTCGGCGATGTCGCGTGCGCGCTCGGATTCTGTCGGCGCCGGTTGAGAGAGCGGAGCCGATGGGTGCGGCGATGTCATCTACCTGGTCAGTGCAACGGTGAGTCGTGTAGGGGCGCGCTTCCTGCGCTGACCAAAGGACGATCGCGCCCCCGGAGAAGTTACGTAGGGCTACTTCAGAGCCTCGCCGGGCCACAAATAGAAGCCACGGCCGGTTTTCTTACCCAGATGTCCGGCGGAAACCATCTCGCGCAGGATCGATGGGGTCGCATACGTCGCGTCGCCGAGTTCCGGCACCGATTATGGCAATCGTGGTCATGCGCGCTCCAGAACCATCGCGATTCCCTGGCCGACACCGATGCACATGGTTGCCAGGCCGTACCGCACGTCGCGCCGGCGCATTTCATGAACCAGCGTGGTGACAATGCGTGCGCCGCTTGCTCCAAGCGGGTGACCGAGTGCAATCGCCCCGCCATTCACATTGACGCGATCGGCTGGCATGTGTAGTTCACGCATGCAGGCGAGGGCCTGAGACGCAAATGCTTCGTTCAGCTCGATGAGATCGATCTGGTCAATTGTGAGACCGGCGCGATGCAGGGCGAGCCGCACAGCGGGGACGGGGCCGATGCCCATCACGTCTGGCGCGACACCCGCAACTGCGCTCGACACGACACGCGCGATCGGTCTGTAATCCCGCTCAGCGGCAGCGCGCTCACTCATCACGAGGACCGCAGCTGCGCCGTCGTTGATTCCGCTTGATGAGCCAGCGGTGACCGTGCCGCCGGTGTTGCTAAACGCGGGTCGGAGCTTACTCAGCGATTCCATCGTAACGTCGGGGCGCGGATGTTCGTCGCGATCCACCACCACAGGCGTCGAGCCGCGCCGCGGTGCTGACGCCGGCACCAGCTCTGCGTCGAATCGGCCGCTGGCTATCGCATCCGCTGCGCGTCGCTGGCTTTCCACCGCGAATGCATCCTGCTCCTCTCGCGATACGGCGTACCGCT
>PLEG01000406.1 GCA_003136975.1 Gemmatimonadota bacterium | reverse complement strand
GTCCGCGATCGGTCGTGCGATAAATCAGCGCCGTGTCCTGCGACGAAACCATGAGTAGAGCTGTGTCGAGCGAAATAGCGTGAACCGCCCGGAAGTCGAATGATTCCGCGCCGGCGACGTGGCCCGGGTGCCACTGCTTGCCGGCATCGGTCGTCCACGCAAACGTCCCCTTTGTCCCGCTGATCCAGACGACTTCTGGACTGACGATGCTCATTCCGCGGAAAGAGGCATCGGTGCCCGGATTCTGTGGGCTCCACTGGGCCCGGGCGGTGGATGCAGCGGCCAGCGGCATCACGAGGAGCACGCTACGGCGTAGTGTTCTGAGGAGAGACGAAGACTGGAGGATCATCGGCAATAATCTACGATTCTGTTGCGCCCGAACATGCGACGCCAGTTTCGGTATACGTTCGGTATACTTATGGAAGAATGGTCAAATTCAAAAGCGCGGGACGCCAACTTCCGTTGTTTCCGGCGGATGTAGAACGATCGTTCGAATTACTTCCAACGCTTGGCGAGCAGGGCGACATCCGGTATTTCGCCACGCGGTCGCGGTCGGTGCTGAACGGTCCCGAAACGACGGGGATGAATTTCTGGTCGGTCAATCCGTACGTGGGATGCGCGTTTGGCTGCACTTACTGCTACGCTCGTTACGCGCACCGATATGTGATGGAACGCGCGGCGGACAAGGACAGGCTGGAAGACGCGCTCTCTTCGGAATTCGAGAGCATGCCACCATGGCTGGCGTTCGAGCGGCGGATCTTCGTGAAGCGGGACGCGCCGGACATACTGGCGCGCGCGCTGCGCACAGGCGGTGAGCGCTATCTCGGGCTCATAAACGGTGACACGATACTGATTGGATCGGCGACTGACCCGTATCAGCCCGCGGAACGACGCTTTCGCGTGACACGTCGCATCCTGGAAGTCCTGGCTGAGCATCCCGGACTCAGCATCGTGATAATCACAAAGAGTCCGCTCATAACGCGTGACGTGGATCTGCTCAAGCGCATCGCGCGCCACTCACGCATTCACGTTCAGATATCGCTGATCACGGTTGATCGCGAGCTTGCGCGGCGAATCGAGCCTCGGTCACCGACGCCCGACTCTCGGCTGCGCGCCATTGCTCGACTGCGCGACGCCGGGATCGAGACGGGTGTGAACTGCATGCCTGTTCTTCCGGGAATTACCGATGATCCGGCGGCGTTGGACGAATTGGTGCGGCGCGTCGCCGAGGCCGGCGCCGTTCGCATCGGCGCGTGCGCGCTAAGGCTGGACCGTAGTGCGAGACTACGCTACCTGCCGTTCATCGAGCAGGAATTTCCGGATCTGGCGGCGCGTTATCACGCGAGTTACTCGCGCGGCCGAAATGTGGGCGAGAAGTATCGTGCAGGATTGGCCGAACATTTCGATACGCTGCGCGCCAAGTACGGGATCGGAGACGGATCGCGTTACTAATTGTTCAGGCGCGCTCGAGCCCTACGAGAGTCGACGCGTGATCGCTCGGGATGTAGCAATGAAGGCCGCATGGAATGAGTCCCGCATTCCGGATGAGCCGGCGGTACGTCTCGCGTGATTCGGAATACCATCCGTGTTTGTCGCCCTNNCGGAAGTGAATATCTCCAGATAGGCGAGTCCGCCGGTGCGCGCGGCGATGTTGCGGATGCCCTGAACCATAGTGCCGCGGGGAAGGTAGTTGATCACGCTGCACGATATGACCAGATCGAAACTACGGCCCGCAAATAGGTGGGGCAGATCGTTCAACGTTCCCTTTACAATGTTGCGGCGCTTGCCATATCGTCCCACGACATAATCGCTGGGATCGACTCCCTGATATGTTGCCGTCGGCCGCAGCTTTCGAAGGATCGGCTGCCAACGCCCCTCGCCCGCACCAACGTCGAGCACTGAACGCACCGGGTGTGCAAGCACGTATTCAGCCGCGGTAACGGCAAAGCGCACGAGGCGCGAGAGATCCGCTGCGGTACCCACGCGATGATCCGGGTGCCGGTACCATTTCTCAAAATATTCAATGTCAAAGCGCTTGTTCTTCGTCACGGGCGTTTTCACTCGTCGGTGTCGCTACGTCGAACTCGTTTCTTTTCCGCGGTACGGCGCTTATCAGTGAGACGTGCTTCCTTCGCAGCTCTGGTCGGCCGTGTCTTCTTGCGCGGCTTGGGGATCAGGAGCGCGCGTCGTACCGTGTCGGTAAGGCGAGCCTCCGCTAGCTCGCGGTTCTGCAGCTGGCTTCGCGTATCGCTGGCCACGACACGCAGCTCACCCTCATCGCTAAGACGCGATGCGAGGCGCGTGCTGAGTCGTGCGCGATCAGCGTCGTTGAGCGATGCAGAAGTTGCGACGTTCCACGTGATCTCGACACGAGTGGACGTTTTGTTGACGTGCTGTCCGCCAGCGCCGGATGCACGCGTCGCGCGTACGCCAAGCTCGGCGCGCGGAATCGCGAGCCGGTCGTTCACGCGCAGCGCGCGTTCGTCGTCTCTACTGGCAGCGGAAGATCTTATCGCCATCGAAGCGCCCATTCTCGATGAATATGCCAGATGTGAAACGACCCGCCACGATACTCCCCGCCATGTAAATCCCTGGAACATTCGTCTCTAGAGTGTCGGGATTCACCGACGCGCGCTCGGTATCGGGGTCAAGCTCGATGCCTAACCTGCGGAACAGTGCAAAGTCGGCGCGAAAACCGGTCAGCGCATACACGCGATCAGCGTGAAGCGATTCCTCGACACCGTTCGCGTTGCTGACGATCACGACGCCGGGCTCGATTCGAAGAACGGTTGCGCCAAGACGCGCCGAGATCTCGCCAGCCGCTATGCGGTTCTCTATGTCCGGCTTGACCCAGTACTTCACACTTTGCGGGAATGAGGTTCCGCGATATACGACGGTCACATGCGCGCCGGCTCTGAAGAGCTCCAGCGCAGCTTCAACCGCCGAGTTTCGACCACCGATCACGACGACATCAAGCCCGGAGCTGCGGTGCGCCTCGTCAAAGTAGTGCGCGACGAACGGAAGCGATTCTCCGGGAACGTCCATCATATTGGCCTCGCCAAAATAGCCAGTAGCCAATATCAGCCGTTTGCAATCGATGGTCACATCGCCGCTCGAAGTGGCGAGCGTACAGGTGATCACATCACCACTGCGTTGCGCGTTGACCAACTTCGTGTAGCTCCGGACGCGCAACGCGTCGGTGCGAACCACACCGCGATAGTACTTGAGAGCTTCCTCGCGTGTCGGCTTCTGTCCAGCGCACACAAATGGATGGCCGCCGATCTCGAGTAGCTCCGGCGTGGTGAAGAATCCCATTCCAATGGGATAGCGAACTATGGAATCGGCGATGGCGCCGGCTTCGACGATGAGTGGATCGATTCCGCATCGCCGGGCGGATATCGCGCATGCCAGGCCGATGGGACCGCCGCCAGCGATTATAGTGTCTTCAAAATGGTTCTTCTGCATGGGAGGTCGAGTAAGCTACAACCGCGCCGATGTGGGAAATTCAGTCCGGCTACAAAAGGCCGGCCCCGCGCGTTTCAATAAACATATAGCGGTATCGCCAGCGAGGCTGCTATCATCAATCGTGCAGTCCAAACACTGATATACGAGGTTGACAATGAACATTGCGAAGGCGCGAGTGCTCGTCACGGGCGGATCGAGCGGCATTGGAAAGGCCACGGCGATGGCGCTCGCCGATAGTGGGGCGAGAGTCGCGATCTGCGGACGTGACCGCGTGGCCATCGAGCAAGCCGCGAGCGAGATCGGCGCCACCCCTTTCGTTGCTGATGTGAGTCGTGAGAGCGACGTTGTCGCGCTCATCCCTGGTGTCGTAAAGGCGCTTGGCGGTTACGATGTGCTGATCAACAACGCCGGCTTCGGCCGCTTTGCGGCCCTGGTGGATACGACCGTGGACGACATGCGCTCAGTGTGGGAAACCAACGTACTTGGCGCGACGCTCGTCGCGCGTGAGTCTGCGAAGTATTTCATCGCGCAATCGCATGGAAATATCATCAATGTTGCATCGACGTCGGGTTCGCGCGGAGGCGCTAACGCCTCCGCGTATTCATCGTCCAAGTTCGCGCTGACGTCGCTTACGGAATGTTGGCGCGCCGAGTTGAGAAAACACAACATCCGCGTGATGCAAATCAATCCTAGTGAAGTTCTGACAGATTTCGCGCATCGTGCCCGCGGCGACGAGCGGACTGACAATCCTAGCAAGCTGCGTGGATCGGACATCGCCGCCGCGATCACGTGTATGTTGGCACAGGACGACCGCGCAATGGTGACGGAGATGACCGTGTGGGCGAGTAACCCGCGGTAGAGAGGAGGCTCCGCCGCGTCCTACAAGCCGATGGACGCGGCGGAGCGCTGCAGGGCGGTGATTACGAATGCTATGTGCTCGTCCAGGTCAACTCCGAGCTCCTGCGCACCCTGGATCACGTCTTCGCGACTCACGCCGCGAGCAAATGCCTTGTCCTTCATCTTCTTGCGAACCGAGCGCGCTTCGACGTCGTGCACGGAGCGTGTTGGCTTTACGAGCGCTGTTGCCGTAATGAGGCCGCTTAGCTCATCGACCGCGAACAGCGAGCGCGCGACAAGAGATACGCGCGGGGTTCCGGTGTACGCTGCGTGTCCCATTATCGCATCGAGAACATCTTCGGGATAACCGAGGCCGCGCAGAACTCGCACTCCCTCGCTGGGATGTTCTTCGGTGGCTGAGCGAGTCGCGTTGGGGAAGCGCTCGTAGTCAAAATCATGCATCAGACCCGCGAGCCCCCAACGCTCAACGTCTTCACCATAATGCTCGGCATATGCGCGCATCGCGGCCTCGACGGATAACATGTGCTTGCGCAGCGATTCGGACGGCGTGTATTCGTGCATTAGCGCGAGCGCCGCGTCGCGCGAGGGAAGTGTTGAGTCAATCATTTGGGCGGACGGTGGTAATAAATCCATGACGCAGAAAGAGCAGCGACGGTGCGGACTGATGTCCGCACCGTCGCTGAATATAGCGCAGCGCTCTGGCCGCGCTGCGGAGCCACTATCGCACTATGACGCTGGTATCTGCAGCGTTACTTCGTCGCCTGGCGTTACGAGAATCTCACTGCTGACGGAGCGGCGGTTACCACCGATGGGGTCCGCGATGAATCGCAGCGAGGTGTTGGAGCCGCCGAACAACACATCCGCCGGAATTTTTAGTCTCGTGGTTGTATTCGCGGTGGCCGTACCGAGCCGAATTCGCTGACCGCCGAGAGAACGCGTCACGTATACGTTCATGTCCAGCGAGCCCTGATTTTCGACCCTGACAGTGGTGACCTGCTCTGGGCTCGCGGTACCGCCTGCACTTGCCGATGAGGTTCGCGTACACGCGGCGGCGCCTCCAAGGCAACTCAGTGCGAGAGCGAGTGCAGCTGGTTTCAAGCGCATGCTTCTTCTCCTAAGTCGCAAAGTTCACGACCTGTAGCGCATTCATCGCGCCATTCCGGAGCCGGTACAGTCAGCCTCCGATCTTCCTCTGTACGCTTACGCCTTCGTACGTCACATCCCTGGCGGCCTTATCGTCCCGAACGCCCAGGAAAACGGGTTGACGGAGTCGGCCATCCGCCGTCCATTCGCTGAACTTGACCTCAACTACCACTGTTGGCTTTACCCATGTAGCTGGCTCGTTGGGGTGCGGTTCCGTTTCGAAGGGTGAAGTCTTTCGGACCAGACGGTCCAGACGTTGCCGCATGGTTTTGAGTCCGGCACGAGTGAAGCCGCCACCCATGTGGCCGACGTAAATCAACTTTCCGCGCGCGTCGAAGTAGCCGAGTAACAGAGCGCCGATGTCTTGCCGTGTCTTGCGGGGCTCGGTGAAACCTCCGACCACGAATTCCTGTTCGAAGTCGATCTTGAGCTTGAGCCATGTGTCGGACCGGACTCCGGGCGAATACCGTGCATCGGTGCGTTTGGCGATTACGCCCTCCCATCCCTGTTTGCGTGCACGCGCGAGCATGGCGCTGCCATCCCGCCTGGTGGGCGAAAGCCGGATGTGTTGCGCAACCGAATCCGTGGCCCGTCCCCGCCGGGTCGTCGCAAGTCCGTGGAACAGTGATTCGAGACGCTCGCGACGCTCAGTCCAGGGCAGTTGGGTGAGATTGACACGATCATCGCTCAGGATGTCGAATGCAACGAGCGCCGCCGGCATATGCTCGGCGGCGCTCGTGATGTCGTTTGCGCCCTTCAAGTGCATGCGACTCTGCAGTGCCTGAAATCGCGCGGCGTCGCCGCCGATGAGGGCCACAATCTCTCCGTCGATGGTGAATGGCTGGCGAAGCCGAATTCCCAACTCGGCGAGCGAATGCGTGATCTCCGGGAATTGGCGCGCCTTGTCATTTCCGTTGCGTGTGATCAGGCGCACTCCGCTGGAGGCGATGTAGGCAAGGACGCGCACGCCATCGTACTTGGGCTCGAAGGTCCAGCCCGAGCCCGCCGGAATTTCATGGCCCACGCTAGCGTACATCGGTTCGATGCCGTCAGCGAGGTTACGCTTGGCCGGGCTCATGGGCGCGTCTCGATCTCGCCTTGAAGGCGTTGCTATTTGAAGGGGTTGGACTGCCACGATCCGTACATCGCATTGGGAAGCGCGAAGAAGACCTGGCCGAATTTGGAGAAGGCGCTGTCGGGCTCGTTGCGAACCGACTGAGACAGGTGCGGGAAATCCTGGATGTTGTCGCCTACCCATTCGAGCACAGCGATCGCCGGGAACCCCGATGCCGCGCTGCCGTTTTGGACGGCGTCAAAACGGGGATTCTTGTTGTCTGTGTCGGTCTTGCAGAGCACCAGATCC
>PLEG01000345.1 GCA_003136975.1 Gemmatimonadota bacterium | reverse complement strand
GTGGTCTTGCCCGCCCCATTGGGGCCGAGCAGGGCCACCACGGAGCGGTCGGGGACGTAGAGGGTGACATTCCGGAGCACCGTCGAGCCCTCGTAACCGGCATTGATGTCGAGGAGCTCGAGCACTAGGCCGCCTCTGAACCGAGGTAGGCGGCCCGGACGACCTCTGAGTTCTGAGCCTCCGCCATGGATCCTTCGAAGATGAGCTGTCCGAAGTCGAGTACATAGACGTACTCACAGACGCTTCGCACCAATGCCATGTCGTGCTCGACCAACAAGATCCCGAGCCCTGATGCGACTGCTCCGGAGATGATCTCAGCGAAGCGCTCGGTCTCGATCTTGTCGAGACCAGAGGAGGGCTCGTCCAAGAGCAGGAGCCGGGGATGAGCCGCCAGTCCCCGCGCGATGGCGAGCATCTGGCGCTCGCCTCCGGAGAGGCTGGCAGCGGAGAGACGGCGTCTCGACCGCAGCGGCGGAAACAGCTCGTAGGACTCTTCGAGGGCCTGCCGCACGCCGCCACCGCGGCTCGCCATGCTGCCTAGGCGCAGGTTCTCCTCGACGCTGAGCTCGGTGACGACCCCGTGCCCCTCAGGCACGTGAGCGACGCCAAGGCGCGCCACGCGCTCAGGTGCCAACCGCGAGATGTCCAGCCCGTCCAGGCGCACGCTGCCACCGCGGCCCCGCACCAGGCCGGAGATGGTCCGCACCAAGGTGGTTTTGCCGGCGCCGTTAGCGCCCAGGACCGCCGTGATCGAGCGCTCCGGCACCGTGAGTGACACTTGGTCCAGGGCCACGGCCTGGCCGTAGGCGACGGTTAAATCGCTGACGTCAAGCATCGCCGGAATCCCCTTGGGCTACCGCGGGCTCGCCCAGGTAGGCCTCGGCCACGTTCGGGTCGGCTCTGATCTCTTGAGGGGTACCGGACGCTATCACCCGGCCGAAGTTGAGCACGACCACCCGATCGGAGACCTCCGTAACCAAGTCGACGTTGTGGTCCACGATCGCCAAAGCGGCCGTCTGCCGCACCCCCGCAACCAACTGGGCGAGCTCGCTGACCTCACGCTGCGAGAGGCCGCTGGCGGGCTCGTCCAGGAGGAGCAGCGAGGGCCGCGCCATGAGTGCCCGGGCGATGCTGACACGCTTCTGAACTCCATAGGGCAGAGAGCGCGGGTAGGCGCTGGCGGCCTGGGCGATTCCCAGCTCGGAAAGGAGCTCGCCCGCCTCCTGGACGAGTTGACGCTCCATCCGCATCGAACTTCGCCCGCCGAAGAGAGCGGCGCCGAAGCTGGGCCTCCGAGCGGCCCCCGCGACCACATTCTCCAGAACGGTCAGGCTCGGCCACAAGCCCAGGCCCTGCAGGGTGCGGGCGATGCCTAGNNCAGATGACGTTGAACAGAGTGGTCTTGCCGGCGCCGTTCGGCCCGATGATCCCGACGACCTCGCCGGCCTCAACCGCTAGCGAGATCCGGTCGAGGGCAGTCAGACCACTAAATCTGACCGTGATGTCTTCGACCTTCAGGTCGCCCGGCCCGGCCATCGCGGTCACCGCCCGCGGCGACCGCGGCGAGACGCGGCCCCGGCTGATCGCATGGCTCCGACAGTCACGCGATCAGCCCCAGCGGGAGGGAGCGCCCCTAGTCCCGGGCCGACCCCTGGGATGCCCCAGCCGCCGGATCCTGACCCCGAGCCACCCCTCGTCGCCAGCCCGACAGACAAGCCCAATCATGTGCATTGACCCAGGCATTTGCCCAAGCCTAGCATTGGCGCCGGGATCAGCCAATGGGCATTGGCTGGCTTTCGCGGCCAATGGCGCGCCAGTCGAGCTCGCCGCCAGCCGCATGGCCTGGCAGCGTGTGCTGGAGTGGCTACCGACCTTCAATTCGACCATCGGCGATCTGGTAATTCGGGGCACCGTCTTTGCGCCGTGCGGTCGCACGGCCGACTTCCCCGGATTCGTTTACGCGATATCGGTGGAGAACCGCGGCCAGGCAGCGATTTCGCTCGGCTTCCGCGCGGAAGGCACCCTGGGCGTCCGCCAGCACCGCATTCGCACCGCCCGCCACTTCACCGACGCGCACTCCGCCTCGATCAGTGACGACATCATCGCATTGAGTGGCACCAGCCCCGGCTCCGAGGTCGCGCTGGCGTTCAGCGGAGATGACATGACTGCGAGCGTCGCCGACACAAGCGACGGAATCACACGGTTTGCGCTCACGCGTGAAGTCTCGATCGATCCCGGCGACAAGGTTGACCTCGCGCTGTACGTCGCGGCGGGCCCCGAAGCGGACGGTGCACTCGCGATGGTCAACAGAATGCGTAGCCGCGGCTGGCGCACACTCGCGTCGCAAACGCGCGATGCCCTGTCCGTGTTGCAGCAATCGACCGGAGTATCCGCGGCCGACCGCCTTGTCAACCGGCATCTGATGTTTGCGTACTTCTACGCAGCGGGCCGCGCGATAGACGACGCACGCTGGTACGTGTTCCGTTCACGCGCCCCGTGGTGCGCGCACGGGCTGACCGTGCGCGACTACGACTCGCTCATGTGGTTGATTCCGGCGTTGCAGCTTGCTGATACGTCACTCGCGCGTGAACTCCTGCTTCGAACGTGCGAGTTGCATGGCTACGCGCCTGGGCGCGGCGTGAATTACATCGACGGCACGCCGTTCGATGTTGCATTCTGCATCGACGCTGTTGCCGCGTATCCGATCGCGGTGGATCGTTACGTCGCGCAGACGGGCGACGACCGCATCGTGGAGGATGCGCCCATCGCGGAGGCGTTGTACGCCGCGAACGACGATCTGTCCGCGTCGAAGCACGGCTCACTCCCACTGTACAGGACTGATGCGAGCCCGTCCGGCGCCGATGCACCGCTGCCATACACACTGCACGGTAACGCGCTCGTCGCCGAGGCGCTCGAGATTCTCAAGCAGACGCTCGACGAGAAGACTGCGGAGACTGTGCAGAATGCGGACGCAGTGCGCGCGGCCATCATGCGTCAGTTCGCCACTGACAAGGATTCCTCGCGCACACTTCTTTCGACGGCGACAGATCTCGCCGGTGCGGTCTCCATGCGCGATGATCCCGTCGGCTCCGTCTACTGGCTTCCGCTCTACCACATGCTCTCTCGCGACGATTCCATCTATCGCCGGACGGTCCGCCGTCTCGAGCAACCCGCGTCCGAACCAACACGCATAAACCTTGCCGAGCGATGCGCTACACTGATCGGTCCCGATGCTGCAAAGACACTCGAATGGCTGCGGCGTGCCGACCTCGATGGCGGTTTCGCGGCAGAGTTCGTTGATGAGGATGGCTTCGCCGTCGCGAACGGCGGCGACGCATCGCTTTCCGCGCTAGTCGCGTACTCAGTCTGGTACGCGGTGAGCGTACTCGGAGTCCCCGCGGGTTGACCGGCGACACGTGACGCAGTCCAATTCGTATATTGTTGTACTCTGTCGCGCAGAATTAGCGTGACCGCTCGGATGGCGAAATGGGTAGACGCGAGGGACTTAAAATCCCTTTCGGGATAACCGAATGCCGGTTCGAGTCCGGCTCCGAGCACTGTGTTGTACGCATGTTACTAAGGTACGGATATGCGTCCATGTCTGCCCCCTCAGGTGCCGGTATTATACCACAGGCGTTGCTTGTATCCGTCAGTGGCGTGTTCTGAGGCGACGGCGTCTCACGCCGAACCTGTGTAATCGCCCGCGTATACCGGTCACGTACGTGAGTCCAACACACGTATTCGACTGGCTCAGATATTGCCTTGAGCTATCGTGCCGCTCCGGCCACTCTCTCCTTCACTGCGCCTCCCGCGAGTCACAAAACTCCCGGCCGCCGTGCCAGTAGTCAGTTTCCGCCCCAGGTCACGATTCATAAGGCAACCTCTACGGTGAGAGCACCGCAAAATGTTGGCAATACGAATTACCATCGATGCTGGATGCCGTTCGTCGCGTTGGCTGTCCAGCCCAGTCAACTGTTCGTCTTACGCCCGATCAAGTGTTTCAATCGCCGCACTCGCGGCAGCCATGCTCGTCTGTGGAACGTCAGCGGTCTCGGCACAGAGCGGCGTTCTGGGAACGGCGCAACAGTTCGGGGTTCTCGGAGCGTCGACGGTTACCAACACGGGATCGTCGGTCATCAAGGGAGATCTGGGACTCTACGCCGGAACGTCCATCACGGGCTTCCCGCCCGGAACGGTGATCGGAACTGTCCACCAGACAGATGGCGTCGCTCAGCAGGGCCAGCATGACGCCACTGCGGCATATACCAGCCTCGCCGCTCTGGCGCCAACACGCACATTGACGGGCGTGGATCTGGGAACGGTATCTTCTGCCTCGAGCCCACTCACGCCCGGCGTTTACTTTTTCGCGTCTTCGGCACAGCTGACAGGAGATCTTTTCCTCGATTTTACTGGCAGCGCCCCCAACTCCATGTTCGTGTTTCAGATCGGAAGCGCACTCACCACCGCAAGCGACTCGCGTGTGTTCGTGTCCGGCGGGAGTGCTGGAAGCGGTATTTTCTGGCTGACTGAGGGGACCGGCGGCTCCGCGACACTCGGGGATAATACGGCGTTCCAGGGCAACATCATCTCCAACATCAGCGTTAGCCTGGATGGCGCCGCTAGCATTTGCGGACGAGCGATTGCGTTGACTGGGGGAGTGACCATGATCAATAACGCGGTCACGAACGACTGCGGCGAAGCCGATTTCGGCAGCATGGGCTTCAGCGGTGGTCGGTCCTCAACGGTGCCCGAGCCAGCCTCGATCGCGCTCCTCGGCACTGGGATGGTTGGGTTGGTTCCGATTGTTCGTCGCCGCAGGAAGAGCTGACACTTAGCTTTTCGTGCAGACAATAAAAAGCCCCGCAATGCGGGGCTTTTTATTGGTCGCCGTATCCCGCAGCCGGCTTCGCAGAGGCCTGCATATTGCTCGAGTCTATGGTGTCGCAATTGCAATTTACCGGCAACCATCAACCTGGTGCATATGAAAGGCTTTAATACCGACATCGATAAGGCAAGTTTGGCGAACCACAATTTTCGAACCGTCCTGTATACAGCCAAACATTCCCAACTTGTACTGATGTCCCTTCGCCCAAAAGAAGACATTGGGATGGAAGTTCACGCGGACAATGACCAGTTTTTCCGCGTGGAAAAGGGACACGGAAAATGCATCATAGACGGCAATGAATATGGCTTGACTGACGGATCGGCGATCGTCGTGCCCGCCGGCGCGCAACACAACGTTCTGAACGTTTCCGAAACTGATGACCTGAAGCTGTACACCATCTATTCCCCACCTCATCATCGTGATGGAACGGTACACGCGACCAAGCAAGACGCGGTGAAGGACAGTGAGCATTTTCAAGGCAAGACTACGGAATAGGCCGTCCCTTATCCTTTTTCCGCGGGCGACCCCAAAACTCGTGTTTCGAGTGAAAGGTCGCCCGTCTCGCATTCACTTTCCTCTCCGTCCCCTGGTTTTCCCGGAACTCTTGGGCGCAGGCACCTTCGTGCTCATCCCACGAACGACCCGTCGCACCTCCGCTACTGCCTTGCAGTTGCGACCGTGCTCGCAGTACCACCCGTACCGATCAAAGTAGACGAGATGAAACTGGATTTCTTTCTCTCGTCGCTCCCGTACCTTCCACAGCTCGGTGACTGTGGTGTCCGGGCCGCACATGAGCCATGGGTTCAGCGGCTCCAGGACGTAGCTCGGCTCGACCATCGCAGATTTGATCCTCATGGCATTTCTGGCCTTGGGACGAACCCTCGTGAGCTTCGTCGCCACGGTCCAAGTTGTTCGAAATAAGCCACACACTGTGTATTCTTCGGTGATTGTTCGGTACGCGAAAGCTAGAGTTTTACGTGATTCAGGGCAAGTCCAGTGTGTGGAAAAACTTCCCGCAAATTGGGTTACGAAGAGAGCCCTGGGCGCAACGATTGGCGCCGCGCCGGATCTCGCCGAGTTGGGCGAGATAGGTGAATGCGGACACTGGCCGTACCGAGCTCCCAACGCTTGACTGATGCCGCTAACTTGCGCGCATGACGGATGTCGTAGCGCTTGCCGCGGAGTTGCTGTCGATCCAATCCTTCACCAGAGACGAGGGGGCGGCGATCGATTTCGTCGCGCGCTGGCTGGTGAATCGTGGATGGAATGTATCGATCCAGGAAGTTTCACCGGGGCGCGGAAATGTCTGGGCGTCTCATCGTGGCGGTGGCGTCACGCTCTCGACGCATCTCGATACCGTCCCGCCATTCCATCCTCCGCGATTGAGCGGCAATCGGCTCTACGGACGCGGCGCTTGCGACGCGAAGGGCATAGCGGCGGCAATGATGGCCGCCGCCGAACAACTCGCTGCCGACGGCGAGGATCGCGTGGATCTTCTGTTCGTCGTCGGTGAAGAGAAGGGCTCCGACGGCGCACGAGCCGCAAACAATCTTGCCGCCAGCAGTCGCTACCTCATCAACGGCGAGCCAACCGAGAGCCGACTGGCCAGTGGCTGTAAGGGGTCGCTTCGCTTTGTCGTTCGCACCCGCGGTCGTGAGGCGCACTCCGCGTATCCCGAGCTCGGTGCATCCGCGATCGAGCCACTGATTCGCCTGCTGCCCACAATTCACGATGTTGATTTTCCGTCCGATCCGGTACTCGGCGCGACAACGATTAACATCGGAACGATCTCGGGTGGAACGGAGGCGAACATCGTACCAGGGAGTGCTGAATCCGAAGTGATGCTGCGACTCGTAAGCGATGTCGCGCCAGTGAAGCGGCTCGTTTCAGATTGGGCGCACGCTGGCGGTGCCGATGTTGAATTCGGATCGACAATTCCGGCACAGCGGTTTCACGTGGTCGATGGTTACGATGTTGCGCCGGTGTCATACACGTCGGATATCCCGCTTCTCGGACGGTGGGGGACGCCGCTGCTGTTCGGTCCGGGATCAATTCACGTTGCGCACACGCCAGACGAATACGTGGATATCGATGAGCTGCGCGCCAGCGTTTCGACCTACGCATCGCTGGTCAAGCAGTTGTTGAGCTCGTGACCACGGGCTCGGTTCCTCGTGGCCGCATCCCGGTCGCTGTGCTCGGCGCGACCGGCGCAGTCGGTCAGACGTTCGTACGCTTGCTTCGCGATCATCCGTGGTTTCGCGTCGCGGAAGTCGCTGCGTCCGAACGTTCCGCTGGAAAGAGCTACGCCGAAGCAACGCACTGGCTCGAGGGATCGATGCCGGCCGACGTCGCGGATATGCGTGTGACCGAATGCTCGCCCGAAGTGATCTCGTCACCGGTTGTATTCTCTGCGCTCGATTCCAACGTCGCTGGCAACATCGAGATAGCCTTCGCGCGCGCCGGTCGAGTTGTGTGCAGCAACGCGAAGAATCATCGCATGGACAGCGACGTGCCGTTGCTCATACCAGAGATCAACGCACAGCATCTGTCGGTCATCGCGGCGCAGCAGAAGCGCTGCGGGTGGACCGGCGCGATCGTCACGAATGCGAACTGCGCATCAACGGTCGCTGCTCTCGCTCTGGCGCCAATTCACGAAAGGTTTGGCGTGACAAAGATCTTTCTGGCGACGATGCAGGCGGTTTCCGGTGCAGGCTATCCCGGCGTCGCCTCGCTCGACATCCTCGGCAACGTCATTCCGTTCATCGCTGATGAGGAGCCGAAGATCGAAGCGGAGCTGGCCAAGCTGCTCGGCACCGTGAGCAACGCGTCCATCCTGCCGGCGTCATTCCGTGTCACCGCACACGCCAACCGGGTTCCGGTCGAGCATGGCCACACCGTGTGCATGTCGATCGGGCTCGACTCTCGCGCGACGCCGGAGCAGGTGAGTGCCGCCATGTCCGCATGGACCGGCCGCGAAGAAACAATCGGCCTTCCTTCGCGGCCGGATCACCCGCTTGCGGTCACTACTGCGCCTGATCGTCCGCAACCTCGCCGCGACGTGGGACTCGGCGGCGGCATGACGGTGAGCGTCGGCCGCATCCGGCGTGATGAGCTGCTCGACATCCGTCTTGTCGCGATGGGAAGCAACACAATTCGTGGCGCCTCTGGCGGCGCGGTGATGAACGCGGAGCTGTTGGTGACGCAGGGTTACGTGGCGCACGCGTGATAGTAGTCAAGTTCGGTGGCACTTCAATTGGAGATGCCGACGCAATTCGCCGCGCGGCCGATGTCGTCGCAAGTCGAGCGCGCCGCTCTCCGGTTGTGGTTGTATCCGCGGCGAGTGGAACCACCAGCGAACTACTTGCGCTCGCCGAGCAGGCGTCGCGCGGACATCTCATCGGGGCATTGCGCTCGGTAGAGCACATTCGCGAGCGCCATATGCAGATGTGCGACACGCTGCTCCGCGGCATCCCAACAGGACCCGATACCGCGGCTGAGATCGCCGCTATGTGTGACGAGATAGCAAGCCTCGCCGAAGCGTTGGCGACGCTTGGACACATCACGCCGCGCAGCCTCGACGCGGTCGCGTGCTTCGGTGAGCAGATGTCATCGCTGCTCGTGACAGAAGCGTTTCGTGCGCGTGGTATTACGGCACAACATGTTGATGCTCGCGAGATCATCGTTACGAGCGATCACTTCAACGCCGCCGAACCCAGGCCGGACGCAATTACCGACCGCGCGCGCGACCGAATTGCGCCGCTTGTCAGATCCGGTATCGTCCCCGTGCTTGGCGGCTATATCGGCGCTACGGAGTCTGGAATCACTACCACACTCGGCCGCGGTGGCTCCGACTATACGGCCTCATTGCTCGGTGCCGCACTCGGCGCAGAAGATATCGAGATCTGGACTGACGTCGACGGCATGCTCACGGCCGATCCGCGAGTCGTGAGCAACGCGCGGCTCATTCCGCAGATTCGGTTCGATGAAGCGTCCGAGCTCGCTTCATTCGGTGCCAAGGTGCTGCACCCGAACACAATCGCCCCAGCGGTACGGCGCGGCATTCCGGTCTATATCTACAATACGCGTAACCCACTCGAGTCGGGGACGCGCATTACGTTCGACGCACCGAGGCGCGCCGTCACCGCGATCGCGGCCAAGGGCGACGTAACAATGGTAAAGGTGAGTGCGCCGCGAATGCTGCTCGCGCAGGGCTTCCTGAGAAGCGTCTTCGAGATCTTCGAGCGACACCGGACCTCCGTTGATGTGGTGTCGACATCGGAAGTCTCCGTGTCCGTGACACTCGACGATGCATCTCGCCTGGACGAGCTGGTCGTCGACTTGCGAATGCTGGGCGACGTGTCCGTGGAGCGAGATCGCGCAATCGTCGCGATCGTGGGCTCGGGGATTGGAGACCGCGGCGACTGCATGGGTCGCGCACTCCGCGCGCTCGGCGAGACGCACGTGTACATGGTATCGCTCAGCGCGACCGGCATCAATCTCACCGTCGTAGTCGAAGGTCCGTCGATGCATGACGCGATGCGCGCGCTGCACGCCGAGTTCTTTTCACCGGGCAGTGCACAATGACGAATCTGCGGCTGGCTATCATAGGCCGGGCAAGATGGGGTCGGCCGTAGCCGACCTCGCTCGCACAGCGGGAATCGACGTGGTCGCGACGCTCGGCGCCGGCATGCTGATAACGCCTGCGTCGCTGCAGCATGCTGATATCGCAATCGAGTTCACCGAGCCCACTGCTGCCGCCGCGAATGTGCGCGCCTGCGTGATCGCCGGATGTCCCGTAGTAGTCGGAACCACCGGTTGGTACGACGAGCTGCCTGAGATCACCGAGCTCGTCGCAAGTCACGCCGGCTCGCTGCTCTGGGCGGCGAATTTCTCGCTGGGTGTACACGCGCTCTCGAAACTCGTGCGCCGCGCCGGCGAGCTGTTCGCGCGAGTCCCCGGTTTCGACGCGGCACTTGTAGAGACCCATCACGCCGCCAAGAGGGACGCTCCTTCGGGAACGGCGCGCATGCTGCAGGCTGACTTTGCGGCCGGATGGGGACGGGAAGCGTCAATCACCAGCGTTCGAGTGGGCTCTGTGCCCGGCACCCACTCACTCATACTGGACGGCACGTTCGAGCAGGTCGTCATCACTCATGAAGCCCGCGATCGTCGCGTGTTCGCTGAAGGCGCGCTTGTAGCTGCGCGATGGCTGGTTGGTCGTCAGGGCGTGTTCACGCTCGACGATATGTTATCCGAGGAGGAAGTTCGATGAGATCAACGACACCAATGCTGCGCGGTGCTGGCACCGCGATAGTTACTCCATTTACCGCGACGGGTGAGATCGACGAGCCTGCGCTGCGCCGTTTCGTCGCGTGGCAGGTCGAGGAAGGAATCGACTACATAGTGCCCTGCGGCTCTACCGGCGAAGCTGCGACCATGGCTGGTGATGAACAGCGGCGGGTTGTCGAGATCACCGTCGAGGTCGTTGACGGCCGTATTCCGGTGATAGCTGGCGCTGGCTCGAACGACACCGCCAGGGCACTTGCGTATTCGCGAATGATGCGCGACGCCGGGGCCACGCATCTACTGCATGTGTCACCCGCATACAACAAGCCACCGCAACGCGGTATCATCGCGCATTTTCGCGCGATCGCTGACACCGTCGATATTCCGATCGTACTGTACAACGTCCCTGGCCGCACCGGCAGCAATGTGACCGCCGAGACGACGCTCGAGCTCGCGGAGAACGCCAACATCGTCGCGGTTAAGGAAGCGTCAGGGAATCTCGCGCAGATCACGCAGATAATCCGGCACCGGCCGCACAATTTCGCCGTTCTTTCCGGCGATGACGCGCTCACACTGGCGGTGATGGCGGCCGGAGGTGACGGCGTTACATCGGTCACGTCCAATGCGACGCCCGCGCTCGTCGCGCAGTTGTGCGCAGCCGCTCATCGTGGCGATTACGATGACGCACGCGCCATCGACAGCCGCCTCGCTCCGTGGACCCACGCGGCGTTCGTCGAATCGAATCCGATTCCAGTAAAGGCTGCATTGTCGATGATGGGCATGATGGCGGACAGTCTTCGCCTGCCGCTCGTTCCGTTGGCGGCAGCGCATCACGTGTTGGTACGCGCGGCGCTCGTTGCGACTGGAGCAATCGCCGAATGACCGCTGACGGCAATTCTTTCGAACGTCTCGAGCGGGTAATCGGCGAGCTATCCGCCGACCCGAGTCCGCCACCACAGTTTGCGCGCGACACCGTCCAGGAGCTACTCGGATTGCTGGAGAGCGGCGCCGTCCGTGCTGCCGTTCGCGATACCAACGGCGACTGGAGCGCGGTTCCGTGGGTAAAGCGCGGCATCCTGCTCGGCTTTCGTGCTGGCGCGCTCGCCGACATGTCGATGACGTCGCCGGAGTCGCACGGGCTGACCTTCTCGTTCTTCGACAAGGACACCTATCCACCCCGCGTCTTTGCGTTGAGCGACGGTGTCCGGATC
>PLEG01000409.1 GCA_003136975.1 Gemmatimonadota bacterium | reverse complement strand
ACCGCTACGCATTCACGCAGCGGCTCATCGCGTTGTATTGTCCACGACTGCCTTGATATTCGCCATCAATGCGTGCTGAAGCAAGTGCAGCTTCTCGCATCCCCGTACGCGGCGGAATTGCTTCTCCACCATCAAGAGTGTAGCCGCGCACCAGCGATGCTTCTGATCGCTCGTCTTCCAGCGATCTACGCGTTGAGTCTTATCTTCCACCCGCGCCATCACGCTCTCGATCAAATTGGTTGTTTTGAAGCTCGTCCCCATCTCCGGGAAGACACCAAGCCGGTGTAGCGTGAGTGTTTCTTCCAGTCCTTCCTCCAAGCTTCGGGCGGCCGATTCGTTCACCAGTGCCAGCTCGCGCACAAGCCGTTCGAGAGAGCGCTTCGCGTCTGCATATGCCGGGTGTGCGTACGCCGCCTGCAGTTTGCGTCGCCACTTCGGTTGTTCTTCTTTCGCGAGATAGCTCACCACGTTCTCGCGTTTATGCCATTGGCAGCGCTGCACAGGAGTGTCATCACCAAGCACATCACGCACCGCCGCTCGCAGCCCCTTTGCTCCGTCCAGCACGACCAGCAATCGGCTGCCCTTGGGCGCTCGGAATCCGCGCTCTTCAAGCTCTCGCAGGAAGCCCGCGCACACGCGCCTGTTCTCCGTCGCCGTCTGCACCACGCCCAGACGGCCCGGAGAACAATCGCGTCTGTGCTTACCGGGACGCCCCACGTCCTGACGCCGCAGCGATAGAGCTTGGGGCTGGCACTTACGGCGGTTCGACTGAGGTGATGTCGAACCGCCGTAAGTGCGGTATATAAGTCCTCCCCGCGCTGGGAAGGGGGAATGATAGGGGTCTTGCGCGAATCAGGCTTGGATACTATATCCGGGATTCACTTTGGCGGCCGGGCCAGAATTCTCTAAGATGACGCCCGCCTGCCTCCAACAATTCAGCCGCGAGTCTGTGCGGGATCCGGTCGAAAAGGGAATCATGAGACCTGCTGTAAAGTTGGTGCTAACGCTCACACTCGGCGCGGGATTAGTTCCCGTAGCCGCCTTCGCGCAACGGAGCGGAACCACAATCGTCGGCCAAGTCACCACTGGCAACGGCGCGCCACTTCAGGCCGCCACCGTTGCAGTACAAGGGATGGGGCTCGGTGCAGTAACGCATGAGAATGGGCGATACACGATTGTCGTCGATGCGTCACGTTCTTCGGGCCAACGGGTAACACTGACCGCGCGGCTTATCGGTTATGCACCCAAGTCGATGCAGATCACGTTGACTCCCGGCACGGTCACCCAGAACTTCAGCCTCGTTAGCAACCCGCTTCAGTTGGGCGAAGTTGTCATCACGGGTGCAGGAACGCAGACCACCCGTGAAAAGCTTGGCACCGTGATTAACACCGTGGACTCAACTGCGATCGCACGCAGCAATGAGCCGAACATTGTAAACGCCTTGGCAGCGAAGGCCCCTAATGTTACGATCGTATCGTCTTCCGGGGAGCCTGGCGCATCTAGCTACATCCGGATCCGCGGTATCAAGTCGCTTTCTGGCAACGGTCAGCCTCTCTTCGTGGTCGATGGTGTGCCAATTGATAACTCGACCAGTCCGATAGGGAGCGTGCTTGCCGGTGGAGTATCGCCGAACCGTGCAGCGGACATCGATCCAAACGACATTGCCTCGGTGGACATACTGAAAGGTGCCTCCGCCGCAGCCATCTACGGCGCTCGTGCCTCGGACGGTGTCGTACTCATTACCACCAAGAGTGGCCAGGCTGGGCAGACGCGCTACAGTCTTCAGTCGAGTTACTCATCCGACGATGTGAGCCATGCTGTGCCACTACAGACGCAGTACGGACAGGGCTCCCACGGCGTGTCAGGTACTTGCTCAGTGTCCGACTGTGCTGCTAGCGGGCTTTCTTGGGGGCCGGCGCTCGCGACTGGCACTCCCGTGTATGATCACTGGAGCGAATTGTTCCGCACAGGCCAGACTCGTAACACGAACCTTCAAGTCTCCGGTGGCAACGAACGCACGACGTTCTTTCTCTCCGGCGGTCGGCTCAATCAGGATGGCGTAATCGTTGGGCCGAACAACTCATATCAGCGCAATACTGTGCGCCTGAAGTCGACACACCAGATGTTCAGCACTCTTAAGCTTACCGGCAATATCGCATTCGTGAATTCGAGTGGTGCATCTGTTCAGCGCGGCGGATCTGTTTCTGGCATCACGCTCGGTGGTCTGTCGACGCCACCGGACTTTAACAACCTGCCGTATCTCAATCCGACCACCGGCCTCCAGCGCTCCTACAGTTTTCCACAGCCGTCGGTGAATTCTCTTACAACGTCACGCAATTTTGATAATCCGTTCTTCGGCATATACGAAGTCACAAACACCGAGGAGACGAACCGGACGACGGCAAATGTGAACGCTGACTGGATCCCGCTCGATTGGCTTACAGTGAAGGAGACGCTCGGAGCCGATTATTTTGGCGATACGCGTCTCACAGCCGATCCGTTCACTGCTAGCGAGGCACCGCGTGGGCGCGTACTTCGTGGCGATTTGATGCATCTCCAGATTGACCAGAACTTGGTGGCGACTGCGACGCACTCGTTTAGCGACCGCTTCGCCGGCACCCTCACTTTGGGGCAGAACCTCAACAGCCGTCGTGCAAATGAGAGTGCGCAGACTGGCAACAACCTTATAGCCCCGACGCCATTCTCGATGAACAACACTGTCACTCAGCGTGTTATCGAGTCGAATTACACGATCCACACAGAATCATATTTTGGTCAGGCGACAACGGATCTGTTCAATCAACTCTACCTCACGGCGGCGCTCCGCAACGACGGTTTCTCGACGTTTGGTCAATCCAACCCGAGAGCATGGTATCCCAAGGCGAGTGCAGCGTGGGACGTGACGAACTTCCTTGGAAACACGGAGCACAAAGGGTTGCTCAGTTACAGTAAGCTGCGTGCTGCCTATGGTGAGACAGGCAAGGAGCCCAACGTGTACTCGACGCTCACTCTCCTCAGCAGCGGCAATTTTGCGAGCAGTTGGGGTGATGCGCTAGCGGCAGGGCAGGGGACGGTTGGCGGACTTTTCACATCAGGCGCACGCGGGAACAGCAACCTCAAGCCTGAGCGGCAGAAAGAATTTGAGACTGGCCTCGATCTCGGCTTCTTTAATCAGATGGCCGATGCCAGTGTCACGTACTATCGTAACAACTCGGTCGACGTGATCCTCCAGGCACCACGCGCACCTGAGACGGGATTCACGTCGCAACTACTCAACGGCGCTAGCATTCGCAACAATGGGTGGGAGACGACGTTTAATATTCGCCCGATTACGCGCGAGAACTTCGGGTGGGATATCGGACTCCAGTGGGCGCAGAACGAGACGCGTGTACTCAGCCTCAACGGCGCACAGTTCATTAGCGCTGGCGGCGGTACCTTCAACGAGGCAGTGCCGTCCGCTACCGTGGGCGGAACCTTCGCGTTCCGCGGTCTTGGTTTCGTCCGCTGCGGCGTTAGCCCTACTGCCCAACTCGATGGTCAGTATCCGGGAGTGGCAGCCGCATGTGCTGGAGCTCCGCAGGGGGCGCTGTACATCGGCGCGAACGGCTTCCCTGTAAAGGATCCGGTGAACCGGGTGATTGGTGATCCGAATCCGCAATGGACTGGTGGCATACACACGGGTGTCCGTTTCCGTAACTGGCAATTCTCCGCAATTCTTGATCACAAGCAGGGCGGCCAGGTTGTGAACGCGACGCGCGGCTCGCTCTACAACTACGGTACGCATGCCGACGTGGCGACGCGCGCGACGTGCGTAGACGCGGGGGGAGGAGCGTTTAGCTGCAGCGGCAACGAGCGAGTGTTCGGCTCGGCTGGCTGGAATCCAGGTCCTGTGGTCGGGCCCGGCGCCGGCAAGGCGGTCCCCATAGGTGAGAATTGGTACACCGGTCTGGGTAGCATCTACTCGGGGATTGCGCAGCCATTCATAGAAGACGCGACATACACCAAACTGCGCGAGATATCAGTCTCGTATTCGGTGGCGGCACCATGGGTTCGCCGCAGCGGGTTCACGAGTCTGGACTTGCGTGTTGCGGGGCGTAACCTGCATACCTGGACTGATTACTCAGGTGTGGATCCGGAAACCAACCTCGCAGGTGCATTCGCACTCGTGCAGGGCTACGACTTCTACAACCTGCCACAGACACGATCGATCTTGTTCTCGATCTCACTAAACCGCTAACGCAAAGGAGAGCATCGTGAAGCGATATGCCAAGGCTGCCCTGTTGGCGGCTATGCCCATGCTATTTATCAACGCATGCAGCGACAATAACTACTTGAAGTGTGCGGACTGCATCACGAGTCCCACAGCCCCGACCACTGCGTCACCTCAGCAACTGTTGGTGGCCGCACAGGCTAACCTGTGGCAGCGGTTGAACGGGAACCTTGCCCGCATCGTGTCGATGTGGACGCAGCAGATGGCCGGGACATCTCTGCAGTATCAGACATACGACTCATATGTCATAGACGCCGGCACTGCAGGCGGTGATCTATCGTTCGCATATGCTGGAGGTGGCCTAATTGACCTCCGCACAATTGAAGGTCAGTCAACTGCAACAGGCGATAAGCTTACATTAGGGATCGCCCAGGTGATTGAAGCTTGGCAGACCGGTACCTCCGCGGATATTTGGGGCGACGTGCCGTACTCGCAAGCAGCGAAGCCGGATTCCTTCCCCCAACCTGTGTACGATAAGCAGCAAGATGTGTACGCCGCAGTGCTATCGCTGCTGGGACAAGCTGTCACTAATCTGCAGGCTGGTGGCAATGGACCTGGCGTTTCGGATCTCGTCTACAAAGGCGATCAGCAGAAGTGGATCGCTCTAGCTCACACACTCAGTGCACGCTTCTATCTTCACTTGGCGGAGCGCGATCCGACTAATTATGCGAAAGCGCTTGCGGAGGCTAACCAAGGTATCGCCAGTAATAGCGGCGACTACATCACCGTTCAGACAGCGACTGCAAATCAGCAGAATGACTGGTTCCAATTCATCCTCAACAGCAACCGCAAGGGACTCATTGCTGCGGGGAAGTTTGGGGTAGATCTGCTCACTAATACGAATGACCCACGCCTGAGTGAGTATTACCAGAAGGGGACGGGGACAACTGCGATCGCGGGAGCCGCTCCGGCCCAGTCGCTCGCGTCGTGGATGGGGCAGGTGAGCGCGAAGCGCCTCGCACCCGATTATGGCCAGCCTCTCGTGACATACAACGAAAATCTGCTTATCAAGGCCGAGGCGCTTTTTCAGACTGGGGCTGCTTCAGCCGCACTCGACACGTTGAATAAAGAGCGCTCAGCCTGGGCTCTCACGGGCGTGTCATGGCATTCTCCCCTTGCGTTGGCGCCAGTCACCGGACCCGTGACGTTGGCTGCAGTCATGAACGAGAAATACCTCGTACTCTTCCAGAACATTGAGGCGTGGAATGACTACAAGCGTACGTGCTTGCCGGCGCTCACACCATCAAGCGGAATGCCGGCGGTTCCAGGGCGTCTCATGTATAGCACTGCATCCCGCCAGACTAACACCAAGGTTCCGAACGACCCCACGCGAAACTGGAACGATCCGGCCGCATGCTCCGCTCCGTGAGCGCCAGGGCACATCTTGCGCTTCCACAAGGGTCTATATCGGTGGTCACTCTGTTGCGGGTCGGCGACTCCGACCTGCAACGAGCGGCCAGCATCACGCGTTGCCGTGCGCATCTTCAGGTTGTCTCCGCGCGTTCGCGTCATTGCACATTCGGAGAGTTGGCAGAGGGTCCGTTGATGTGCCAGGCGTCGTCCAGCCGGATGCTGACGATATGCTGTGGTCTTGCACTACTTCTGCTTGCATTCGTTTCGACGCCAGCGTTCTCCCAGGGCACTCTTGCTGACTACCAGCGCGGCACTCGCATCCGTGCACTGATCGAAGCCTATGACGCCGGTGTTCCGGAGCATCCTACTTGGATTGCGGAAGGACACCGTTTTTGGTATCGTAGGCTTGCAGGTGATGGCCACGAGTTTATCATCGTTGACGCGGAGTCTCGGCAACGGCAGCCGGCGTTCGATCATGTCCGCCTTGCTACGGCGTTTTCGGCCGCAGCGCATCACCAGTACGCTCCACACAAACTTCCGTTCGACTCGATCGGCCTCGCTGACCACGGGCGCGTGCTTGAGTTCGTCGTGCACGATACCATCTGGCACTGCGACTTAGCCGCCTATACGTGCATTAGCCCCGGAGTGATGCCGGCCAGTTGGGTGGGACCGCGTGCTTGGGCGCCGCCCCGGCCGATAGACAACCGGCCGCGCACTTCTCCCGATGGGAAGCAAGAGGCGGTGATCCAGAATTACAACGTAGCTGTGCGTAATGTTGGCGAGAGTCGACTCACAATCCTTAGCACCGACGGCTCCGAAGGAAACTATTACGACCTTCGTTCGATTGTCTGGTCACGCGATTCAAAGAGACTTGCAGTGTACCGCGTGATACCGGGGTACCACCGCGTCGTTCATGTGATCGAGTCATCGCCCACGGATCAGCTTCAGCCAAAGGAACGATCATTCTCATACGCGAAGCCGGGTGACGTGTTGGATGATCGGGCGCCTGTAATATTCGACGTATCTTCCAGGCGCGAGATAACAGTCGATGATTCCCTGTTCCCGAATGCATATAGCGTTACGCCACTTGTATGGCGTCACGATGGGCGGGCGCTGACATTCGAGTATAACCAGCGCGGCCACCAGGTCTACCGTGTGATCGAGATTGACGCGGTCACCGGGCGCACACGTTCACTGATCGATGAGCGCATGCCGACTTTTGTGAACTACTCGCAGAAGCACTTCCGGTACGACGTTGCAGATGGTAAGGAGATCATCTGGATGTCGGAGCGGGACGGCTGGAACCATCTCTATCTCTACGACGGTGCAAACGGACATGTGCAGAACCGGGTGACGACCGGTGACTGGATTGTGCGCGGCGTGGACTGGGTCGACACGACCAAGCGCCAGATCTGGTTTCACGCGAGTGGTATGAATCCCAAACAAGACCCGTACTTCGTTCATTACTATCGGGTCGGTTTCGATGGGTCAGGGCTCGTCGCGCTCACACAGGCAGACGGCAACCACACAGTGACCTATTCGGCGGATCACACTTATTACGTCGATACATGGTCGCGCGTGAATCTCGCTCCCATATCTCAGCTTCGCCGTGCGAGCGATGGTGCGGTATTGACCGAGATCGCGCGAGGAAATTATGATGCGCTTACCGCCGCCGGGTGGCGACCGCCTGAGGTGTTCACCGCGAAGGGGCGCGACGCCAAGACTGATATTTTGGGGATCATCGTCCGCCCAATGCATTTCGATCCGTCGCGGAAGTATCCTGTGATCGAGAGTATATATGCGGGACCGCATGGATCCTTTGTCCCGAAGTCGTTTTCGTTAGCGGATTCGTCGCTCCAGAAAATAGGAGAGATGCAGAACCTCGCGGAACTCGGCTTCATTGTTGTGGAGATAGATGGAATGGGGACGTCGAATCGCTCGAAGGCGTTCAACGACGTCGCGTGGAAGAACCTGAAAGACGCAGGATTCGAGGATCGCATTCTTTGGCACAAAGCGGTGGCGGCAAAGTATTCATCGTATGACATCAGTAATGTGGGCATCTATGGGCTCTCGGCCGGCGGTCAGAACGCGCTCGGCGCACTGTTGTTCCATCCGGAGTTCTACAAGGTCGCTGTGTCGCACTCGGGATCTCAGGACAACCGGATGGACAAGATCTGGTGGAACGAACAGTGGATGGGCTGGCCAATCGGCCCGCAGTACGCCGCGTCATCCAACGTCGACAATGCGTATCGACTGCAGGGACGGTTACTACTGACGGTCGGGGAGATGGACACCAATGTCGACCCGGCGTCGACGATGCAGGTAGTCAACGCACTAATCAAGGCAAATAAGACGTTCGACTTGCTGGTCATCCCCGGTGCCGACCACACGGCCGGTGGCGCGTACGGCGAGCGGAAGCGTTTCGACTTCTTTGTTCATAACATTTTGGGTATTGAGCCGCCAGCCTGGAACCAGAGTGTCCTTGCGGCTACGAGCAGCGACCGCTAAGCCCAGGACATTCAATTCACGGGTGGGCACGTGCAGTGCCGCTCACTCTCCTCGTACAGACGGGACTATGACATCTAGCCGAGTTTTTTGTCGAATCATCGCTCTTACCGTCGTAATTGTCGGCGTGGCGTGCCTAGCGCCAGCGTCTGCGATCGCGCAACAGCCGGACTACCTCCAGAAGTCGCTGGACCGAGGTTTACCGTGGGCGCCGGTGGGGACGTTCTCAATCCTTGGCTACGATCCTGAGACTGGCGAGGAGGGTGGTGCGGTGCAATCACGCGTCTTCTCCGTAGGAAACGGCGTGCTGTGGGCAGAGGCGGACGTTGGCGTAGTTGCCACCCAAGCAATTGTGGACGTGAGCTATGGTCGGCAAGCCCTTGATCTCCTGCGGCAGGGCATGAAGCCCGCGAACGTGGTTAAAACTGTATGGGACCGCGACCCCGATCCCCAGCCGGAAAGGTGGTCGAAGTACGGGCGCCAATTTGCGGTTATGGATGCAAGCGGGAACGTCGCGGCATATACTGGCCCCAAGGCTGAAGCCTGGGCCGGGGACAAGCAGGGGAAATACTGCACGGCTCAGGGGAACATCCTTGCGAGCCCTGAAGTCGTGAACGCGATGGTGGAGGCGTTTGAGGGTGCGAAGGGTCACCTGTCGCTTCGCCTGCTTGCGGCGCTGGAGGCGGGCCAAAAGGCTGGCGGTGATAAACGTGGGATGCAGTCAGCTGCGATGGTCATCGTGAAGAAGGATGCCGGCGTGTGGCTCCACAACGACCAAGTTCTCCGCCTCCAAGTAGATGACAGCGAGCAGCCAATTGTGGAGCTACGACGCCTCGTTGAGAAGTGGAACGATCAGCGCAACAGGATGCTCAAGGCACGGCAGGAGAAGAAGGATTGACCTGCTATCGTTACGAATTATTGAGGTTACCTGTGAATCCGACCAGCCGACGGCCAGTCGACAGCGAGCTCGCTTCTCCCCGTACCGGACGACCACTTGGTGAACAAGTTCCTATAGGATATTGTATCCAATAGTACAAAACCGTTGGCGTGTGGCAGCACGCCGGCTTATCTCTGCGTATCGCATGCGTCCATGTGCCATTTCCCGTTCCGGAGAATACCACAAATGGGCCGCTCCATTGGATCGTCGTTGAAAGCCGGCAGTTCTCATTCTGCCGAAGAAGACATGACGCTGCTTCCCATTACGCGCCAAACCGTCACGCATCAGGCAACGGAGGCTCTGCGCGAGCGAATTCTGCGCGGTGTCTACACTGACGATTCGCCACTAAGGCAGGACGCACTCGCCACCGAGTTAGGTGTGAGCCGCATCCCGGTTCGAGAAGCACTGCGCCAACTCGAAGCTGAGGGGCTGGTTGTATTCAATCCGCATCGCGGTGCCGTGGTCTCCTCGCTCTCCGTAGATGAGATTGACGAGCTATTCGAACTGCGCGCGCATATTGAGAGTGATCTGGTTCGTCGCTCTGTCGCGAAGACTACCGCCGAGGATATTTCGCGGGCGAAGAAGATCCTGAAAGCATACGAAGCCGCTTTCCGTTCCGAAGAGGTCGGTGAGTGGGGCAAGCTGAACTGGGAGTTTCACTCGGCGCTGTACGCTCCGGCCAACCGTCCATTCACCATGGCGATAATCCAGCGGCTGCACCAGCAGAGCGATCGGTACCAGCGTTTGCAACTGATACTCACACACGGTGAGTCGCGCGCAATTGATGAACACCGTGGTATCCTGGCGGCAGTGATTGCACACGACGTGAAACTGGCCTCTTCCCTCATACGGCAACACATACTCGGCGCAGGCCACCAGCTAGTGCGATTCGTGAGCGCACAGCGTGAGGCAGCCGACGCGCACGTGACCAACGGACGACGATAATGATAGCAAGGAGTGCCCATCGGCTACTCTGCTCCATTCCGCGATCTATCGCCCAATCAGATCGTGCCGCGCCTGGCAGATGAAGGCATGTACTGGCGTCAGAGTCCACGATCTATCGCATTTTGCGAGAGGAGCGGCAGCTCGAACGGCTCGAGTTCTGGTGCTTCAGCGGCCTCAGGTGAATCCGGCACGCCATCCGGTGCATCATCCGGCAGGTCGTCTGGAGTCATGACCCACGGTACGGGTCGATGGGCCTTGGCCTGGGTGTCGGTTCGGGTGTCGGTTGGTACTCGCAATACTCGCCTGGATTCGCTTAATCGACACCCGCCAGAGATATCTAACCAATGGCGCCATAAGGATTTAACTAGGTGTCGGTGTCCCAGGCAGTGGCACGCTTAGAATGGCCTATGTTTGCGGGAGCAGTTTCCTAAACTGTTGGCCGCGTGTTCGAGTCACGCCGGGGGCACTTGAAGTTTGTGTTCATCGCTGGACATCGATGGCGCATTACCGCGGACGCGTTTAACTACGAGTGCGGCGGTTTTGCGCCGAAGCGTTCCGCACGGCGCGTGATTGCGCGCGACATCCCGGCGAAGAACAGTTCGTGGATGGGGTAGAGCAGATACCAATAGGCCAGACCGAGAAAGCCGTGCGGCTCGAAGAACGCCGTCTGCACGAGTAGCGCGCCGCCTCCGGGAATGTTCGACGCTTCGAATTGCAGCCACGCACGGCCCGGGACTTTCATTTCGGCGCGCAGGCGGATGAGGCGTCCCGGGTCAACTGCCTCCACTCGCCAGAAGTCGAGCGCGTCGCCAGGACGCAATTCGTCGGGGTTGCGTCGGCCGCGTCGCAATCCGACGCCTCCCACAAGCCGATCCATCGCCCCGCGCAACTTCCATCCCCATTCACCGTAGAACCAGCCTCGTTCACCACCGATCCCGGAGAAGGTCGCGAACAGGGCCGCGGCGCTGGCTGCCGATTCGACGCAGCGTTCGTCGAGAATCATGCCTTCGGTCACCTTGAGCGTGACGCCCGCATGGAGTCCAACCCGTGCACCGCTCCAGTAGGTCTCGACTGCGCCCGCTTGAATGCGCTCAAGCGCGCGCCGAACTGCCTCGCGGTATGGAATGAGTGCCACCTCGAATAACTCTTCTGCCGCGTGATCGTGTACAACGACTTCGTTGCGCATGCCTTCTATGAGCGCGCGTGAAATAGTCGTAGGGATCGGGGTGATCATGTGCAGGAACAGCGACGACAGTCGCGGCGTCAGCACAGGGAGCGGCACCAGAATTCGCCGGAGTTTTCGCGCCGATGCGTAGCCCATCATCATCTCGCGGTAGGACAACACGTCGGGACCGCCGATCTCCAGCGTGCGCCCCACAGATTTCGGCTTCTGCAGCGCAAGCGTCAGATAGTCGAGCACGTTCGCGATCGCGATCGGCTGGCAGCGCGTCTCCATCCATCGCGGCGTGAACATCACGGGAAGCCCCTCGGTGAGGTACCGAATGATCTCGAACGAGATGCTCCCTGCACCTACAATCACGGCGGCGCGAAACTCCGTGACCGGCACGCCGGACGATCGCAAGATTTGGCCGACTTCATGCCGTGACGCGAGATGCGGGGAGAGCACCTCGTCGGCGTTGCCAAGTCCGCCGAGGTAGATGATGCGACGCACACCGGCAGCGCTCGCGGCCATGCCGAAATGCTCAGCGGCCACGCGATCGCGCTCCTCGAATCTTCCCTCGCCCCGGGTCATCGAGTGGATGAGGTAGTACGCAACGTCCATCCCCTCCATCACCGGCAGGAGGCTTCCCGCATCGAGTGCGTCCCCTCGGCGGACGTCGACCCGCTNNAGGCGGCCCCCGACGTACCCGGTAGCGCCAGTCACGAGGATCTTCATCGTTGCTTAGACAGCGCGTGAGAGTCCAACATCCTATCGCAATCCGAAGCGCCACTTGGTGGATAGGAACGTCAATCGCGGCCACTGGAGTATGCGGCGTCCCGACGCCATGAGCAAGTGGCAAGTCAAGCACCGGGCGGACCGGGCTTGCCTTTCTTGATGCCGCCCATCGAATGCAGAAGAATCCGAAGTACAACTCGGATTTGATCAACGCGCTTAGCTGGGCGGCTTCAAGTCGTCGAGATTCGTCGCGCAACATGCGCGCTGGCGAGCGAGCAAGGACTCATCGGCGCACTCAAAGTCGCTGCACACTCAAAACGCGGCGCCGATTGCGATGCGCGCGGTGGGAATTCCGTCGATGGAAGAATATGTCTTGCTTCCGAAAAGGCGCTTTGCTCCGATTCCCGTCCCGATCGTGAAACGGCGTGATGGGCCGAGCAGCCAGTTGTAATCAAGATCAAAGCCGAGTGTCGGACGGTTGGTCGCAGTAGCGTTACAGACATCGAAGCAGATAAGGTCGGTCGTTTCGTGCGTCACGCCTCCGGAAAGAGCAACGGAAAGCCCATCCGGTGCGTGATCTGACGGATAGTATCGTAGCTTGACTTCGCTCGTGAAATATGTGTAATCGCTAGGCTTGTAATACGTGCTTGCCAGTCCGATGCTCGTGCCCTTCGACATCACGTGCTCATATTCAAGACTGTAGACGTCGAAGACGACTCCGAATGGGTTGACGAGGACAAGGTTCCGTCGAGCGGTATCGGGAGCTTCTGCGGCCGCAACGTGAACGGAATCATGATTGAAAACCTGAGCGTTGGCTCTCACGGGCCACGCGGCGAGAACGATAGCGAGCGTGAGACTCTTGAACAACGCGATGCGCATGCGGCTCCTTGTTGGGGAAGAGATCGTAACGTGACAATGTTGGCAGCGGATCAACGCGGCCCTGTCGCGCTCGTAGAACTACGGCGTTGGGGTGAAACCCGGGAACGTCTTCGTGTAACCTACGGGGACCACGAATGTTGAGTCCGGCACCAACATCGTCCGATGACTCAAGAGCTCTGTCGTTTGGATCTGGCTTCTTGCGCCGCCGGTAGTGGTCATTCTGGAATCGGTGACGGTCTTCACCGTAGCACCGAGCTTCGTCATCCGCATCATTGTCGCCCGTCTTTGTGCAGCCATCTCTTTCATTTCGTCTGAGAGCGCCATGGTCGCGACATCACGCGGCGGTTTCGGGCTGGATGGCGCGCTCATCTCAAGCGAATCGGATGGAAGGGCAGCGGCGACATAATAGTCCGTGGTTCGGACGTCGGTCCAGGTTGTTGGCTCTCCCAACACATTCATCGTCATGCGAGTGGTTGAATGCCCGCGGAAGTGAATCGTCTGGTATCCCGCAACTGCGCCACCATCACCCACACTATCGAGCGTAGGACGTTCACCCCCTTCGACAGGCTGCATCGTTAAACCTGTCGTCCGTTGGATGATATTGAACATGGAGCGTGTGTTCATCGTCCAGTAGCTCTTTCGGGCTGAGTCAACGTAGGTCACTGCGGTTCCACTGTCAGTCACGATCATGATGCTTGTCTTGCCCATGCTTCGCCAGGGCTCAACGAGCGTTCCGGGTCCCGTGACATCCACGCGCGTGCGAGCACCAACCGAGGTGGTGCGCATCACCATAGTATCAGGTTTAGCACCGTCCTTCTGGCTGATCATCCTCGACTCGTTGACGGTGCCTCGCGTTTGAGCGCCGACTGTCGCAAGAGGCGCTAGCAACAGGAGCAGTCCGGGAATCTTCAGCATCTCGCCCTCTTGGAGACATTGGATGACTTCGGAGCATCGCGCCGCACGAAGCAGCAGTCGCACAGGACGATGGTATTCGCGCTGCGACCGAATGTACCGACTCGCCGTCGAAATGATAGGAGCGAGAGGCGATGACCGCTATGCTACGCGTGGCTCAGGATTGGCGCCTGAAACGCTCATCGTGGGATAGTCCACGTAGCCGTGTGGTCCGGGCGCGTAAAACGTCGGCTGGTCCGGCTCGTTGAGCTGCGCACCCAGTCGTACGCGCTCGACGAAGTCAGGGTTAGCGATAAAAAGCCGCCCGAACGCAACAAGATCTGCCGTCCCCTTCTCAAGCGCGCGCTCCGCTGTTTCGGGTGTGTAGCCGCCCGCGGTGATCACGGTGCCGTGATAACTCTCGCGCACCAGCGCGGTGGAACAGACCTGCCGCTCGTCCGGACCGTCAGTTCCAACGGCTGCTTCGATCACGTGCATGTACGCGAGCCCGTGTCCGTCGAGCTCTCGCGCGACGTGAGTGAATGTCTCGACCGGATCGGCGTCATGGATACCGTTGGATCCGCCTGCCGGTGATACCCGAACGCCGACACGCTCACTTGGCCATACGGATGTAACCGCCTTCACGACCTCGAGCAGAAAGCGAGTGCGCCGCGCAGGCGTGACACCGTACTCATCGGTGCGCTGGTTCGCTCCGGTCTGTAAGAACTGATCGATGAGGTATCCGTTCGCGCCGTGAATCTCCACGCCATCAAAGCCGGCTTCGTGCGCGACCTGAGCGCCGCGGTGGAACTCCGCGACGACGCGCGTGATCTCCTCGGCGGTGAGTGCGTGTGGTGTCTCGTACGGCTTCATCCCGTCGGGGGTGTACGCCTTACCGTTCGGCACAATCGCCGACGGCGCCACGGGCTGCTTGCCGTGATAGAAAGAGTGTGACACGCGTCCAACGTGCCAGAGCTGCGCGAAGATGTGCCCGCCGGCATGATGCACGGCGTCTGTGACCAGCCGCCATCCATCGCGCTGGGCGTCGGTATAGATGCCGGGCGTATCCTGATAACCCTGTCCGAGGGGCCCGACCTGGGTTCCTTCAGTGATGATTAGACCAGCCGTCGCGCGCTGTGTGTAATACTCAACCATCAACGGGTTGGGCGTCCCGCCGGGAGCCCGGTTCCGAGTGAGGGGAGCCATCACCATGCGGTTGGTGAGGGTTATCGCGCCGAGGCGGTACGGATCGAGAAGTAGCATGGGAAGAGCCCGGATAAGGTGGGACGGCTTTGGTCAGCGGGGCCCGCAGTCACACATGCACCATGGTTACGCT
>PLEG01000258.1 GCA_003136975.1 Gemmatimonadota bacterium | reverse complement strand
ATATCCAACGACGTGTCCGTTTTCAGCGTCGCTGACGACATGAATCTCACCGCTCGACCAATCGCAGTCGCGGCCTTTCTGGTCGCGGTCGCGACTGCATCACTCGCCGCCCAACACGCTCCTGGACTGGCCAGCGCTGATCTCTACACGTTGCGTGGTCTGGGAGATGTCCAGCTTTCGCCAGATGGCCGGCACGTGGCGTACGCGGTGACGCGTCACGATACGCCCGGTCGCCCAAGTACGGAAACCTGGATTCGCGATCTTGCTGCACAGACGCAGTCACGACTCGGCACCGATGCGACTGGAGCGTCAAGCCCTCGCTGGTCGCCTGACGGACGGTCGATTGCCTTTTTTGGGCGTGTTAACGACAGCAGCGGCATCGCGGTGGCAAATGCCGATGGCAGTCAGCTTCGCTTCATCGCTGCCGTGCGCGGTACTAACCACGTGCTTCCCTCCGTCGGCGAGCGCATCGCCTGGTCGCCGGACGGAAAGCGTCTCGCATTCATCTCGAGTACACCGGGGCCCGAAATCGACGCGAATGGCGACCCAATGGTCATCACGCGGTACTCGTACAAGCCGACGGCGAGTGAAGGGCTGACCCGATTCAACGACAATCGCCGTCTGCACATCTTCGTTGCCGATATGGCGACGCGGCACGTGACTCAGCTCACGACGGGCGACTACTACGAGCACAGTATCGAGTGGTCTCCTTCGGGCGCTGAAATCATGTTCGTGTCGAATCACGGCGCTGATCCTGACCGTGTCTTCAATTACGACGTATTTGCCGTAAGCGTGACGTCCGGTGCACAGCGCCAGATTACACGAACCGCTTCGCCAGAGTATCAGCCAGTGTGGTCGCCCGACGGACGCCGGATCGCGTACCTCGGTACCAAGCGGTCGCTGACGTCGTCCGAAACGACGATGGAAGACACACACGTCTGGGTCATGAACGCCGACGGGTCGAATCGCAAAGAGGTGGGTGCGTCTGTCGACAACCGCCAGCGCGCACCACGGTGGTCTCGCGATGGCACGGCTCTCTACACCGTGGTGCAGGTACACGGCGACGCGAAACTCTATCGTGTTCCCGTTGATGGCGGCTCACCGAGTGCAGTTGTCGGCGATGAAGGCCAGATCGGATCCTGGTCGCTTACGCCGGATGGCGGAGTGGTGTACGCCTTCGCGTCGCCAACAGAGCCGGCGACCCTTCGCGAGATGACGGCGGGAGGTGTCGCGCACGACATCATCCGGCTCAATAGCACGCTACTCGCCGCGCGTCGTATCGCACCAGTTGAACACTTCTCGTTCAAGTCGCGCGACGGGCTGGATGTCGAAGCGTACATGACGATGCCGTTGGATCGCACGAGCACGTCACGGCATCCGTTGATTGTGGCAATCCACGGTGGACCGCACGGTGCGCAGGGAGCGGCATTCAACGACAAGGCGCAGGTGTACGCGGCGCAGGGCATGGCATCGTTGATGGTGAACTACCGCGGATCGACCGGTTACGGACAGCATTTCGCCGACGCGATCTTCAAGGATCAGGATGGTCGCGAAGCCGAGGATGTGTTGGCTGGTGTCGACGCTGCGCTTGCGCGGTACTCGTGGCTCGATTCGACGCGGCTCGGAGTGGAAGGAACAAGCTACGGCGGCCAGCTTGCCGACTGGCTTGTCACGCGTACAAATCGGTTCGCTGCGGCTATTCCCACAGCCGGCATCTCCAATCTCGTGAGCTTCAACTACATGTCTTACTACCACGACTATCTCGCCGTGGAGTTTGGTGCGTACCCTCACGAGGGCGCACTCATGGACACTCTGTGGGCTCGGAGTGCGCTGCGATACGTATCACGCGTTAAGACGCCCGTGATGCTGGTGCACGGCGAAAATGACAACGACGTGCCGATCGCCGAAGCTGAGCAGTTCTACATAGCTCTGAAGGATGTTGGAGTACCCGTGATCATGATTCGCTACCCGCGCGAAGGGCACGGGGTGCGCGAGACGAAGCACGTCATCGATTTCATCGATCGCAGTATCGCGTGGTACAACCGCTGGTTTTCTCACACCGCCACAAGGAGGGTTGATGTCAAATAGGTTCCGTAGCCGCTGGCTACTGTTTGCGTTGCTATCGTTCACAGGTTCGGTTGTCGCCGAGGGGCAAGCCGGCGCGCAGGCACCGGGCACCGCAACCATCACGGGAATTGTCGTTGATTCAGCAGGGCGCGCGCCAATATCATCAGTCCAGATTTCGGCCGGCCCGCAAGGCGTCCAGTCGGGATCGGCTCTGCGCGGCGCGCGGACTGAACCGAACGGGCGGTTCACAATTACTGGCGTTGCACCTGGCGCCGTGACAGTGCGTGCACGTCTGCTCGGCTTCCAGCCGGCGGTGATGCAAGTAACCGTGACCGCCGGTGAGGTCGCGACGGTTAATTTCGCACTGCTGCACCAGACGGCGCTGCTCGATCAGGTCGTTGTAACAGGTACCGCTGGAGCGACGCAGCGACGCGCAGTCGGCAACGTGATCGAGAGCATCAAGGCGACCGACATTGTCGCCATCGCGCCTGTCACTACTGTTGGTCAGCTGATTGAAGGTCGCACACCAGGACTCATGGTACTGCCATCGTCGGGCCAGGTAGGTACCGGCGCGCAGATCCGTGTGCGTGGTGTCAGCAGCCTGTCGCTGACTAACGAGCCGCTCATCTATATCGACGGTGTGCGCATGGACGCCACCGCGAGTCGTGGGCCGACTCAGCGTGGTGGTCTTGGCACGAGTGCACTGGATGACATCAATCCTGAAGACATCGAGAGCATAGAGGTGATCAAGGGGCCGGCGGCAGGAACGCTGTACGGTACCGAGGCCTCGAACGGAGTGATCCAGATCATTACGAAGCGCGGTAAATCCGGCAAGCCTTCGTGGAACTTCAGCCAGCGGCTAGGAACGAATTGGCTGGCGAATCCAACGGGACGATCCGGCATGCTGTTTTCCAAGGATCCTGCTACAGGATTGCTCGACAGTGTCAATCTCTACAAGCATGAAGCAGAGTCTGGCAACGGACCGATTTTTCAGAACGGAGCACTTAAGGGGACAGCCCTGAGTGTGGCCGGTGGCTCGGATGCGGCCAGATACTTCACGTCGATGAACTACGACAATGACGTCGGCGTCGTGCCCTGGAACATCGCGACGAAGCTCGGCGCGCGCGCGAATCTAGATCTGCTCGTCAGCAACAAGCTCAAGATCACGACCAACGTGGGCTACCTGCGAAACCGCACGCGGCTGGCACAGGGCGCGATCGACATCGATCCGTTCAGCAACCTGATCTGGGGAAACCCGCTCACGATCGACAAGGGCCAGCGCGGCTTCAACACCTCGCCACCGGAAGAATGGTCGACCGTCGAGAGCCACGCAGATGTCGATCGGACGACAACGAGTCTCACCGTGAACTACACTCCGATTTCCTGGTTCACCAACAGACTGGTTACCGGACTCGATGCGAGCACGGAGAATGATTGGGTGCTTTATCCGCGGCAGCCGAAGGGCAGCCTCGACTTTCTCGGCAACAACGGGCTTGGTTCCAAGTCAGTTGCGCGCGGTCTGCACAACTTCATCACGCTCGATTATTCCGGTTCGGCGAAGTTCCATCGGGGTGACAACTTCGACTTCACGAGCACCGTCGGACTGCAGTACTACCATCAGGATTTGAACACGATCACCGCGACAGGATCTAACTTCCCTGCGATTCCGATCACGACTGTCAGCGGCGGTACTACGCGGACCGGCGGCGAGACGTACACAGCGAATGCGACGGTCGGTGTTTTCGGCCAGCAGGAAATTGCATGGCGCAATCGCGTCTTCCTGACCGCTGCGCTTCGCGGCGACGACAACAGCGCCTTCGGTAAGCAGTTCAAGGCAGTTTACTATCCGAAGTTCAGCGGATCATGGGTGGTTGGTGAGGAGCCGTGGTTCCATGTACCGGGTGTAAACAGTCTGCGCGTGCGTGCCGCGTACGGCGCGTCTGGCACACAGCCCGGCGCCTTCGACGCATCGCAGCTATATGCGCCAACGGTCGGGTACGCGGATCAGCCGGGCCTCATTCCGAGCGCGTTCGGAAACCCCGCGTTGAAGCCGGAGCTCAGCAAGGAGCTTGAAATGGGCTTCGAGAGCACCATATTGCGCGGCAGCACTGACATCAGCTACACGCACTATCATCGCACCATCACGGACGCGATCGTGAATTCGCCGATCCCACCGTCGACCGGCTTTCCCGGATTTCAGGTCGTCAACATCGGTCGCGTTACTGGCTGGGGCAACGAGCTTGCGGTCAATACGCGGCTTATCACTCGTGACAAATTCGCGTGGGAAGTGGGGACTTCGCTTTCCAAGAACGGGAATCTCATCGAGGACATGGGCGGTATACCGTTCATCACCGTCGCAGGCGGCCAGGCGCAGAATCGCGTCGGCTTTGGCATCGGCGACATCTTCATGTATAAGGTTCTCTCTGCGACCATCGATTCCGCCGGCTTCGTCACGTCGGCGCTGTGCGATGGTGGTAAGGGCAAGGATGGTCTCGAGATGGGTGGCAAGGCTGTGCCGTGCTCGCAGGCACCACGCGTGCGCTGGGGTGCCTCGCAGCCGCTCTGGCAGTTGGGTGTGAACACTACCGTTACCTTGTTCAAGAGGCTGCGCCTGTTTGCATCTGCCGACGGAAATGGCGGAGACTATCAGTCAGACACCGAGATTCGCGCGCTGCACAACCTCGGCCTTTCGAAGGCCGTGATCAATCGCAACGATCCGATCCTGCAGGAATATCGCGGCATTGAGAATGATGCAACCGGCACCTACCTCGCCAGCTTCGTACGTCTACGCGAACTATCGGCGACGTACTCCCTGCCGAACCGTTTCGCCGGTCGCGTTGGTGCAAACGGTGGTTCGATCAGCCTTGCGATGCGGAACGTGATGATGCTATGGACCGGCGCGCAGGGCTTCAACACATCGCGCGATGGCGAAGTGTACGTACCCGTCGCGAATCAACATGTATGGGATCCAGAAACTCGCGCAGCTGGTCAGCTGTCGCAGGGCTATCAGACAATCCTACCCGCAGCGGCCAGCTTCACTGCCACGCTGCGGCTCTCCTTCTAACGTTACGGGAATTCTACGATGCAATATCACAGCTCAAACGGCAGCAGGAAAAACCCGTTCAGTCGCGGCGTTGCGACGACGACTCTGGCACTCAGTCTCGCAGCCGGCGTTGCTTGCAACGGCCTACTCGACGTCACCAATCCCGGCGTTGTAAAAAGCAGCGACCTGTCAGCCGCGGCGCTGGCGCCGACGCTCGACGCGGCTGCGCTAGGCACTTTCGAATGCGCCTTCGCACAGTACGTGGCGACGGCCGGAGTGCTCTCGGGTGAGTACGAAGTATCCAACTCCTTTGTCGACGCCAACACCTGGGGTTGGCGCGGTGTGGATACCAAGACTTATCCAGGAACGTGTCCGGCAAGCCGTGCGACGACGTCCTTGGGCTTCTACACGCCTTTGCAGTCGGCTCGCTTCCAGGCCGAGGATGCGGCAAAACGCATCACCACATTCACCGACGCTGATGTGCCCAACCGCGCCAAGATGTTGGCGGAGCTCACCGCTTACGCTGGTTACTCCGACTTGCTGCTCGGAGAAGGGATGTGCCAGATGACAGTGGACAACGGACCACTCATCACGCGCGACAGCACGTTCCGGATCGCGGTAGGGAAATTCACTGCGGCGCTGGCTCTGGCGAGCACGGCGAGCTATCCAGCGATAACGAACATGTCGCTCGTCGGGCGAGCGCGTGCAGAGCTCAACCTTGGCCTGTTGCCGGCGGCCATGGCGGATGCGTCGGCCGTACCGGCGGGCTTCGTTCGCGTGGCGGAGTATTCGGAGACCACAGTTGCACGTGAGAATCGCATCTACAATCTGACCGTTCGGAACGACTATCTATCCGTCGGCCCGAATTACCGTAGTCTCACCGTTGGCGGTGTGGCGGATCCACGTGTGCCGGTCCTGAACACAGGCCGCTTTGGAAACGACGCCGTCACTCCGCAGTGGCAACAGCGGAAGTACATCGGTAGCGGCGCGGCCTCGATTCCGCTCGCGTCATGGGCCGAGGCACAATTGATCTACGCGGAAGCCGCGGGTGGACAGCAGGCAAAGGACGCAATCAATCGCGTTCGCGCAGCCTCCGGCGTGGCACCGCTCAATGGCAGCGAGGGATCGGATATCGAATCCATCGTGCTCGAGGAGCGTCGCAGGCAATTGTTCAGTGAGGGACAGCGTCTCGGCGACATGTTGCGGAAGAACATTCCCTTCCCGGCTGGGGTGAATCACAAGGGGCAGACGTATGGACCCACAACATGCGCACCGCTCCCCGATATCGAAACCCAGAACAATCCGAATCTGCGCGGATCGTGATGTTGCAGGGTTGACGCAAAACCCCTCTGCCATCGTGACTGGTGGCAGAGGGGTTTTGCGTTGTGCTGTACAGGTCTCGACAGCGGTAGCTCGTTATAGGGTCATGAAGCACGTCTCGCGGAGCGGAGCAGAGTTCACGACCTCCAAGATCTCTCGACGTTCGTTACCCGCCAACTTGTTGGACGGCCCATGAGATCCGAGCAACAGCTCCGCCGCGCGCCCGCTGTGACGGCCTCCTCGATCAGAGCTAGGATCATTTCCCGCGTCTCGCGGCCGTGGTATCGTCCTCGTCCTCCGAGGTTCCCCAGATCTCCTGGACTTTTTTTCAACACCAGAAGCGCTGCAGTTTCGGCCAGCGCCTTGTCCTTCCGGAGGATCTCACGCTCCAGCTCCTTGATGCGCGCTGCGGTACGCACTGCTTCACCTGAAGGCTTGGGCGTGCGGCGCGCCATATCTCCAAGAGCAGCTTCCGCTGCGGCCTCACGCCCGAAGACGCTCGCCAATGCGCGCCAAGGACCAGGGGCCAGACATCCAAGGGAATACGGTGATGACTACCAGGACGACACACCATGCCGAATGCCGGTCATACGTCTGTTTCGCGCACAATGTGACACCGATCACGCTGGCAGGGCCAGCTAGACATAGCTTCTCTCGTGGACACGCGCGATCCCGATTCAGGCAACAACAACTCACAGGAGGCTCGAGCCATGTGTTCAGTTCAGACGGTAATGCGCCAAACATGATGCATCTGCAACACTTCCACGGCTTTCCGGACAATCGCAACTCCATCTGTCCGACGGCGGCCGCGGATACGAATCACGACGGTGTAATCGACATCCACGAGACCGAGCCAGCTGGTGAAGGTCTCCAGCTAAAGCTCATCGTTGGAGGACGCTATTGTAGCTGTATCCGACCGGCGGCGGCGCGGAGCCCAGAACGCTTCGGCCGATCGCCATGATTCCCACGACGATCAGCGCCAACGCGACCACGATGCCGCCGAGTCGCATGCCGAGCTCGCGTCGGTCGGTGGCGAGATGTTGTCCGATGAGGAAGGCGGCATGCGTGACGACGGCCGCAAACACCATCAGAATGAGGTGACCCGTCACGGCGTCGGGGAAGATCCCACCCATGACGAGTGCGATGCCGAGTACGATCTGGAGATCCAGCAGACCGGCGAATGTCGTGGAGAGGTTGCGGGCGATACGCGGCGCGCGACCGGTCGCAACGCTGTAGGCGAGAGCAATCAGAGCAGCGAGAGCTGCGAGCAGAACGAGATAGCGAAGCCCGGAGTGGGCGTAGTAGAGAATGTTCACGTGGCAACTGTGGTGAGCGGGATAGTCACAAACTTGGGCAACTTGCGCGCCGCCGTCCAGATACATGCGTTAGGTACATCTGCGCCGGGGCGCGATCAACCGTTGGAGAAGCAGATGCAGGACGAATTGGAAGGATCATCGAGTGAGAGCAACGATGCGCTGGTGGACGCGTTGACTCGGGTGTTGGCGAAAGCCTGCAGGCAGTTGGGGAATGCCGGTCATCCATCTGACGCGTCGCGCATCGCCGCGGAGGGCTGGTCGCTGTTGAGGGGTCCATATCCCGAACACGCCGAGCGCATCAATGGCGCGATGCACTATCTCGCGCGTCTGGAGCAGAAGCTCTAAGCGCGTCAGCTTCAACATTAAGACACAACGTTACTGTCACCATGTCTACAGAAGAAGATCGCATCATCGACGTTCGCGCAGAGACTCCAAAGGTGCGGCACGAGATCATATTCGACACATTCGCCGCGCTGGCGCCGGGTACTTCGTATCTGCTCGTGAACGATCACGACCCCAAGCCGCTCTGGTACCAGTTTGCCGCCGAGAACGCGGGAGAGTTTAGTTGGGAGACAGTCGAGGACGGCCCTGAAGTATGGCGTGTGCGGATCGGACGCTTGGCGCGCGACGCCTAGACGCGCTACACGCCCGCTTCGACGTCCGGACCCATCATGGTGAGCAACAACTCCACGACGTAGCTACGGTCTCGGACGAGCGTGCCGTCGGGAGCGCGCCACTGCGACAGATGCCGCGTTCTCTTCCGTCGTATGTGCAATAACTTTTTCAACGTTGGTCAGCGAGAAAGCATTTTCTACCAGCGCTTGAACCATCTCGCTTGAGCCAGAAGTACAGCCGCTCAGGATGACATCGGAGTTGCACAACGCAGGCGCTGTCGCGATACTTCATACATGACCATTCGCAGCGCTCACCTCGGACTGTGGCGCGGCCGCATCTTTCGAGCGGCCCNNCGCCCCACACTAGCGCGCGTCCGTCAGCTGCGTTTATCCGGGATCGCTCCACGCCGAGCGATCCTTTTTTGTTGCTGCATTCGCCGACGCCGGAGCGATCTTCCATGCATATCTGGAGAGATCATCATGTCCGTCATTCACACCATCCTCACCGGCGACCGTCCCACAGGTCCGCTGCATCTCGGCCACTACGCGGGATCGCTACGATCACGCATCGCGCTGCAGGGCGAGCATCGACAGACGCTGCTCATCGCCGACCTGCAGGCACTGACCGACAACGCGGGCAGGCCGGCGCATGTCGCCACGAATGTGCTCGAGGTCGCGCTCGACTATCTCGCGGTCGGGATCGATACAGACCGCACGACGATCGCGTTGCAGTCGCAGCTGCCGGCGCTCGCCGACCTCGCGACGCTGTACATGAACCTGGTCACCGTAGCGCGGCTCGAGCGAAACCCCACGGTGAAGGCGGAGATCGAACAGCGCGGTTTTGCGCGCGACATCCCCGCCGGTTTTCTCTGCTATCCGGTGAGCCAGGCCGCGGACATAACGGCGTTTCGCGCGACACTTGTCCCGGTCGGCGACGACCAGGTGCCGATGATTGAGCAGACGAACGAGATCGTGCGTCGTGTGAATCGATTGGCGAACGCCGATGTGCTGCCGGAATGCGAGGCCCTTCTTTCGAGGACGCCGCGACTGCCCGGCGTCGATGGACGCAAAGCCAGCAAGTCAGCGGGCAACGCCATTGCACTCGGCGCGACGCCTGACGAGATCACCGCGGCGGTTAACACGATGTACACCGATCCCGGCCATGTGCGTGCGAGCGATCCCGGGCGCGTGGAAGGCAACGTCGTCTTCGCGTATCTCGATGCGTTCGATGCAGACGCGATGGCGGTCGCCGAGCTCAAAGCGCGCTACCGGCACGGCGGGCTGGGTGACATGGTGCTCAAGCGCCGGCTCATCGATCTACTCGAACACCACATCGCACCGATTCGGGCGCAACGCGCAGCACTCGCACAGGATCTTGGTTACGTGCGCACCATCATCGAGCGCGGCACGGCGATCGCACGCGGAATCACCGATGAGACCGCAGGCGAGGTGCGGCGCCGGGCCTTCTCGCTCGATCCGATCGCGGCAGCGTGAGATTCGTCAGCCGCAACGCATCGCGCCTGGTACGGCGACGGCCTCGAGCAACCCACTGACATCGCGTCCGCGCGCGAGCATCGTCTCGCCCGGCGTCCCTTCAACGACAGGCGCGCCCCCGATGTCCGCAACCACATACAAACCGGCGTGGTGAACTGAGCCAAGAGACGGCGCCATAGCACGCTGCGCTGGGGTCGCGATTATTGGCTTCGTACGCGACTAATCGCGCGATGTCCGGTAAATGCCGGACGAGTCCTTCGTGAAGGACTGACGTGCTGCCCCGGACATCACCGACGGCGAGAGCATTGCGCGACTCCTATTGTACCGTCGGTTGCCCCGCGTCGGTTACTTCTTCGCTCCGAGGAACTATGCGCTCCAGACAACAACCCAGCCCTGATCGTATTACGTCACACCACCCGCCGCACGTTAGTGCGCGATTGAGCATTCGATGCCAACAGTAATCATTCATCCGACCCAGGTTCCTGACTCGTATATCACACACGACGGCCCGTGGGCGCGATCGTGGATGTTCCCGTCTTCGGCCTATCGTGATGCGACCGTGACCACGCTGGACCAACATGCGAGATGCGACATCCCTGAGACTCCCGACCCGGTCGCGTACATCTCACCTCGGTATGTGATTGTCAATGACGATGATCGCGGTGTATTTGGGGCGGAGCGTCCCTGGTGGCAACAACGTCATGCGCTGACCGCGACCCTGTAACGACAGACCGGTTCACGGTTCTTCAGCATGCGTGAGCATCACGGGCGCCTCGTCTATGTCGATGGCCTTCGCATTCTCGCGATGGCTGCTTCTCGTACCGCTGTGTATTGGTATCGTCCTACTGGTGCCGCCCCAAGTCTATGCCGAACGACGCCTCCGTGGGCAATTCCAAGGATCATTCCTTGCGTTCTTCCCGCATTTTTTTGAGGGAGTGTATCCACACGGCAACTTCTCGTGGCACCACCTGTGGTTTCTGGGCCATCTTTTCTTGTACTCCCTCCTAGCGTTACCGCTCTTTCGATATTGGCACCACCCTGCGGGCAAGCGTCAACTCGCACGGATTGCGCGTATCGCTGGTGGACATTTTGGACTCCTGTGGCTCGCGTTGCCACTAATCCTCGAGCGACACCTATTGTGGTCGATCTTTCCAGAGCGACACATGCTTACCAGTGATTGGTCGAACCATGCGCTGCTTTTCGTCGCCTATCTCTACGGGTTCGTTTTGGCAGGTACGCCGTGGCTCGGCCGTGTAATTGATGCCACGTGGCCGAGTGCCGCGGTGTTTGCCGGTGTCACGTCCGCGAGCTTGGTTAGTGCGGTGTGGATGGGTGCGGTGCCTTCTGATATTCCACCGGCCTACTCCGCGCAATATCTCGCGTTCTGGAGCGTGTACGCCATTACGGCATGGACCTGGCTCGTCGCGATCCTCGGTGCTGGGCGGCGGTTCATTCACAGCGACGTTCGGTGGGTACAATACAGTCGGTGGACGTATCCGGTATACTTGCTGCACCAGCCGATCATTATTGGTGTCGCCTATTTCGTCGTTCAATGGCACATCGGCCTCTGGCCGAAGGCTGGAGTCCTCCTCCTCGCAGCCGGCCTCGCAACATGGGTCTCGAGTGGATTGCTACTTCGCATTCTCCGTACTGAGGCGTGGCTCGACGTTCGCACGCCGGAGCGACCTGCGGTGATCGCATCACACCATCTCTGAGGCCCTGGCGTAGATGTGATACCGCTGCCTGGTATTCGTTGGAGCGCAATCGGGCCCAATGACTGCAATGGCGTTTCGCGCAAGCAGTGGCAGTAATGTGGCGGCTATCGCGAACGGGCGCGAACCGTTGTCGGGGATTACCCGGCAATATCGGGGTATGTCACCGACAGACTTGCGCTCTGCGGGAGGCTATGATCGTACAGATAAGGCCGTAGGCTGGCTATGCATCTATCTGTTGGAGAACGATCCATGTCGACGAATATTCTTCCCGAGGCGGCAGCACCCCAACAACCGGTTACGATGGGCCCGGATACCAACCGGTTAATCCGTAATCTGACTGACGTCACGCATGCAGACGTATCGGTGGTCGGAGGGAAAGGTGCGAATCTCGGCGAGATGCTGCGCATCGGACTTCCCGTTCCTCCCGGCTTCGTCATCACAATCGACGGATACGATCATTTCCGAACAACGACTGGGGTAAGCCCCCAGATTGACGCGCTCCTTCGAAATGTTCCTGTGGATGATCCGTCCGCACTACAGCATGTAGCGATGCAACTCCGCGATCTGATCCTGCATAGCGGTGTGCCGCAGGATCTTTCCGAAGCGATTGCGAACGCGTACACACAGCTCGGCGTTGTCGCCGATGGTAAATCGAACGTCGTGGTTGCAGTTCGCTCATCCGCTACGGCGGAGGATACGACAGAGTTCTCCTTTGCTGGCATGTTCGAGAGCGTTCTCGGAGTGCGTGGCCTGCCGTCGCTCCTCGATGCCGTGCGTGTCTGCTGGGCGTCGACCTTCGGCGCACGTGTGCTCTACTATCGATTGACTCGACAGATGGCGACCGAGATGCCGGTCGCGGTCATCGTCCAGCAGATGATTCCGTCCGAGAAATCCGGAGTGCTCTTTACCGTCGACCCAGCGACGCGAGACGACCATCATCTTGTCATCGAAGCGGCGTGGGGAGTTGGAGAAGTGGTCGTCGGTGGCCAGGTCACACCCGATCACTACCTGGTAGACAAGGTGACCGGTGCGGTGCTCGAGCGGAGCACACAACGGAAAGACTTTCTCATCGAACTGACGCCGGCGGGAGGAACGCGCCGTGTCGACCTCGCATCAGATCCGCGTGCTGGTGCACCAGTCCTGAGTGACGCAGAGATCGCGGTCCTCGCTGAGCTCGCGCGCAAGAGCGAAACGCATTACGGCGTGCCACAAGACATGGAGTTCGCCGTTGCTGAAGGCCACATCTATTTGACACAGACACGTCCGATCACGACGCTGTCTCCGAGAAGATTCTCTCCACCAGCGGTGGCGGGCACGAACGCCACACTGGCTGACGTAGGCACTCCGGGAACTTCTGCAGCTCCGGCTTCTGCGGCACCGATTCTCCATGGACTCGGGGCGAGCCCGGGACTCGCCACAGGTCCTGTGCGTATCCTCGCAACGGTGAGTGAGTCCGCGTCATTGCGCTCCGGAGAGATTCTCGTCACACGGATGACGTCCCCCGATTGGGTACCGCTGATGCGGCGCGCCGCAGCCATCATCACTGATGCCGGTGGAATGACCTCGCACGCCGCGATCGTTTCCCGAGAGCTTGGGATCCCCTGCATCGTCGGCACGCGAACGGCGACGCAGACATTACACAATGGGATGGTGGTCAGTGTCAACGGACATGCTGGCACAGTCGTCGCGGCTCCAACGCCATCCAGCACAACATCAGGGCCGGTAGAGTCTGCACAACCGAGTCGTCATGGCGGCATCCAGTCAGGTACGACGTCCACCTCTCCGGTCACGGCCACTCGGCTGTATGTGAATCTGGGCGAGCCGGAGCGCGCCGCGGAAATTGCCCAGCGGGATATTGACGGCGTGGGACTGTTACGCGCCGAATTCATGATGCTCTCAGCGCTCGAGGGGGTGCACCCCCGCGAGATGCTCGCACGCGGCGGTGGAGATGACTTCGTGCGGCGCATGGCAGAGAAGCTACATATCTTCGCCTCCGCCTTCGATCCGCGGCCGGTCATCTATCGGGCGATGGACTTCCGGTCGAACGAGTTTCGAAAGCTGACCGGTGGCGCTGTGCACGAGCCTAGCGAGGAGAACCCCATGATCGGGTATCGCGGTTGCTTCCGGTACACTCGTGAGCCCGATCTCTTCGCCCTCGAGCTGCGTGCCCTGGCGAAGGTTCGCGAGGAGTTCCACAACCTACATCTCATGCTCCCATTCGTGCGCTCCGGGTGGGAAATCGAGGCATGTCGAAAATTGATCGATACAAGTCCACTCGGCCAAGACCGGCAGCTGCAACTCTGGATCATGGCCGAGGTTCCGTCGGTAGTGAGCTGGATGGACGTCTATGCACTCGCAGGGGTGACCGGCGTCTCGATTGGCTCGAACGATCTGACGCAACTGATTCTCGGCGTCGATCGTGATAGCGAGACATTGGCCCCCTTCTATGATGAGCGCGACCGCGCCGTGCTGGACGCGATCCATGCGATCATTACACGTGCACACGAGCTTGGGCTCACCTGCTCGATTTGTGGGCAAGCCCCGTCAGTGCATCCCGAATATGCGGCACAGCTCGTGGAATGGGGCATCGATTCGATCTCGGTCAATCCAGATGCCATTGAGCACACGCGGCGGAACATCGCGGCGGCGGAACGACGTGTGATTCTGGCTGCGTCGCGTCGCGTGTTGTCACAACCGATTCCGTCTGGTACGGCAACATCTTAACAATCAACGAGAAACAGACAATGTCACATCGGAGTATCACGCAGTTGTTCGATCTCACTGGCAAGACCGCGGTCGTTACCGGTGGGTCAATGGGGATCGGCTATGGCATTGTGAAGCGCCTGGCTGAGGCAGGTGCCACGGTGATCATCGCCGACGTGGACGAAGCAGAAGGCAATCGCAAGGTGGCTGAACTGGCGAAATTACAGCGGCAGACATTCTTCGTGAAAACCGATGTCAGTTCCGAGGCGGATGTTGTGGCACTTATCCGTGCAACCCTAGGCCGCACCGCGCGACTCGACATTTTCGTTAGCAACGCGGGGATCTATCCGCAAACGCCGGTGCTCGAGATGGACGTCGCATTATGGGACAAGATTCAGGCCGTCAACCTCCGCGGCATGTTTCTGTGCAATCGGGAAGCAGCGCGATCAATGGTGGCAGTTGGCAGCGGCGTTATTATCAATATTGCATCGGTTGATTCCGTGCATCCAAGTATGGTCGGTTTGGCGGCGTACGACGCGTCCAAGCATGGCGTGTGGGGATTCACCAAGAACCTGGCGCTCGAGGTTGCGAAGCAGGGGGTTCGCGTCAACGCAATTGCGCCTGGCGGTATCACGACAGAAGGGGTGGAAAGGACGATGGGGGCAGCGAACCTGCGTGAGAACATCAAGACATTCGAAGAGCGGATCCCACTCGGCCGCTTCGGCGAGCCGGATGACATCGCTACGGTCGCGCTTTTTCTGGCGAGCGATGCGTCGGCGTACATGACGGGCGAACTAGTCGTGGTGGACGGGGGTGTCCTGTTGAGTTGATCTGGTGTGCGTACGGTCGTATTGCGCTGGCGGAGTATTGCACGTCTTGATGACGGCCAGCGGGCATCTATCGCTTGAGTTCTGCCGGTAAGTCTTGTGCTGCAATCCGTCCTTGATGCAGGATTGCACCCCTCCCAATTACGCTTTCTGTCCTTCCGCGCTGGTTGGATCGACGATCTGTTTCACTTCCTCGATCCTATTGGCGGGGAAGCCACCCTGTTCAGCGTGTCTTTTAATAGATTCGGCATTCGGTGCATTGTAGACACAATACATTTTGTCGCCCGTCACGTAGCTTTGCACCCATTGCACGTCTTGACCCTGTTGTTGCATGCTGTGGAGAACGGTATTGGACTTGGCCGCGATCTGCTGCAGATCGCTTTGTGGTAACGTACCGAGACCCGGGATATCGCGTTCAATAATGTATTTCGGCATACGCGTTCGCTCCTCTCGCTAGTGCTAACGGTGGGTTTTATTGGTTACTCATAACGATGCATGAAAAAGCTTCTCTTAACAGTCAGTAGATGGACCTACAGTAAGTCAGGGATTGACTGACAGCAGCGTAGTCGATGGGACAGGATTGTCCGTCTGAGATCGTTTGTATCGTACGGATATTCGTTCCAAGGCGCATGGCAGTTGCCGCGGGAATGATGATGAGCGAGCCCATCAATAACACACCGAGATAACGCAATCCTAGAGCAATTGTGAGAGCAAACGCGAGGAGGTACAAGAGATCAAGGCGAGAGCAGCGGAAAAGATGACCCCGATCACTACGTCAGTTGCAACTCTGCTTTGCCCCATGTAACTGTCAATACGGATACCCAATCGCAAGACGAGCCGCCAGAACGCGATCGTGTCCGTAGATGTCATCGTAGAACAATGTTTCACCATCAGCACGAGCGATGACAGTGGTGTATACAATGAACACCGGAATCGGGGTCGTAAGTGCGACCTCTTGTGGACGCGTATCATGCATGGCGGCTTCAATACGTGACGCTGTCCACGCCGGTTGATCCCGAAGAACGAAGGCCGCCAAGTGTGCGGGCTCAGCGACGCGAATGCATCCGTGACTGACATCTCGTCGAGCCAGCAAGAACACCGATTGGGCAGGCGTATCGTGCAAATAGACGTTGTAGTCATTCGGAAACACAAATTTGACCCCACCCAATGCATTATCGGCGCCAGGACGCTGCCGAATACGTGCCGTTCCATCAACGACCCGGGCCAATACGCTCCGACTCAACGGGAGGATACGACTCTCCGGCACACTCACAACTTCCATGTGCGAGCGCTCCATATATCCAGGATCACGTCGCGCTTTCGGAAGAATTTCCTTCGTGGCAATACTGCGAGGCACGTCCCAATATGGCGAGAAGATGACCGTTCGCATCAACGCACTAAAGACTGGCGTGCGGGTACGAAACGCGTTGCCCACGGCCACGTCCATGTTCACAAGCGTCGATTCCCCATCATCTAATGGTGATCCGAATGCGTAGAGCCGGAACGCTGGGATATTGATAGAGATTGGCGCTGTCGTAAATGTCTGCGGAAGCCATCGCCACCGTTCCAATGCGAGCTCAATGTGTTGAATGCGAACATCGATGAGCGCGGGCGTCAAGCCTGGTGGAAGCGGCTCTTCCCCCGTTGCATACGCGTGATACTTCTTTAACGTCTCACGTAATAGCCAATAGTGTGTCCAGGGTGGTTCGAGCGTATCGAATTGTGCACTCACCCACGTATGAAGTGCCTCACTCCGGGACGTATCGCGACGCTGGAATGCTTTCGTATGATCAAGCAGAACTTGGACAAACGCGGTGAGATCGACGGTATCACGGGCCAGGTGTAGGCTTGGGTAAACGCTTGTTACAGGTACGCGCCCAAAACGAAGCGCGTACGCGAACCGCAAGACATCCGCAGTCATCGCCACGTCCCAGGCTGCGGTCGTAGTATCACCGTCAAACGGATTCGGAGTTGTCGCGCGGAGTGGCTGCACAAGCATCGCTGCGTCATAGTCAGTCGCAGACAACCCCCGTATATCGGCGTCAGATAGGACACGAATCACACTCGAGGCCAGCGACGTCGGCACTTCATTGGTCGACCAGAGAGGTTTCCAATCGTTTGCGGCGTACAATTGCTCTACCGATACCGCCACATCCCGAATCAGGGGCCAATGCATGGTAGGATGCTGACGACGTGTCAACATCTGTCGCACCGCGACCTGAAATGCTGTTGACGATGCATTAGCGGTCACAGAATTGGCCGGTACACCACTCTGCGCGAGGAGCTGAGAGTGCGCCGTCAGCATGACCGTGCTGATGAACACTACACATCTCCGTAATCGCCTTTGTTGATATCGAGATATCATACCATGTGCCCTGCGAGGATATGTTGGTGTATGGAATGAAGGACACGGTGTTCCATCGTGGAGCGCTCCGGTACTTGCCTGGAGTGTGTTTCGGGATCGCGTCGTGCCACTACTCGGGAGCCAGCAAAAGCGACCATTGACGTTCACTCACGAGTTCCGTCGAGACGCTATCGCCAAAAAACCAATCAACGGCGGAGTGATGCCGTGCGCCAAGTGCGATGACATCGGGGTGCATACGCAGTGCAGCCTCCTTGACACCGTGAATCGAACTCCCGTGCGCGATGACAGAGGTGATAGTCACTGTCTTCTGGGACGTCAATTCGTCGATTAAAGAGGTAAGTGCCGTTTCAAGCGTTGAGGTGCCATCCGCCGTGATACGTGTTGAATCCGCGCTGCTGTCAGGCGGAAGATCTGCTTGGACATACACGAGAATGATTCGCCCACCGGGTGCCACAAGCTGGCACGCCAAATGCGCGGCCCGCAAGCTGACTATACTAAAATCGACAGCCACCAGGATCGATTCGGGGCGATGAATCAATTCTGGCCGGACTGCAAGGACTGCCGATTGAGTGTTCTCAGCGATGCTTTGCATCGTATCACGCACAAACGCACGTCGAAAGAAATTGTGCTGTGGCAAACCAAGAATGACAAGCTCGGCACAAAGTTCATGGGCTCGTTGTACAATGGTAGAGACAGTTGCTCCTACTTCGACATCGTACTGCCAAGCGGGTAGTGCACCTAATGTCTGTTGTACTTGATCCTCGAGCGCGAGGAGTTGCGCGGTGCGATAAGCTGGGTCGAGAGCAGCCTCGGGAATGCTGCCCATGGTACCCGTTGCGGCCGGACTCTGTGCGAGATCCTCCTGCACCACATGCAACACCGTCGGTACAGCGCCACATTCCTGCGCGAGCGCATGCGTAATGTGTACGGCAGCGCTTGCGGCGGTATCGGCCGTGATGGCAACGAGCACCGGAAACACAGACGGCAACTGCGCTCTCCATCTCTTCGACGGTGTGGCTGAAGACGTACTTTGGGACGAGTGGGACTGCGCCATATGATGCTCCGGCAACATGAGATGAGTACATCATATGCCTTGAGCGCCACTTAAAATGTCAGCGTATTACCGATTTCTGGTGCGGGGTTTTACCTGTTGTTTGTCATCTATTCTCTGACAGCGCCATAGATGGTAATGTGAAGTGAAAGGCACTTCCCTCCCCAACAGTGCTCTCGACCCAAATCCGGCCGTCGTGCGCCTCGATGATCCCTCGCGCAATTGCGAGCCCAAGTCCGGTCGATCGCTGGGCTGCCCCCCGACGGGCATGCCAAAACCGATCGAAGACATGTGGAATAGCATCAACCGGAATCCCGCGTCCGGTGTCTCGAACGGTGACCCGGACGGCATCTGGCAGCATACCAGCGCTCACGACGACATTCCCACCGGCATCCGTGAATTTGCAGGCGTTGCCAATCAAATTTGAAAGCACCTGTACAATACGCTCGCCGTCAATCATCACGGCGCTCTGATCCATTTCCGACGGCACATCGGCCACCACGGAAATGCCTTGTTCGGCCGCGATCAACCGATGCATGTCAACCGCTCGCCGAAGTGTTGGACCAATTGTTTGCTTTATACGGTCGATGGATAGCCGCCCGGCATCAATACTCGCAATGTCGAGCAAGTCTTGAATCATACGCGACATCAATAACGCAGACTCTTCCGCCAGCACTACCAGACCATTAGCCATGTCTGGTGTCGGCGGTGGGTCATCACCCAACCCAGACAAACACATCGAGATGGTGCTTAACGGATTGCGAAGATCGTGCGAGACGAGCGCCATGACTTCGTCGCGCGACTCGGCCGCTTTCCGCATGCGCTCGGCAAGCACCCGCAGCTCCTCCTCGGTCCGAATCCGTTCGCTTACATCGCGCAGGATTACGGTGTACACCCACTCGCCACCAGACGAAAGTCGCGAGATAGACGCTTCTGCGGGAAAGATTTCGCCATTCTTTCTCAGGCCACCAATGCGAGAGCGCTCACCCATTCGCCGAGTGATATCAGATGACACGGCGAACCCCACGATATGCGCGGCATGACGACTTCGCAATTCTTCTGGCAAGAGTATATCCAATAGCTGCCCAAGTGCTTCAGCGGCACTATACCCAAAGATCCGTTCGGCGCCCCAATTAAAGAGGGTGATTCGACGGGTGCCGTCGATCGAAATGATAGCATCCGACGCAGTCGATACGATTCCGGTAAACCGCGCTTCCGCAAGTCGGTGTGCTTCTTCGCTTTGTTTTTGACGCAGTAATTGCGCGAGTGGTGCCGCGACCGCCGACGCGAGCTGCACCAGTTGTTCATTGTTTGCGGGCACTTTGCGCATAAAGAATTGCAGGATGGCAACTATATCACCATTGGCATCATCATCGGCGGCGTACATCAGCGGAATGGCGACCGCGGCCCTAAGATGCGCAGCAGCAGCGAGCGCCCCGCGCGTGAAGATGCCAGAGGTGCGCAAGTCACTGACCCACACCGGAGCTCCCGCGCCCCAGGCTGTCCCCGGAATTCCCTCGCCGCGGCGAAAGCGTAGTCCTGTAGCTTGAGCCGTAAACGACTGCAGTAGTCCTTTTTCACTTGTCCACTCACCGCAATACCCCAACACGGGCTCTCCCCCCTCCACGGGTTGAAGCACCCAGGCCTCTCCCAATGCCCACCCAGTCGCTTGGCAGATATGGCGAAGTGTTTCCTCGATAGCGAGCGACACATTGTCTGTTTGACTGACGGCAAGCGCAATTCGCACCAGAAGCTCGCCCTCTTGCTTGCGCTGCGAGCGCGGTAAGCCGTTGGCGGCAGCCAGTAGTAGGACTTTCTCCACTACCGATTGTGTCCCTACTGGTTGCACTGTCACGTCAAACGTGCGCGCTCCGTCAGGGGTAGGGGCGACAAGCTCGAGTCGCACACCCTTCCCCTGAAAGGCTTCGTCAATGGCCTTCCCGACCGTCGATGGAAATTCGGGGATAGGAACGATCCCTGCCTCTACTAGCCCAAACAGACGGCGAGCTGCCGTAGTTCCCTCTAGAACCGTATGATCTGGAGCTACGAGGAGCGCATATTGATCTGAGCGCCCAAACAGACCCCGGAAAGCATCCGATACGGAATCTTCCTTATTCGAGGACATGACCGAGAATCTACGTCAATTTCCGCCCCCGTAGATCGTGTCATCCAATTCCCTGACACTGAAGCCCCTATGGGGGGACTATGTTCGTCGGGCAGCCAGCTCCCCCAAAAGGTAGGAGGCATCATGACGCTCGATCTCATCCGTGTTGTACTCGCCGACGACCACGCCGTTGTACGCACGGGATTAAAAACCATTCTGAGCAAAGCTCCCGACATCGAAGTGGTGGCGGAGGCAAAACATGGACGCGAAGCAGTCAGCCTTGTGGAGCAGTTTCACCCCCATGTCGTTGTGATGGACCTCGATATGGCTGGGGGTGACGGCACCGAGGCGACCAGGGAAATCGTCAGCCGGTTGGGACCGACCAAGGTCCTCATCCTGACGATGCATGAAGAAGCCGAGCATCTGTCACCCGTTCTCCATGCCGGTGCCTCCGGGTATCTCGTCAAGACAGCGGCAGACCGTGAGCTCATCGACGCCATCCGGGCGGTTGCGTACGGGGACGTCTATCTGCGACCGACCGCTGCCCGAATGGTTGTCCAACAACTCGTGCACAAAGAGCCACGACACGCTGACCGGGAACGATTCGCGACACTCAGTGAACGAGAAGGTCTTGTCTTTCGTCATGTTGCACGTGGATACTCCGGCCCGGAGATCGGAGAGAAGCTCAACATCAGTGCCAAGACCGTTGAGACGTACAAGCAACGCATTCACGAGAAGCTTGGCGTGTCACATCGTGCGGAATACATTCAACTTGCAGTTAAGCTCAAATTATTCGACGAAGAGTGGGCGCCGGCGAAATAGGCTGGCACCATCGGCACAGTCTGGACCTGCACATAGGGACACGGACGCTTCGTATATCGATCGGGGGATGTGCGACACGCCATGCTCATCGTGTGCACAGCTGTGACGATCGCCGCCATGAAATGGGCATGGTGCTGGCTTTTTGCATCGGCGCGCGTGCAGAGGATGACCTGCTCGCCGCAGAGTGCCGTCTTCCCCGCGACCCAGGCCACAGGAATTCCGGTCATGAGAGTCCACCGTGGCGCTAGACTCTCGGCGCTCCTAGAGGGAACAATGAGGAGCGCGGCTGCCTCTTGCGAACACAGCTGCGCGAGTTGTTGATCAACATATCCCGTCAACAACTCGAGCCTCCAGAAACCAATCATTGTCGTGATCCGATAAAGCTGCTGTGTGACAGACGCGAGAAAGTTTTCAATCGGTGCGTCGCCATCAAGCGCATATCCAACTGGGAGCCAGGTGACAGCCCGAACGCTGGCTCCGGTACTTTGTGAAATCGCGTTGGCGAGATGTAGTGCCTTGTCGCCACCCGGAGTACCGTCACATATGACAACGACGTGTTGAAGCGATGCTGGAATATCCTGAGCGAGGTTCTCCGCATCCGTCAACCCAACTCGCGGTACAGATTGTGTGCACATAGGTTATGAGAGTGAATAATGTTACAAATCCGCCATGTGAGGAGCGATCAACATAGAACACGAGGCCTGTCGGATGAGGTCTCGTGTGACGCGGCCAATCACTGGAGGATAAGGACGTGTGCTGGGTAAAAAAGGGAGACTGGAGGTACCGCAAGTAATGACGTCTGCCCGAATACCCTCGGCGAAGCTGAGGGTTTCCCGCGCCGCATCGCCAAGCAGCAAAATCGACTCGACGCGAACGTCAGACCCATCGCGAAGCGACCGCTCAATGCCCTGCAATCGGCGGCGGCGCTCATCCAGCTCATGTGCGGACGCTTTCGGAAGGACATGAACCAAATACACGCTGGCATCTACGGCGCTAAGACGGCGGGCGAGGTGTGCAGCGCGAACACCCGCCATGCTGAAGTCCATCGCGATCACGACACGACGCGCAATACCACGAAGTGTTGGAGCCGCGATGTAAATGGGGATTGCACGCCGCATCAATATGTGTGTCCCGTGACAGGCGCCCGGCTGCGTATCGAAACGGCGCGGTAGGCGCTGCCCGATGACCAACAATCGTGCGTCACTCTGCGTCACGATATCCTCGCTCGTCTGGTCAAGCGGTCCGCCACGGACCGTTATTGGCCAATCGGCTGCTTCGCCGACAGTGAGTGCAACCTGTGTCGCGACCCGCGCGCGACGCATGTCGATGCCCTCGCGCATTTTCTCCCGTGTGCGACACAGTTTTCGAGGTTCACTTATATCATGGGTTGACGCAGAGGTCCTGTCGCACTTTTGGTATGATGGCGTAGAACGCTCCACTACGGAGAACACGTGCACATTTGCGCCGACACGCCCAGCGAGGAATGCAGCTGCGATCAATGCCGTGTCTGCGTGCGGACACCCGTCTGTTGCGACGAGAATCGGGCGATCCGCGTCGTCAGGGATACGTGAAATAATCTGGTCAGCAGCTTGGGATTCCATTGCAGAGTGGAGCGGAAGAGGAAAGAATGACGAACACAAGGACATAATATCACGCGTGTGCAAATCCCATATCCGGGACTTCAGGTAATCGGTGTCGAGAAAGACGCGGACGTTCATGTCAGCCAATCCCTGGCGGCGTATGCGGAGTTGTCCGACAGCCGGCATATACTCTCGCGCAGTATGTTGTACCCTATCTCAAGCATGTCTCAACGGTGGAGGCCCTATGGCACAGACACGAGCAGGAATGGCGAAGATGACAACGCCCTCAGGGCCACCGGCTTTTCGGCAGCTCGCACATCATGAAGCGGAAGCCATCCTGCAACGAAATCATGTGGGGCGGATGGCGTTTACCTTACACGATCGTGTCGATATTGAGCCGATCAACTACATCTTTACAGATGGATGGCTGTACGGGCGCACCTCACACGGTACGAAACTCGGTATTCTTGCCCATCATCAGTGGATTGCATTCGAGGTGGACGAGGTCTCTGGGCCCTTTGATTGGCACAGTTTAGTCATCAAAGGCAGATTCGAGGTTATTCCGGCCGATTTATCAAAGGCGCACGCCCCCGCATTTACCAAGGCGCTCGAACTCGTCCGGCAATTGGCCCCAGACGCGTGGAAGGAACATGACCGTGTCGCATTCCGAAACGTCTTATTTCGAATTCAGATCGATGAGATTATTGGGCGTGAAGCGACAACCACACACACGCCAACCGAGTAGGGCGGGTTACTGTTAGTCACATCGGCATCCTACCAGTCGGCCAACAGAACACACACAGAGCGAGATGCTCCGTCGATAGTATCCCGCTCTGTGTACACATGTTACGCAACCCCTATTGTGAGAAGATCTTCGACCTGGCGGACGCCTGGTGCCGCCCATGCGGCGCGCTCCACGTCGTTGCGTTCAGTCCATGACCGAACCGCCCCGCGGAGTGTCACCTTTCCATCGCTGGCGGAGACCTGAACGCACTTCGAGTCGACCTCTGCATGCCGCTTGAGCGCGGATTCGATCTTCCGTTTGACGTCGCTAACAGACGCCCTTGGCATCACCACAATCATGTTGGAGACGCCACGTACGCCTGTAAGTGACCGGACCGACTCTTCAGCAGCACGCCGCTGATAGTCCCAATCGACCTGACCCCGAAGTGTGACCCAACCGTCTTCAACATCGACTTGGATCTTGTCTTCTGGAACGGCAACGTTCCACGCGAACGTGTTGAGAACGGCGTGCGCAATCTCGGTTTCATTGCGCTTGTGTTCCGGCAGCAAATGCACTTCCAGATCATCGGCGAGTGCATTGACGCCTAAGATGCGGTGCACGGCCTTCTCAGCCGCATATTTCTGACTGTACGTATGCACCTTACCGGAGAGCGTAACAACGCCGTCCTTGGCTGCGACGCCGATTTCAGTCGCGGCCAGGGCGGGCTCCCACGCTAACTCTTCGATGACGTTCTTCTGTAGGGCAGTGTCGCTGTACATGGCATGGCTCCTCTTGAGATGAGTTTGGTTAGGAGAACTTGCTTCGCGTCGATCCGTGTCGACGGGCTTAGATCGACTACGCAGTCGATCTTCCTCAAGGTGCATCCATTCATGTATTAGCGCCGTCGGCAATATTATGGATATACGTCAGTAAGTCGCACTCCTTGCATGTCATCTATCGCCCGACATGCAACGACACAATTGCTCAGAGATTATGGATGCGATAGTACGGGATTTTCCTGACATGATGTCCTCCGCGTTCCCGCTTCGGAGGCCGCCCGGGCACTTGGCGTTGCTTTATCTCTCGCGCACTAATATTGCTTCACCGGCGGACAGCAGACTGATCGCAGTCCGCGTCCCAATCAGTAGCGGCATCGGTTCTGAATGAGCGAACAGCACGAACAGAAGGACGACATCGCACCTGTAATCCGGACTGTCGGGCTGACACGGAAGTTTGACGACACGATTGCCGTCGATAATCTGAACCTGACGATCGCCCCAGGCGCAATCTTTGGCCTTCTAGGACCGAACGGTGCCGGGAAAACGACCACGATAAAAATGCTGACGACCCTGCTGGCACCAACAGCTGGGACGGCGCTCATAGATGGCTACGACGTCGTCAAGGATTCGGCGCAGGTACGCCGTCGGATCGGCTATGTACCCCAGCTACTCTCCGCGGATGGTGCGCTGACGGGCACAGAGAACCTGATGTTGTCCGCCAGGCTGTACCGCATTCCGCGTAAGGATCGTAAGACGAAGATCACGGATGCACTCCGTTTCATGGGCCTCGAAGAAGCAGCGCACACCCTGGTCCGCAAATACTCCGGGGGAATGGTACGCCGTCTGGAGATTGCCCAGGCCATGCTGCACCGTCCGGCCGTACTGTTCCTGGATGAACCGACAATCGGCCTGGACCCGATTGCTCGGCATCTCGTGTGGGACCGCTTGCGCGAGATGCGAGACGCCGCGATGACCATTCTCCTTACCACGCACGACATGGAGGAGGCCGACGCACTCTGTGGTACGCTTGCCATCATGCACCGCGGCGTAATTGCAGCGCAGGGCTCGCCAGCGCAGCTGAAAGCGGGCATTGGACCTTCTGCCACGCTCGACGAAGTCTTCGCCCTTTACGGCGGTGGGTCGGTCGATGCTGGAGGCAACTATCGTGACATCCGCGACGCCCGCAGTACCGCACAGCGACTTGGTTGACGAATCGCCGATCTTCGCTTTCGGGGCCCAGACTGCGGCGATAGCCGACGTCGAGCTCCGGAAGCTGATGCGGGATCCCACGGAGTTGCTCACCAGAGCTGTGCAACCCGTACTCTGGCTTCTCGTGTTTGGAGAGGTTTTCGCGCGGATTCGCGCCATCCCAACTGGCTCGATGAGCTACCTCGAGTTCATGGCGCCAGGTGTCCTCGCACAGAGTGTGTTGTTCAGCGCAATCTTCTACGGTATCGCAATCATCTGGGAGCGAGACCTGGGTATTGTGCACAAACTTCTCGTGACCCCCGCACCGCGAAGCGCTCTGGTCCTGGGCAAGGCACTTTCCGCCGGCCTTCGCGGGCTCGCGCAAGCGGTGATCATTGTACTTCTTGCGCTGATGCTGGGCATCAGGATTCGCGCTGAACCAATTCCGCTGCTTGGCGTCTGCGTCGCCGTCGTACTCGGATCTGCGTTGTTTTCTACTTTCTCGCTGATAGTTGCATGTCTGGTCAAGACCCGCGAGCGATTCATGGGGATTGGCCAGGTTCTGACAATGCCGCTTTTCTTTGCAAGCAACGCGATCTACCCAATTGCTATCATGCCCCGATGGCTACAGATCATTGCGCGGGTGAATCCGCTGAGCTATCTCGTGGATGCACTTCGCGATCTCATGATTCAGGGCGGCGCAAGCGCCTTTGGGCTTGGAACGGACTTCTTGGTGCTCGGCGCAGTCTTCGCCGTATTCATCGTCATCGCAGCTCGACTATTCTCGGGCATCGTGCAGTGACGGAAAACGACCGGTGCAAGAACGCTCGAAGGGATAGATGCGCGACTGCTCGGCTCCGGCTGATATCCTAGATCAAATGCCGGCGCAGCAGCACCATCTTCAGAAGTTGCGTGACCGTCATGTAGGCCACCGCAGTCGCGAGCAGAAATGGCCAGTAGAGGGGTGGCAGTCTAACTAGGCCAAGTGATGCCGCGAATGGAGAGAACGGCAGCCACGCTCCGATCGCCATTACCGTGATGCTGGTGGCAATAAGCTGTCCGCTCGCGCGGCTCTGCAGAAATGGAATCTTGTCCGTGCGGATGACGTGAATGATGAGCGTCTGTGTCAGCAGTGATTCCACGAACCACCCAGTCTGAAAGAGCGCCGCGTGCGCGGGCGTGGAGGCGCCGAACACAAAATACATTACCAGAAACGTCGTGTAATCGAAGATCGAGCTGACGGGTCCGATCCAGAGGATGTAACGCCGGATCTCACCCATGGCCCAGGGGCGCGGGCGAGTAATCTGGTCCGCGTCGACACGGTCGGATGGAATCGGAATCTGTGACACATCGTACAACAAGTTGTTGGTGAGCACCTGGATCGGGGCCATTGGTAGGAACGGCAGCCAGGCGCTTGCGCCGAGAACGCTGAACATGTTGCCAAAATTCGAACTTGCGCCCATCCGCACATACTTGAGCACGTTTGCAAAGACTTTTCGTCCCTCCATTACCCCCTCTTCCAGAACTGCCAGACTCTTGTCGAGGAGAATGATGTCGGCGGCGGCTTTGGCGACGTCCACTGCTGAATCAACCGAGATACCGACGTCCGCCGTATGAAGTGCCGGTGCGTCATTGATGCCGTCTCCCATATATCCAACAACGTGTGACTTTGACTGCAGCGCACGAATGATACGCTGTTTATCAGCAGGCGAAACACGCGCGAAGATCGATGCCTTCTCCGCCGCATCCGCGAGTTCAGTATCCGACATGCGCTCGATGTCGGCTCCCATGAGGACGTGTCTCGTCGCGATCCCGACCGCGCGGCAGACTGTTCGCGAGACAAGTTCGTTGTCCCCCGTAAGCGTCTTCACTGTGATACCGCCGCGCTCCAGAGCCTTGATGGCCGCGCGTGCGCTTTCCTTGGGCGGGTCCAGGAATGCAACATAGCCGCACAGCACAAGATCTTTCTCATCATCTGCAGTGATGTCTCCGGTCGACGGGACCTCGCGGTATGCGACTGCAAGCACGCGAAAGCCGTCGGTACTGAGCGCGTCGTACTCCTCGCCGATATCAACGAGGAATCCAGGGTCGATCACAATGATCTCGCCATTCATTTCCAGGCGGGTGCAACGACGGAATACTTCTTCCGGTGCGCCCTTGACGATCAACAGACGCTTCCCGCCCGGGGCATCGGTGACCACCGACATCAGCTTGCGCGTGAAATCGTACGGGATCTCGCTCACCTTATGATAACCGTCGAGCCCGAGCGGAACCGAGTCGCTGTGAGTCCGAACATACTCGAGGATCGCGCGATCGAGCACGTTCTTGAGTCCGGTCTGCAGTTGACTCACTAGCGAGGCGAGCAACAGAAGGCGAGCGCTCTCCGCGCCATCGACGTCGCAGTGCCGCTCCAGAATTACCTCGTCTTTCGTAAGCGTGCCGGTCTTGTCGGTGC
>PLEG01000373.1 GCA_003136975.1 Gemmatimonadota bacterium | reverse complement strand
ACCACTCCGTCTCGGCCTCAGGCCCTGTCGCAACAGTGAATCCGATCCCGCGAAAGATCTCGACGATCTCTTCGATGACTAGCGTTATGGGATGCTCGGCACCGCGAAACTGGCGGCGCGACGGCATGCTGAGATCGGCCTGTGGCGCGGATGACCGGGCGCTGGATTCAAGCGCTGTGCGGCGGGCTTCGAGCTTTGCCTCGAGGCCGGCCTTGAGCTCATTGAATGCACGTCCTGCAATTCCGCGATCGGCTCCATCAAATGACGGGACGAGGCGTTGCAGTGCGAGCAGGCGTCCGCCGGACCGGCCGAGGAATTCGGCGCGCGCCTTTTCCAGAGCATCCGGGGAGTCAGCGGCGGCGAGCGCAGCTGACGCGGCGCTCTCTAGCTCGGCAGCGGATGACTGAAAATCGTTTAGCGTCGTTGCGGACACGTGTGCGAGTAAAGGTCTTACGAAAGAGAGGGGCGGACCCGAAAAGTATCGAGGCCGCCCCGTCAGCGCATCATCCGGCGAGATCGCCGGTGGATACTGCGATCGTTATGCGGCGGCGCTGAGAGCCTTGCGAGCCTGCTCTGCGAGCATCCCAAAGGCAGCTGCGTCGCGAACGGCGAGATCCGCGAGGACCTTGCGATCGATCTCGATACCGGCCTTGCCAAGTCCGCTGATAAACGTGCTGTAGCTCATGTCGTGGATGTGAGCGGCAGCGTTGATGCGGACGATCCAGAGCTTGCGAAACTCGCGCTTTTTGTTCTTGCGATCGCGGTAGGCGTACTTCCAGCCGCGCTCGACATTTTCCTTGGCTGATTTCCACAGCTTGCTACGCGCGCCAAAAGCGCCGCGCGCTGCCTTCATTATCTGCTTCTTGCGCTTTAGTCGCGCAACGTTGGATCGTACCCGTGGCATGGGTTATTCCTCTTTATATGGGGCGACAGTGGTCGCCGGGATTAACGGAAATCGGATTGGCGGCGGGGCGCGGAGGCGCGGATTTATCCGCGCCTTACGACCACGACGTTACGCAACCAGCAAACGCTTCATGCGCTTTTCATCGCCAGACGTGGCGATGAGTCCTGGACGACGGAGATTACGCTTCCGCTTGGAGGACTTCTTCGTCAGGATATGGCTCTTGTTGGCCTTGTTGCGCCGAACCTTTCCGCTACCGGTCACGGAGAACCGCTTCTTCGCGCCTTTGTGTGTCTTCATCTTCGGCATGCTATTCCCTCACTTGGGGGCCAGAATCATCGTCATGGATTTTCCCTCGAACTTCGGATCTGCTTCGATCTTGCTCACATCGACCAGCTCCTGCGCGACGCGAATCACGACCTTTCTTCCCAGCTCCGGGTGCGCGATCTGCCGCCCACGAAACATCAAGGTGACCTTGACCTTGTTCCCTTCGCCCAAAAATTCGCGCGCGTGACGCACTTTCGTCTGAAAGTCATGTTCCTCGATGCCCGGCCGGAATTTGACTTCCTTGAGCTCGATTACATGCTGCTTCTTTTTAGCCTGGCGAGCCATCTTGGCCTGCTCGAACTTGTACTTGCCGAAGTCCATGATTCGGACAACGGGAGGACGAGCAAGTGGTGCGACTTCAACGAGATCGAGACCGAGCTCCTGCGCTCTGCTCAATGCCGTATCAACATCCATGATTCCAAGCTGGGCGCCGTCGTCGCCTATGACGCGAAGAGGCGAGAAACGGATCTGACGATTGACGCGCGGACCTTTGACGTCTGGGGGGATGAGCACAACCTCGATAAAGAGAAAACAAAAACGCGGACCTCCCGTACAGGAGTCCGCGCCAAACCCACCGTGGCGGTCACGGTGTGAGTGATTCAGGACGCCTGCAGCACCTCGGCAGAGCCGGGGCCAGAGGGTGGGTCGCCGCTAGGCAACCACTTTCCGCATTAAACTAAGCCCGGAAAGTTACCCTACCCGGCCGCTGGACGCAAGCTATAGGCCCTTGCGTCGGATTGGACGCGACCCCACGGCACGACTGCATCGTGCTCGAAGATCACAGTCCAGTTCTCCTGTTCCACCCGCTTGAGCAGCCCGCGCTTGGACTCCAGCGTCACCAACGGCTCCACGTCATAACCCATGATCCACGGTAGCGGCAGATGGGCATGCGGCGGAACCACGTCGCCCAGGAAGATCGCGGTCTCACCGGCCGACCGGATCACCACGCTCTGATGGTAGGGCGTGTGGCCGGGAGTGAGGATCACACCGATGCCGTCGGCAATCTCAGTCTCGCCCTCGACCAGCTCCAACTGTCCGGAGTCGAGCGTTGGAACGAAGTTGCGCTCGAAGTAACTGGCCGCGGTGCGCTCGTTGGTGTGCGTGGCATACTCGTACTCACCGCGCTGAACGAAATAGCGCGCGCGCGGAAAGGTCGAGTGCACCGCTCCCGCTTCGTCCGCAAACGTGTTGCCGCCGGCGTGATCAAAGTGCAGATGCGTGTTGATCAGGATGTCGACGCGATCAGGCGTGACACCAATTTGCGCGAGCCCATCTTCGAGCGCCGTGCGGCCATTGGCGCCGGCGTTCTCGATCCCGTAGATGTCGTGGAACTTGGTGTTCTCCTTGTTCCCCGCTCCACTGTCGATGAGGATCAATCCGCTCGGATGCTCGATCAACAGACAACGCAT
>PLEG01000136.1 GCA_003136975.1 Gemmatimonadota bacterium | reverse complement strand
ATTGGCGAGGTGGCAGGCGCGCTTCAGATTGCAAGGGCCCAAGCGGATACGATTCTGCAGCAGCACCCGGATCATTTGTTGGGACTCCTACTCGCCGCCCAGGCCGCGAAACTGGCTGGAAACACTCCGGCTCTTAACGAGTACAAAGCCACGTTCACGAGGGTCAAAGCTCGTGAGTTGGCCAAGAACCTCCCGGAATACAAGCGGCACAGAGCGGACATCGACGCGGGCATCTGATGCCACGGTGAGCCGCAGCGAGGCAACATTCGCTGCGCGGCTCGCCCATGTGGATGCGGGGCTGTTAAACTGCTCCTTGACCACGGCGTGAAAGTGGCTATCATCCCGCGCGACATACAAGTCGAAACGCAAGATCGCGCTTATTAAAGGCACGCGACGTGCAACGCGACAGACACATCTGAAATCCACAGACAGGAGAGGGGCAATGCCCAGCAGAGACGAGGTGCCAGAGACGTTCCGCTTCGCGGACGACGATGACGACGACCTCGGCGGATACGGTGGCGGCAGTCGCAGCCGCCGCTCGCGTTACGACGAAGACGACGATGATGAAGGCGGATGGAGCATAAATAGCGACAACAGCGATCAGCTGTGGGACAGCGCCGAAGACGTCGACGAGGACGACGAGGACGCGGCTGAAGGCGATGCCGTCGCGACCGAAGACGAAGAACCGGATCTGTTCCCAACGAGCGCGGCCCAGAACATGGGAATCGAAGATCTGGAAGACGACGAAACCGGACCGCTTGTGCGCGCGCCAGGACGTCGCGGCCGCCCAAAGGGCTCGGGCAAGAAGAACACATCTTCGGGTGGAACTTCGATTTTTGAATCGTTCGGCTCAGCTCTCAACACACCGCCCAAGAGCGCGGCGCCCGTCGATAGCGATGAGGATGATGAGATCGAAGACGAGGATGAAGATGAAGATCTCGAGATCGTCGAGGTGATAATTGTGGCGCCGGCAAGTCGCGGCGGCCAGAAGGGCGCATCGGCGCCGTCATCGGGTGCGGCAACTACAAAGGCAGCTCCGCAGAAATCCGCGGCGAAGCCAATAGTGAAAGCGGCAGCCAAATCTGTAACGAAGGCTGTCGCCAAGCCTGCACCGAAAGCTGTGCCGAAGCCCGCACCGAAACACGCTGCGAAGCCGGCCGCAAAGAAGGTTGCATTCAAGCCTTCCGCGAAGCCCGCGGCGAAAAAGGTCGCGAGCAAGAATTCCGCGACCAAGAAGACTGTCGCCAAAAAGGCAACGAGCGCGCACAAGGCGCCCGTCAAGAAGACGGCCAAGAAAGCGGCCTCCAAGACAGTTGCGCACAAGCCAGCCGCGCGGAAAGCGAGTGCGCCGGCCAAGAAGGCGAGCGCATCCCGGTCGCCCGCCAAGAAGGGCTCTGCCCACAAGGCAAGCCACAAAACCGGTCGTTCCGCGGGCCGTTCACGGCGTTAAGTCACTGATTGGCGGACAGCAAACGGTTCGCCGCTCTACAGGAAGGCCCCTTCGGGGGCCTTCTTCGCATCATCGAGTACTCCCTGCGCGGCCCGGTATGTGCCGACGTATCAAATAGACACTCCGACGACTGCACCCGAACATGGCTCGATACCGCATGGGACCACCTGAACTTGACGACGATGACGATGGATCGGAGGGTGGCGAAAATTCGTCTCTCTGGAGCAAGCTGCTTGTCTCGGGTGGCGCTCTGCTCGGCGTCGCCGCGGCCTATAACGCGTATGCCAGACGCGGAGTCGACAGGATACCCAATCTCATTGGCGGCGAGGAAGGCGGATGGAGCTGGCGCGGCCGGCGCATCTCGTTCACCAAGCGCGGCGAGGGGCCGGCGCTACTGCTGATCCATGGAATACACGCGGCTGCGTGGTCGTTCGAGTGGAGACATAACGTCGATTATCTCGCGCGCTACCATACGGTCTATACGATCGATCTGCTCGGATTCGGGCGGTCGGATCGACCGCCCATTCGCTACACCTCGCGCACATACATCTCGCTCATTTCGGATTTCGTGGCGCAGGTGGTAGGTGGCTCCTGCATCCTGGTCGCAAATTCGCTCAGCGCGGCGTACGCGATAATTCTTGGTGCACGCGACCCTCATCGTTTTCCTTCACTGGTACTGATCCAGCCCACCGGTCTCACGCGGCTCAATGACGCCGCCGGCGTCGGCGGCGACGCCGGACGGATGGTGATCGATACACCTGTTGTCGGCACCGCCGCATTCAACGCGCTGGTCTCGCGACGGAGCCTCCGGCACTTTCTGGAGGAAGCTTATGCGGACAACACCCTCGTCACTGACGAATTGGTGGATACCAGCTATGATGTATCGCACCAGCGCGGCGCTCGGCATGCGCCGGCGGCGTTCATCGCCGGTCATCTGAACATCGATGTCCGGCGCGCCTTACGGCGACTGCACCAGCCTGCGCTGTTATTTTGGGGCGAGGAGGCGCAGATCGCGCCTGTCGAGGAGATCCGCGGTTTCAGATCGCTCAAGCCAGATTTCGACGTACACATACTCTCGCCAGCCGGCGATCTGCCGCAGGACGAGCGTCCAGACGATTTTAACGTTATCCTATCCACATGGCTGAATCGCCGGTTGCTCTCCTCCGCGCCCATGCACGACACGCTCCCTGGAATGCCAGAGGCCTTGCCGCTCACGCCGCCAGCCTCGTAGACTCGGCGGGCATCCGCCCAACAAATGCGTCGGCGCGCGCTGCGCCGACCGCACGATCGGTGCGTTTCTACGTTTCAGCCGGTCTGATGGATCGGCCGGACGGAACTGGAACGGCGGCGACATATCACTACCGTCATCTACTGCAACTTCTCACGGTCAAGATCCGGCAGCGTGAAGGACAGTCGCTCGAAGTGATCAAAAAAGAAGTGCGCACACTCACCGGCGATGTACTCGAGAAGCGCGTCGCCGGCTCGCTAGAGCCGGCACTCGTTGTGCGCGCCGATCAAGTTGCGCTCCGCGGAGATGAGCCTGTCGCCTGGCGGCGCGTGTGCGTAGCTGACGGAATCGAGCTCCATGTACGCGAAGATTCGAGCGCCGCGCAGGACGACTCGCTAATGGAGATGCGCGAAGCAGTGCGTGCCGCACTGGGAAGACACGCGCGCTAGAACGCAGCATTTACTAAGACTCGTCATCACTACGACTCGTCATCCCGCCGAAGGCCGGGATGACGATCGGCGACTAACCTCTGCGACCTATGTAGGCTCCATCGCCGGCACTGCCGCATCGCGATTCCAAACTGTCACGATGAATCCAATGAGGATCACCGCGCCGCCGGCAAGCGTGGTCCATTTTGGTATCTCGTGTATTCCTGGCAGGATCGCCGCTAGCAGCGTCGCACCGACGGGCTCACCGAGCATCGTGAGATTTACGACGTACGCTGGCAGGTGCTCGAGAGCCCAGTTCATTCCAGTGTGCCCGAGCAGCATCGGTCCAATCGCGAGCCCGAGGAAAATGAGCACATCGCGCGATGGCTGAGGCGCGACGTGTATTCCTGACACGCCAGCGATCAATAACAACGTGACCAGTGCCGCGCTATATACCAGCGCGACGTACGACCACGCGCCCAAACGCGAGCGGAGCCGTCGACCGACTACCATGTACGTGGCGGCGGCGACGGCAGCACCAACCGAAAGCACATTGCCAAGTAACGGGTTTGGCGTCGCCGCGGTCACGGCGCCACTCATAAAATCGGGTGCGGTTATGGAGATGGCGCCCAATGTCGCGATCGTCAGACCTACGATCTGTCGCCGGCTTGGTGCTTCGTGCACAATGAAGATCGACAACACCGCGACGAAACCAGGCTGCAAACTGGTGACAAGCGTCGTGGACGCTGCAATCGTCGTCAGATGGATCGACGCGTTCCAGGACCAGAAGTGCAGCGCTAGCACGACGCCCGCACCAACCGCGAGAAGCCACTCCGAGCGTACGAGTCGCGCGAATTGACGCCATTCGCCGGTGATCGCCAGCATCACACCGATCGCAACTAGCGAAAATGCGATCCGGCCAATCGCAATCGTCAGTGGATCCGCCGACGACAACCGTGTTAGCGGTCCCGCGAACGAGATCCCAAGCAGAGAGCCCGCAAGTACCCAGCTCGGCGGAATTCGCGACCGCGTGGCTGGGCCGGGATGAGTCGATGGGCCGACTCCGGTGGACTGAGGCATCCGGCAAAATAACGCCAACAACCAAACGCTGGCACGTTGGCACAGTCGGGACCGTCATCACACCTCTGGACTGTTTACACCTGCCGGGCAACCGTACATGCCGAGACTGTCGGCCATGGATTCCCGCGTTCGCGGGAATGACGATTCTTAACAAACCCGGCGTGCTGTTCCATAGGCCTGTAATTCGTCGAGATATTCAGGTAGCATCAAGACATGCCAAACGATCCCATAACATATAATGTTCCAACGTGGGACGACACCGAGTGGCAGTCGCGCAGCAGCCTCGACGGTGAGGTTGATGCCGATGTGTGCGTTGTGGGACTCGGCGGATCCGGCCTCACTTGCATTCGGGAGCTCCAATCTCTTGGTGCTCGCATTGTTGGGCTCGACGCATCCACAATCGGGGGTGGCGCGGCAGGTCGCAACGGTGGATTTCTGCTTGCCGGTACGGCGGACTTCTACCACGATTCCGTCGCGGCTCTGGGTCGCGCACGGGCGCGGCGCATCCATGAGGTCACGCTCGAGCAAATAGACGCAATTGAACGCGAAACGCCAGATTCGGTTCGACGTAATGGCTCGCTGCGCATTGCCCGGTCACCGCAGGAAGTGCATGACTGCAAGGCGCAGCTCGACGCGATGCGCGCAGACGACCTCGCCGTTCAGGAATATGAGGGAAGCGAAGGACATGGTCTGCTCTTCCCTCTTGATGGTGCCTTTCAGCCTCTCGAGCGATGCAGGTCGCTTGCTCGCGTCGCCGAGCGCGACGGAGCGCGACTGTTCGAAGCGTCGCCGGCAGTCCGTCTCTCGAATGGTCTCGTCGAAACGGACTCAGGAAGCGTGCGATGCACGCACGTGATTGTATGTGTCGACGGTCGGATGGAGCAGATCCTTCCAGAGCTGACCGGCCGTGTTCGAACGGCGCGGTTGCAGATGCTCGGAACCGCTCCGCTTGCAGACGTTCGCTTTACGCGACCGGTATATGCGCGTTGGGGATACGATTACTGGCAGCAGCTTCCGGATGGACGACTTGTGCTTGGCGGAGCACGCGACCGCTTCGTGGATGCGGAGTGGACCCACGATTCGAATCCAACAGCTGACGTTCAGAGCGAGCTCGACAGAATTCTGCGCGATGACCTTCGCATCGATGCGCCCGTAACTCATCGCTGGGCCGCGTCAGTGGGCTACACCACGAACGGGGCTCCGATTCTGGAACAGGTGAGACCGGGCGTGTGGGCGATCGGTGCCTACAGCGGCACCGGCAACGTGATCGGTGCATTGTACGGAAGGATCGTAGCGCAGCTCGTAATTACAGGCAGTAGCGATCTGGGTGAATCGCTTGGCATCTGAGTGAAGTAGCAGGTTACGTCAAATATCTGGCACCACGCTCTCCGCGAACGTGTTCCGCGAGTACTCGGCGCGCCTCTGCGGCTTCTGCAAGTGACAACCATTCAGCGGCAACGATTCGCTTGCCGCGTCCTTCTACCGCGAGCGCGACACGGCCGGCGCGCATGACGAGCAATGCGCCTGATCCGCGCGGCCGCGACAGCGGATCGCGATCAATTCCCTCTAGCGCGAGCGTGTAAGGGTTGGCGGGATCGCTCGAAGCGATGACGACGAAAGGTGAATCCTGTGCGTCCGAACCGGCGACTTCTCGCAGTCGCTCCACTGCATCAGGAAGCGCGAATTGCGCGCCAGCGAGTCCGCGCACGAAATATCCGCGACGCACCTCGCCGCGAAACTCCAGTCGCTTGAGCTCCTGGTAAATAGTTCGCCACGATACCGGCGGTCGCTCACGTCTCCACCAATCGCGCGACACAACGCCGTATCGCTCGAGCCAGCTGCGCGCGATCGCGGCGGCGTGATCTTCTGGATCGAACGCTCGCCCCAGCACGCCCGGCTTGTGCACGAGGGACCAGCGGCCACTCCAACCAACCGTCGCGCCGTCGCGACGTGGCTTATCCGGACGGTGCCACTTGGGTAGCCGTCTCACGTTGGGGCGCGCGCGCGTGTGTCTCTCGCCTTCGACGAATGCCGTGGGTAGCCATCGCGCCGGATCGTAGGCCGGATTTGCGGGCAGCGATTTCCACCGCGTGATCTGGCGCATCGCTTCGGCTGTGTCATTGGTGACGAGTCCAAGTGCGACCAGCTCGTGCAAAGCTTCGTGTAACGACAGTGACGTTATCGAGAGTCCAATCTGTAGATCGACGATGAACGACGCGCCCTCGCTCGCGATGTAGTCGTACACGAGCCGCGCGTTGGAGCTCATTCGCGCTTCCGGAATCCCATCAGAAGGCGAGATCCAGACGCCGCCGGTCCCCCGCTCGAAGAAGCGTAGTCTCGATAGCGTTACATTTGCCGCGGCGTCGGCGTTTGTCTCACCCACCCACACCGTCTGGCCGGTGGTCATCAATTCGGTGAGCAATGTCCCATCATAGTCACGGACCCGCGACTTGAGATAGTCTCGCTCCCACGCCCGGGCTGGCCGCGACAGTCCGTATAGCTGGCGCAGCACGGTCGCTGCTCCTCCCGATCCGTCCAGTTGGTCGCGCGTGTCCACGTGCTGCCACCGCGCAAGAAATGCCGCGAACGCGGGAATTTCCACCGCTTCGATCTGCTTGCGTAGCGCGGCGAGTGCCTTGCGTCGCGCTGATTCAGCGGTTCGGCGCGACAGATACTCCACGCCGCTGACTTCGGGCCTGAACCGGCCGATCACTACGCGGCCGCGCTTGCGCCACTCTTCCAGAATCGTCTCGATCCAATGCACAGGCCAGTCGTACCGATCGTGGATCTCCTGCGCGGTAACGGGTCCACCAAGCGCTACATACTTGGCGAGAAGGCCGCGGCGTCCGCCTTCACCTGGGCCATAGTCACCGGCCCGCGCAGGATCAGTGCTCGATTCGAGTACGCCCTTCCGCCGCTCGACGATTTCCCAGAGCGCCTTTAACGTCTCATCGTCGTGCTCCACGTTGCCCATTACTTCGTCGAGCATGGCGCGGTCGAGCGATAGGAGCGCTGCACGTTGTTCCGCGCGTGGAGTATCATCACCGTACAACCAATCCATGACGAAGCCAAATTGCAGACTTGCGGCGAATGGTGACGGTACGTCGGTCTGTACCACATGCACAGCTATGCGCTTGTCCTCGACCGCGCGCAATACTTCCTTGAGTGACTCTATGTCGAACGCATCCTGCAATACTTCGCGATACGTCTCGACGAGAATTGGAAAGCTTGGAAAGTCACGCACTGCCTGCAGGAGATCCAGCGCCTTGAGCCGCTGCAGCCACAGCGGCATCCGCCTGTTCGGCATTCCGCGCGGCAACAACAACGCTCGGCCTGCGTTCATGCGAAAACGTGCGCCGAACAGCGACGACGCACCCACTTCCTCCATCACGAGTTGTTCCGCTTCCGCCGCGCTCATACCTATGAGCGCATGCACAGGTGGCAACGAGCCGAGGTCCGGCATCCGAAGCATGATTCCGTCGTCGGTGGTCTGGACCTGCACGTCAACGCCGCCGAGCGACTCGCGCGCGCGGTGAGCGAGCGCCATCGCCCATGGCGCATTCACGCGTCCGCCAAACGTTGCATGGATCACCACTCGCACGGCACCAGTCTCGTCGCGAAAGTGCTCGACGACGATGTTGCGATCGTCCGGTACTACACCGGTCGCGAGCCGTTGGGCTTCGACATAGCGGCGAAGCGTATTGATCGTCGCCTCGTCGCAATCGTAGCGAGTGCGCAGATCGGCGTCGCTGACGCCGCTCACGAGCTCTCGACGCAACTCGCCCACGCGCGCGCTTAGCGCAACGGATCGCGCCGAGTACTCTCCGTGCCAGAAAGGCATGCGCGCGGGCGCGCCTGGCGCCGGCGCCACTACCACCCGATCGTGGCCGATCTCGGAGATGCGCCAGGTACTGGATCCGAGCTGAAACACATCGCCCACACGTGACTCGTGAACGAATTCCTCGTCCAGCTCGCCGAGCCGGGTTCGATCGGCGAGGTTCACCGTGTAGAGCCCGCGATCGGGAATCGTGCCGCCGGATATTACCGCAGTCATTCTGCTCGCGCGCGATCCTGTCAGTCTGTTAGCCGCGCGATCGAACGAGATGCGAGCCTCAAGCTCGGCGGCGACCTCCGACGGATATTTACCGGATAACATCGCCACGACCTCATCGTACGGCGCGCGCGGCAATGCGTGGTACGGATAGGATCTGCGGATCAGCGCATACAGGTCGTCGACGTCCCAGTCATCCACCGATACCGCGGCGACTATGACCTGCGCCAGAACATCGAGCGCATTCTGCACTACACGCGTTGGCTCGACCTCGCCCGCGCGCATCGCGGCGATGATCGCCGCTGTCTCCATCGCGTCGTCCCGGAAAGTCGGGACGAAGACACCGCGGCTCGGAACACCGAGCGCGTGACCCGCGCGGCCAACACGCTGCAACGCCGCGGATACACGTTTCGGCGACTGAAGTTGGATCACAAGATCGACCGTGCCGATGTCAATCCCCAATTCAAGCGAGCTTGTAGTGATCAACGCCCGGAGCTCGCCGGCCTTGAGCCGATGTTCCAGCGCCAGTCGCCGCTCGCGCGCAATCGAGCCGTGATACGGCTGCGCTATCTCTTCCTCGGCGAGTGTATTCACCCGCGCCGCGATGCGTTCGGCCTGGGCGCGATTGTTGACGAACACGAGTGTCGTGCGAGCATTGCGAGTTTCGTCGAGCACGAGTTGTGCAACCGACGGCCACACGCTGCCGTCCACCTTGGCAAGATCTGGGACCGGAGAGCGCACGCAGAGCTGTAGTTCCTTTGCGAGACCGCAGTCCACGATCGAAACCTTGCGATCCGTGCCGCCGAGGAATCGCGCAATCTCGTCGAGCGGACGTTGAGTTGCGGAAAGGCCGATGCGCTGCGGGCCTTCCGGATTGCCCGTG
>PLEG01000205.1 GCA_003136975.1 Gemmatimonadota bacterium | reverse complement strand
CCTTGAGCCAGGACGGCTTCCGTTCCGGAAGGGGTTCAACCCTATGACGCCCCATGATCTGGTACAGCGATTCAGCCATAGGCAGTCAAATCTAGCCTAATGCCGACCCGGTCGAAATCGACTCAGGTCATACCGCGGCACGACGCCCGTGATGAGATCCGCAACGACAGCCGCGGTGAGCGGAGCAAGCAGAATTCCGTTGCGCGAATGACCACACGCATAGATCACACGTGGCCGGTCGGGGTCGGCGCCGATGATCGGCAGCAGGTCCGGCGTTGCCGGTCGTAGCCCTGCCCAGCTCGAGTGAATTGGAATCGCCGAAAAAGCAGGGCAGAGCTTCGTCGCACGCGACCTGATTGACTCGATCGCGTCGGGGGTGGTGGCCGAGTCGAATCCGGCCTGCTCCATCGTGCCACCGGCTACGGTGTAGCCGTCAGTTCTGGGGATGAGATATCCCTCAGCGCCGCATGTAACGTGGCGGATTGGCGTGCCTTCAAACGCTATCATCTGGCCACGGAGCGGCTGAACCGAGGCGACGGCGTTGCCCGCGCCAACGATGAGCGGAGTCCACGCCCCAGCCGCCAAAACCACGTAATCCGACGCGAACCGGCTTTCCATGTTGGTCAGGACGTTGCAGCCAAGCTCCGTGGCATGCAGCTCACAGCAGTCCTCGCGGGCTGTGGTGATCCGTTCATGCTTCGCTACAACGGAGCTGAGCGCATCGAGCAGAGGGAGCGGCTCCACGCTCCCGTCCAGCGGATGATAGACCGCCCCCGCGGTGTCGGCCAGCGAAGGTTCCTCCATCCTCACTTCGTTGCTTGAGTACCATATGGACGGACGTTCGATCGTGGCCATTAACGCCGTCGCCTCGGCCTCGTCGAGCGCGATTTCCAGGATGCCACCGGTATTTAGCGGAACGGTCAGGCCGGATCGCTCCGCGAGCGCCGCGACGAATCCTGGATAGTTGTCCCGGGACGCTGCCGCGAAGGCGTGGGCCGAGCCTGTTTCGCGCCCGATCGACGGTGCGAGCATCCCGCCGGCCGCCGAGGACGCATTGCCGGAATGGGTGGTTCCAAGCAACCGCACGCTGAGACCACGGTCCGCGATTTCGATTGCGGCGGTAAGAGCTATAATTCCTGTTCCGACGACCGTGACGTCAGCAACCATTTCCCGCCCCGGAAGTGTCATATGGGCGTAGGAACCCAACCCGGAATTCGTGCGGAGCATCCATGCTCCGTACTATTCTAAACGGAGAATTCAGCAATGCTGCGCACCATATTCTTTCTCGGCATCGCGCTCATCGTAGGCAGTGTAGTCTTCGGCCTCCTGTTCGGTATTGCGATGCTCGTTCTTGGAATCGCGATCAAGGTGCTGGTCGTAGGCGGAATCGCGTACCTCATTATCCGGCTCGTCAGTCCCGACACCGCCGCGATGATCCGCAGCCAATGCCAGCGCAAAACGCTGGACCGGTTTTAATTCTGTGAGAACGGCGCGTAAGGCGCGGATGCATCCCCACCTTACGCGCCTGGCTTGAACGATCGCAGATAAAGATTGATCGATCCGAAGGACAACCTCGACTTCAACTGCACCAGTACGTGCCGGCTGTCGTCGGAGAGCCATACTTCGGCGTTTCCGTTCTCCGAGAATATTCCCTGGGTTTTGATCACAGGCTGCAGAACGATGCAGTTGAACCTTCCGGCCGGGACTTCAATCGTTTCCTTACGCAGTACGCGCACGCGTATCGGATTGCGTTCCGGGCGGAAGTAGCGCCCAGACTCATACGTGTGTCCAACTTCGAGCGGAAGCGTGCGAACGAAGAACAGGAATGATCCGTCGTCGAGCGGATCTTTCACGCCAACGTGTTCGCGTGGCGGCTTCTTGTCCATCTCGGTGTAGCTGCCGAGATCGGGAAATATCTCGTACCGCTTCTCACGGGCGCTCGATCCTTCTTCCTGCGTCTGATAGAAGCGCAACGACGAGAACGTGCCGCGATCGATCCAGCTCTCGAATACGTCGTTCACCCGAAAGAAGAAAGTCCCGCCCTGCAGCCGAAATACGGTGTGCCACGCCGAGATGCCACGAATGTCCTCGATGCCCTGCACGAGCGTGCTCGCCGTTCCAACTTTGAGCGCACCGAATTTTACGTCGTACTGCGCCAACTCACCGACGCCAAACGGCACAGTGATCGGATCGCTTGCCCGTGGCGCGATCGCTGTAGCCAACGCAGGCACATCCGACGGCACTGCCTGGGCAGATGCACTAAGGGCTACGCAGAACGCGTAGCCAATTGCGACCTTCGTGAATGACGCTGCCGTCATCCCGCTGCGGGCTTGCGCCATCCGCGCGATGCGCGACCTGCACGGTACAGTCCCATCGCATCGGCGAACGGGCGAACGCGGGTCTCCCTCGGACGCAGGTCGTAGCGCGGTGCGACCGCGACCTTCTCGACCTTGCGCGCAAGCGGCGCGAGCTTGAGGAACATCTCAAGATTCGCGGCCCAGCCGTCGGTCGTGATGAGCGGAGTGTCGGCGGCCGACTTCGCGTAGTCGCGCAGCAGTGATATCCTATAGAGCTTGTACGAGCTGAACGGATCTGGCATGTCCTTCGCCGACATAAACGGACGCATCATCCACGGTCCCACCTTGGCGAGCCTGCGCACCGCGGTCGGCATCGTACCGCGATCGCGTTCGGTCGTCACGATGTCGGCGCCGCCCTCGAATCGCTTGAGCAGTTCCGGAAGCGCTTCTGGCTGATCCGTGAAATCCCCCTGCATCACGACCATCGCGTCGCGCCTCGGATATTTGGTACGGCGCGAAACGTCGGCGCACAGTGCATTGAGCGCGTGGCCAAAGCCCTCCTGCTTCTCTCCATGCAGAACGGTGAGCGGGAGAACCTTGCAGTACGGCTCCAACGTCGCGGCGGTCTCGTCCGTGCTTCCATCGTCGTAAACGATCACTTCGTACTCGCGCGAGTACTCCTGGAACACCTTTCGGATGCGCCAGAGCAGAACTCCCACTGTTGGGCCTTCGTTGTACGTTGGAATGCAGATGTGAAGCATGTGCCCCAAGTTAGGCGGTAAGGATGCGTTGGTACACCCGTTCAACGCCTTCCGTCATTGCTTCTACACTAAAGACAGCCGCGCGGCTCGGCCCTTCGCGCGCAAAACGCTCGCGGTTTGCCGCGTCCATCATCGTTTCGTGCGCCGCGGCGAAGTCTCGGACGTCGCCTAATGGGACAAGAAGTCCGTTTTGTCCATTCTGGATGATTTCAGCGACCCCGCCAACGTCAAAGGCGATCGGCGGTACCCCGAGCGCCAGGGCGTCGATGAGCACGGTACCCAGGCCCTCTTCACTTGCCGGGTGCCAGAGCACGTCCAGCCCCGCCATCGCGTTGTGCACCTCGGTAACGAATCCGGCCTGGTGTCCACGCAACGGCCCGAGCTTTATCGGCCCGCGAGACGCACCGCCCAGCAGCACCAGCCGCGTACGCTCGATCGTATCCTCCGTGAGCCAAGCCCCGATGTGGCGCAGCGCGTCGGTCCCTTTCTCGGCTGTCATCGCTCCCACGACCCCCGCGATCACAACGTCGCGGGACCAGCCAAGCTCCTTTCGCCAGTCGCGTGGTGCCGGCGCGAGAGGGGTCGGGACACCGGAATGCACAACCTCGATTCGCTGGCCATCGACGCCGGAGCGCACCATTGCGTTGCGAACCGCATTCGAGATCGCGATGAAGCGGGTGACCCGGAGCCCGTACTTTACCCGCACCGACTTGAGCGGAAAGGTCACCCGCCGCGTGACCACGAGCGGGGTCGTATCGCCAGCGAGCGCGATCAGCGCTACGGCATGCGCGCGGGCGTCGTGTGCGTGAACGATGTCGGGATGCCATGCTCTGATGATGGACCGTAGTCGCTTCGCGGAGCGCAGATCCCAATCCGAGCGCATCGGTACCGAAGCGGTCGCAATGCCGGTCGCCTGCAATCGCTCGAGCAGTGGCGAGCCGCCAACCCCCACGACGAGCGGCTCCTTTCCGCGTGCGCGCAGCGATGTCGTAAGCAAAAACACCTGACGTTGACCCCCACGCCAGCTGCGTCCAGCATCCACATGCAGCGATCTCAACGTCACTCCTTGGCGACGCGCGAGAGCATTACTACATCCGCGAATGCGGCAAAAATGTCGCGATCCCACGATTCCGCTGTCTGCGTCAGATCTTCCGGATGCCACTGAACACCAACGCACCACCACGGTGAATCGGCGGCCGATTCCACGCCTTCGATTACGCCGTCGGGCGCAACGGCCACCACGCGCAGCTCGTCCGCCACGCGCTCAATCGACTGATGATGGACTGAGTTCACTTCCATGTGGGTCAGTCCTACAGCGCGCGCGAGACGCGATTCCCCTGGTAGCTCCACCGAGTGTGTGCGCGAGTTGCGCGGGCGATCGGGATCGTGGTTGATGTCGCCCGCGTGTTGGCTAGGTAGATCCTGCAGCAGAGTGCCTCCCAGAGCCACGTTGAGAATCTGGGCGCCGCGGCAGATGGCGAGCAACGGAATCGCACGCCGCTTCGCTGCGCGGATCAGTGCGATCTCCCATTGGTCGCGAAGGTCGGACACTGGTCCCAGCATGGGATGCGGCTTTTCACCAAACAGCGCCGGGTTCACGTCAGAGCCGCCTGTCAGGACCAGCGCGTCCATACGCTCCACGAGTGCGTCGGCGGCATCCGGTTCGCTCAGAGGGGCCGCAACGATTGGTACGAGCCGTGCGTTCTCCAGGGCTGCGAGGTAGGTGGTTCTCAGGCGAGCCGAGGATACATCGCTTTCGCTGCGGATCGCGGCGCTTACCGCTACAATAGGACGGAATGACACGACTTTGGACCTGGAGGACGGCATGGACCTGCACCTGCCTCGGAATCTGCGCCTCCACCGCCCATGGGCAAGGGGAGAATCTCGCGGATACTGCGAGTTTGAGCGCCGCGGCGGCGGTACCGGTCTGTCACGGCGAGACCATAAATCGAATCGACATCCACACGTATCCGCCCTTCGACGCTGGCGGGACCAAGTTCAGCAGCCGCGTAGCTCGGCTCGCCACCAATCTTCACTCGACCACGCGCGAAGCGGTGATCCGCCGCTTCATTCCAATCCGCGTTGGCGACGCTTGTGTCGACTTCCGTCTGCGTGAGGCCGAGCGCATTCTGCGCGCTCAGCCATTTCTCGCGGACGCCAACCTGATCGTCGTCCCGGACAGTAGCGGCGGCGTGGACATCGATGTGGTGACAGTTGACGAAGTCTCGCTCGTGGTGGACGGAAGCTTGTCATCGAAATCCCCTATCGTGCGGGCTGTGAGGCTTGGTGAAGAGAACCTTTCCGGGTCGGCCATATCAGCGACGGCCGCGTGGCAGCACGGCGTTTTCTATCGCGACATCTACAAGGCGCGTGTAGTTGACTACCAGTTATTCGGCAGGCCGTATCAGTTTTCGCTCCAGGGCTCGCGCAACGAGATCGGGGGAAGCTGGGACGCACTCGTCAGTCATCCGTTCCTCACCGACCTTCAGCGAACATCATGGCGAGCATCGGCTGGGTCGTCGAGCGGCTTCCTCTACTTCCGCCGTCCCAACGCACCGTCGGTGGCGCTCCCGTTTACACGAGAATATAGTGACGCGGGCGGCGTCATAGCATTCGGCCGTGTGCGTCGTGTATTCCTTGTCGGTGCGACCGTTTCGCGCGAGCGTGAACGTACAGGGCGCTCTCCAGTGTTGGTCCTCGATTCCGCAGTGGTGGCCGACACAAGCACCGCACTCATTGGTCGCTACACCGAGCATCGCACCAGTCGCGTCAATCTGCTGCTCGGATTTCGAAACCTAACGTACGTGGAGGTCCGTGCGTTCGACGCTGTTGAAGGAACGCAGGACGTTCGCACTGGGATGCAGTTGGCCACGTTATTCGGCAGAGGTCTGAAGCTTACCGATGCGGACGAGCGCGATTACTTCATGTCCACCGACCTCTACCTGGGTCACGGGACACCGTCATCGTTCACGGGAATCGAGTTCATGGGCGAGCGCCGGCGCGACCTCGACACCCATGTCACCGACGGCGTGCTCGCGAGCGGGCGCGCTGCATGGTACGCCCATCCCAGCAAGAAGCACACGTCGATCATCGACGTTGAGTTCAGCGGTGGCTGGCATCAACGCGTTCCGTTCCAGCTCACATTCGCCGACCGCGACGGTGGCATGCCGGGCTACGGTTCATCCGATCTCGGTGGCGCACGGCGAATGGTCGTGCGCATGTAAGATCGTTATCGGCTGGGTCATCTCCGACAACTTGCCGGACTCGCGGCCGCGGTGTGGGTAGATGCGGGAAAGCTGTGGGCGGGAGAAGCGCCGTTCGGCGTGACCACGAACGTGAAGTACGCCGCCGGAATTGGCCTTCTTGCCGCGCTTCCGCCGCGCTCTCGACGTACGTGGCGGGTTGATCTGGCGTTTCCGTTGAACGATCGCGGCGATTCCAAGTTCGAGATTCGATTCACGAATCACGACTTTACCCGATGGTTCTGGCGCGAGCCCGGTGATGTTCAGACCAGCCGCGAGCGCGCGATACCAAATTCAGTTTACAACTGGCCCTGATTGCATCGTGCAAGGGCGGAACGTACCCGCGCCTTACTGTTCAGTTAAGGCCGCCG
>PLEG01000142.1 GCA_003136975.1 Gemmatimonadota bacterium | reverse complement strand
ACCGACTCGTCGGACCTGGAGGGCAATCCCGACGATCTCCCCTATGCTCGCCGCGTAGCGAAGCACCTCGATGTACGCCTTGAGGAGATCGAGGTAGACCCGAGCGCGATCGACCGCCTGCCGGAGCTGGTGGCGCTTCTCGATGAGCCACAGGCCGACCCCGCCCCCATCAACGCGCTAATGATCGCCGAGCGTGCCCGCGCGATGGGTATTCCTGTACTGCTGTCTGGTGCCGGTGGCGACGATCTATTCACTGGGTATCGCCGACACTGGGCGCTCGGTTTCGAAAGGCGCTGGTCGTGGCTTCCAAAAGCTGCTCGGGCCGGTATCCAGAGTGCGACGACCCGTGCGGGCTCCACGCGTGGCGCGCAGTCGATTCCGGCCGTTCGCCGACTCGCCAAGATGTTCGCGCACGCCGGGGACGATGCCGACCGTCGCTTGGTGTCGTACTTTATGTGGAGCACCGAGGAGGTGCGTCGCGCGTTATATACGCCAGAGTTTGCCGAAAGCGTCGCTGCGATTGATACGGCCGCACCGTTGCTCGCGAGCCTCGCGCGAATTCCGAATGAGCACGATCCGATTCAGCGGATACTCTATCTGGAAGCGCGCCACTTTCTCGCGGACCATAATCTCAACTATACCGACCGCGCTGGAATGGCCGTTGGAGTTGAGGTGCGTGTCCCGTTACTCGATCTTGAGCTGGTGCGCTTCGCGACGCGAATCCCAACGCGTTACAAGCAAAAAGGTACTGTCGGGAAGGCTATTTTTAAACGCGCCATGGAACCGTATCTGCCTCGCGACGTGATCTATCGTCCAAAGAGTGGATTCGGCGTTCCCCTGCGTCGCTGGCTCCGACAGGAACTGCGTCCGATGGTCGAGGACACTCTGAACGAATCGTCGCTGCGTCGTCGTGGGATATTCGAACCAGCGGCCGTCCGCCGGCTGATCGAGCTCGACGCTGAAGGACGTCTCGATGGTAGTTACACGATCTTCGCGTTGATGTGCATCGAATTATGGTTTCGCCGCTTCATCGATCGATAGAGTACTGGGCACTGGACGCATCTAATTTTCTGATTGAACCGACAACCGTGAAACAAATTCTCCAGTCGTTGAAGTCCGGCGCTACCGAAGTAGCCGACGTACCAGCACCCGGTGTCAGTCGCGGCAGCCTTCTGATTCACACATCCCGCACGCTGATCTCCGCTGGTACAGAGCGTATGCTAGTGGATTTCGGTAAAGCCAACGCTCTGCAGAAGGCGCGGCAGCAGCCGGACAAAGTGAAGATGGTGCTGAACAAGGTGCGAACCGACGGTGTTCTGCCAACCCTCGCGGCGGTGAATAACAAACTCGATCAACCGTTGCCGCTCGGATACTGCAACGTTGGTGTCGTCGCAGAAGTTGGTGCAGGCGTGATGGGTTTCGCGGTCGGCGATCGCGTCGTTTCCAATGGTAAACACGCGGCGGTCGTTAACGTCCCGGTGAATCTGTGCGCGAAAGTACCAGCCGGCGTGAGTGATGAACAAGCCGCGTTCACGGTTCTCGGTGCGATCGCTCTCCAGGGCATTCGACTTCTTCAGCCGACGCTCGGCGAGGTCGTTGTCGTTACTGGGCTTGGCCTGATCGGTCTCATGGCGGTGCAGTTGCTCCGCGCGCATGGTTGTCATGTGATCGGCGTGGATTTCGACCCCGTAAAGCTTTCGCTTGCGCGACAGTTTGGTGCAGATACGGTCGATCTGTCCGCCGGCCAGGACCCAGTAGCGACGGCAACAAGTCTCTCGCGCGGGCGCGGAGTAGACGCAGTGCTGATTACTGCGGCAACGCAGAGCAGCGAGCCAATGCATCAGGCAGCACTGATGTGCCGTCAACGCGGTCGTATCGTGCTTGTCGGCGTAGCTGGCCTCGATCTTTCGCGCGATGACTTCTACAAGAAAGAGCTCACGTTTCAGGTTTCCTCGTCGTACGGCCCGGGGCGATACGATCCGAACTACGAGGAAAAGGGGCAGGATTATCCGGTCGGTTTCGTGCGTTGGACCGAGCAGCGTAATTTTGAGGCGGTGCTTGATACCATAGCCAGTGGTCGGCTCGATATCGGAGCGCTCGTTTCGCATCGCTTTGGGATTGATGATGCCGCTGCCGCGTATGCGCTGGTGTCGGGATCGGAGCCTTCGCTCGGCATTCTGTTGGAATATCCAACTGCCGCTCGCGCAGGCGGACGCACAGTTCGGCTCCGCATGGCTGGTGAGGCGCCTGCGGCGGGCAAGGCCGTAGTAAGCTTTGCGGGCTCGGGAAACTACGCGACTGCAGTGCTCATCCCAGCCTTCAAAGCGGCAGGTGCAGAGTTACGCACAGTTGCGTCGAGCGCCGGGGTCAGTGGTCTACATGCTGGTCGTAAATTCGGGTTTGCGGAGACGACGACGGACACCGACATCCTATTCGCGGATCCCAGCGTTAATACCATCGTTGTCACGACACGCCACGACAGCCATGCGCGATTGGTCATGCAGTCGCTCAGAGCTGGGAAAAACGTCTTCGTCGAGAAGCCACTCTGCCTCACGCTCGACGAGTTGGCGGAGATCAAGACACTGTACGCGAGCATTGCGGAGCACGGGGCCCCTCCGCGTGTGATGATTGGATTCAATCGTCGCTTCGCTCCGCAAGTGAAGAAGATCAAAGATCTGCTCACTGGCGTTACAGGACCAAAGGCCTTCGTGATGACCGTTAACGCCGGTTCGCTACCGTCCGATCACTGGACGCAGGATCCGGCCGTTGGCGGTGGGCGCATCATTGGAGAAGGGTGCCACTTCATCGATCTACTTCGCTTCCTCGCTGGCGTCTCCATCACTGGTCATTATCTCGTAACGCTGGATTCCGGTGCGCAGGATACTGTCTCGATTCAGCTCACTTTCGCTGACGGCTCGATCGGCACGGTTCACTACTTTTCGAACGGAAGTAAAGCGTTTCCGAAAGAGCGACTGGAAGTGTTCGCGGGTGGCCGTGTTCTCCAACTCGATAACTACCGTAGACTCACCGGGTTCGGCTGGCCGGGGTTCAAGTCCATGAATCTCTGGCGGCAGGACAAGGGGCAGAGTGCGTGTGCCGCGGCGTACATTGATGCCGTGGCGAAGGGGATGCCGACGCCGATTCCGTTCGACGAGATCGTCGAGGTTAGTCGTGTTTCGATCCAGGTCGCCACACGTTAGTCGCGACGACCGTGCGGATTGAAATTGTTGCCCGCCCTGCGCCGAACTTCATGATCCGCAAGATATGGGACGGATGCTCGGGCGGTGAGACGGCACAGACTTTCCGGTCCCAACGTGCCGTGAACGACTAGCGTCGTGCCCTCTAATCTGTTCACCAAAGCTCGTACCATTCTCGCGCTTGGCCCGCGCAACGCCGCAAGGGTCGCTGCGTATCGGTTGCGCTTACGCGCTGGTATGCATCCCGCGCAGAGAATCCCGCAGTTGGCGTTTCCCGTTGGGCCATTCTTTAGTGCGCCATCCGCTGCGACGGCGGTTCCTGCGTCTACGGGCGCCACGGGAACGCTCAAGTATTTCGGTTGGTTCACACCCACTGCGGAGAACGTTCCGGACTGGCATCGCAGTCCGTTCACCGGCGTGCGCGCGACCGATACCGACCTTCCCTGGTGGACGATTTCCGACTTCGTTCCTCGACTCGGCGACATCAAGGCCGTGTGGGAGGCGTCCCGGTTCGATTGGGTCGTCGCATTCGCGCAACATGCGCGGACGGGTGATCGCGACGCGCTCGCGCGCCTGAACGATTGGCTCGCTGATTGGTGTTCGCATAATCAACCGTACAACGGCCACAACTGGAAGTGCGGGCAGGAAAGCTCGCTCCGAGTTCTGCATCTCGCCGTCGCAGCTTTGGTGTTGGGGCAAACTCGATCGGCGCGCGCCGAGTTAATCTCGCTAGTCACACTGCAC
>PLEG01000291.1 GCA_003136975.1 Gemmatimonadota bacterium | reverse complement strand
AGCTACCGGCGTATTTGCTTGTGCGTAGTTACTGCTGGTTACCTGTCTGTGCTATCCGTTGCGGGACTGCACCACATCCCGGCGCGGTGGCGACTGGATCGGTCGGCAGCGGCGTAAGGTGTGCCTGCTCCAACATCGTGTTGAGCGACGGGACGGTAGTCGTCAACAAACGGTGCAGATCGACGATCGCCGTATCGAGTTGCCGGCAGTTCGCCTCGGTCGCGTCAAGATTGCTTGACGTGGGAAGCATATCGCCGAAATCAGCGTCTTCCAGATGCCGCGCCAGATCACGGTTGACAGCGCCAAAGCCGCCATCAGCAACAGCGGCGAGCTCCTTGTCGAGCGCTTGTGCGGCCGCAACTATCTTGGTGGCCATCGGCCTGCCCGCGACACTGGCCTCATCAGCGGCGAGCACCTTGCGCATTCGATCAATCTGGTAGAAGGTGGTATAGCTCACTCCCATCCCCGCAGTCATTCTGAATTCGGATTCGAGTTGGGCTGCGAGGTCTGCCTGAGGTACGGCAACTCGCGGGTCATTCACAAGCGTGAAATTTTGGCTGTATGAATGGCCGTCGGCTATCAGCTCAACCGTGTACTTGCCCGGAATCGCGAGCGGTCCCGGCGGCTGCACGCGCGGTGTGTTCCCCTTTACCGCATGCCATGTGAGCGTGTATTCCGTGTACGTAAGCATGTTGCCGTAATAGCCGTACGGCAACGTAGCCGGATCCGCGTAACGCAGATCCCACAGCACGCGATGGAGGCCGGCGGTGGTGGGTAATCCTTCGGGTGGCGCAAACCAGTAGGTTGGCACGTTCGGCATCAATGCCGCTGGCGGCGCAACGTTCGTGTATCGCCGCACAACATTGCCCTGCGAATCCCGAATCGACAGGCTGATCGGGCCGGACGTGGCGGAGTTGAGGTGGTAATAAATTATCGCGCCTTCTGGTGCGTTCTCTCCAGACGGTACTTCGGGCGGTCGTGGCGTATCCTGATCGTTATCCCATCGAACGCGGTAGGTCGTTTGTGGGGCATAGAGGTGTGGCGCCGACGCGGATGCGACCGCTGCGTGAGATTGACGCAGTGGGGTCACATCATCCATTACCCACAGACCACGTCCGTACGTCGAGATCGCGAGGTCGTTGCGATGGATGGTGATATCGCTGACGACGGTGTTGGGAAGATTCAGCTGGAGCGATTGCCAGTGATCACCGCGATCGAACGACACCCACGCGCCTGTGACAGTGCCGGCATACAACAGGTTGGATGCAATGGGATCTTCCCGCACTGCGCGAACCAGCGCGTTGTCTGGTAGCCCTGTCACGATCTTCGTCCAGCTTTTGCCGAAGTTCGTTGTGCGATAGATGTACGGGTGCAAGTCTCCGGGCGCGTTTACGGCGGCATATGCGACTGCATCATTGCTGTGCGACGCATCGATTATGGACACGACCGCCCGCGCTGGCAGTCCTTGCGGCGTCACGTTTGTCCAGATCTTTCCACCATCGCGGGTGAGCTGGATCAATCCGTTGTTGGTGCCTGCCCAGATCTGGCCGTTGCTCACTGCTGACAGCGATATTGTCTGAATGAACGGGTCATAGTGCCGCAACCGCGGCGCCGACTCGCCAGCATCCGGCACTTGGCCGCCCGCCGTAAGGTCCGGACTTACGCGATGCCAATTTCGCGCGCTGTCACTTGATGCCATGAGATACTGTGCCGCCATGTAGAGCAGATGCGGATCCTGCGGCGAGAAAGCCATCGGTGGCAAGCCGCTGAAACGATCCTCTGGCGTTGGCGTGTAGAGAACAGCCACCTGCCCGGTAGTGCGATCGTAGCGCCGAAGTACGTGATACCAACCCTGAGTGTAGATCCAGCGCGGGTTGATCGGGTCCGGTACGATCGCACCGCGCTCGAAGCCACCTACGGCGTACCAGTCATTTTCGCGAATGCGCCCGTAGTCACTCTGACTGAGCACGCAGGCGGTGCCGCTATCCTGTTGCGATCCGCACACGCGGTATGGAAAGTCACCATCGGTCACCACGTTGTAGAACTGTCCGTTCGGAAGATTGTACCACGGGCTCCACGTCTCTCCGTTATCCACGCTGATGGTCGGTCCCTGGTCCGCACCCATGAGTATCCGGCGCGGGTTGGACGGGTCGATCCACAGATCGCGATTGTCATCTCCGCCCGGTGCTCCCTTGTACGACGTGAATGTCCGGGCGCCATCGAGTGAGCGGTACATTGATGTGCCCATCAGATAGACTACATCGGGATTCTTCGGGTCCGCGTAGATGCGCCCGCCGGCACTACCAATCTCCTTGGTGCCGAGCACCCAGCTGTTACCGCCGTCTTCGGAGCGATATACGCCGCCAGCATCTCGGCCACTTCCTTGCGCTTCAGCGTAGATGCGTTGGCCGTGGGTTCCCGATGCGACTGCGAGCTCGAACGACGGTATTCCGGCCGGCAATCCCGTGCCCGGTACCGGAGTCCACGTTGCGCCTTCGTCGGTGGATTTATAGATGCCATTGCCGAGTGGCGCCAGCTTCGCGAGCTCTACGGGCGACACGCCTGTGGTGCCACGCTGAAAGGCAGCGTACACCACGCGCGGGTCGAATACGTCGTAGGTCATGTTCTTGATGCCAGTGTAGGCATCCTTGTACAGCACTTTCTTCCATGCCGCTCCACCGTCGGTGGAGCGATATACGCCTCGCGCCGAGTTGGCGGGACCACCCGACTGCGCGGTACCTATCGCGCCCACGAGCACGATGTTGGGATCCTTGGGATCGACGATTACGGCGTTGATGTAATGCGTGTTCTCGAGACCGAGACTCTTCCAACTCTTTCCAGCGTCGATCGTTTTGTAGACACCCTGGCCAGCCGAGAACGACCATCCGGACGGGTCGCCGGTGCCGACGTAGATGATGTTCGGGTTGGAAGGAGAGACCGCAATGGCGCCAATCGACGCTACGTGTACGTCGTCGAAGATCGGCCGCCATGTTGTTCCGCCGCTGGATGTCTTCCAAACGCCGGCTTCCGGCGTGCCGATGTAGTAGGTGGTTGGGTCGCCGGGAATCCCCGTCACGGCTGAAACGTTGCCGGAGCGGTATGGACCGATCGAGCGCCATTGGAGACCGGACAGGTATCCGGCATCGACCGCCTGGGCCGTTGCGCTCTGAGCCGCGACTGCGAGAGCAGCAGCCGTCATCGTGATAGAAAGCAGCCACCGCGCCGTTGCGGACAGGCCAACCGAGATGTCGCTCATCCTTCCTCCTGGCGCATGGCGCCGACGTATTGAATCCAACATTTCCGACAGCTATACCGAAGCGGCCTGATAGCGGGGCGGGGAAGCGAGAAATTTGGGCTTGACTCCGCCCCTTCCGGCATCCTGAATCTGGCCGTATTGTATACAGTATACGAGAAATCGTGCGATTCGTTAGGGCGGGTGGTGGCATTCCCGCTCGACCGGTCAACAACCAGAGACCTCCAACTCCGCGGGCCCAGACCAATGACTGTGAAACTCGCGTTTGTGGGGATGCTTGCGCTCGGTACTGGCTGCTCGACACAGAGTCCACGGCATTCGGAGAAGCGTGCGCGGTACGCCGACCTGGTGGCGCTCTACCACGACTGGCGCATCTTCGAGCAGCCCAAGATGAACGATGGTGTGCCGGACTATTCGGCCACAGCGATGACTGCGCAGCACGCGACTCTCGCTGAATACCAGCGGCGACTCACATCAATGGATACGACCGGCTGGTCAGTGCACCAGCAGGTGGACTTTCACATTGTCCGGGCCGAGATGAATGGGCTCGATTTCAGCCAGCGCGTGTTGCGTCCGTGGGCGAGGAACCCGGCTTTTTACGTTTCATTCTATCCATCGCGTAGCGATCAACCAGCGCGCGAAGGAACCGTTCCGGCTGGCGCGATCGAGTTGTGGACATGGCAGTTTCCGCTAACGCCTGAACGTGCCGCGGAACTCGCGACGCGGCTCCGGACAATCCCGGGATTCCTCAAGCAGGCGAGAGGGAATCTGGACGGAAACGGTAAGGATCTCTGGGCGTACGGGATCGAGAGCATTCGGCAGCAGAGTGTGGATCTCGCGGCGCTGTCCGCACGTGTCGCCGGAGTCAATCCGGCGGTCGACTCCGCGGCGCAGCAGGCGCGAGTGGCAACCGACGAGTTCCGTGTGTGGTTGGAGCAGCAGGCACCGTCGAAAACGGGACCATCCGGTATCGGAATAGACAACTACAACTGGTATCTGAAGAACGTCCAGCTCGTGCCATACACATGGGCCGACGAAGAACTATTGATGCGCAGGGAGCTGGCGCGATCACGCGCTACGCTCAAGCTGGAAGAAGACAGGAACCGCAAGCTGCCGGTGCAGCTTCCGATATCGACTGCCGCGGAGTACACCAGCCGATTCAACTCTGCCGTCACCGAATACATGGTGTTCCTGCGCGATCACGACGTGCTCACCATTCGCGATTACATGGATCCGGCGCTCCGCGCGCGCGCGGGAAGCTTCAGCCCGCCTGACCGGCCGCTAGAATTTTTTAACGAGGTCAGCTACCGCGATCCCATCGTGATGCTGACGCACGACTATCACTGGATCGATCTCGCCCGCATGGACGCAGAGCCGCAGGTGGATTCGATAAGGCGCGCTCCGTTGCTGTACAACATCTTCGTCACGCGTACAGAAGGCTTCGCGACGGCGATGGAAGAGATGATGATGCACGAGGGTTTTCTCGATGGGCAGCCGAGATCGAACGAGCTCATCTACGTGCTGATCGCCGAGCGTGCCGCGCGTGCCCTTGGGGATCTCCATCTGCAGAGCAACGACTTCACGATGGAGCAGTCCAGGCAATTCGCGGTCGACTGGACACCGCGCGGTTGGCTGCGCGCGGACGGCGAAACTGTAGCTGGCGAGCAGCATCTATACCTGCAACAGCCAGCGTATGGCACCAGTTATGTCATCGGCAAGATTCAATTCGATGAGCTCCTGAATGAACGCGCCAGGCAGCTCGGCGACGCCTACACGACGAGGCGTTTCATGGATGAGTTCAACGCGGCAGGTCTGATCCCCATGTCGCTTATTCGGTGGGAGCTTACCGGTAACGCGGATCAAATCATCGCGATGACGCGCCCAGATTCAGCCGGGGTGAAATGACTCACCTTCACGCGCGATCCAAACGAGATAGTCGCTCAACAATTTCTGGAGACTGCATGACTTATCTCTCAAATGGAGTTTCTTCATTGCGCGCGACGTTTAACGCCCTGGCTGCCGGGATTGCGGTAGCGCTATGCATGTCGTCGGGTGCCGCTGCGCAACCTGTCATGGGCCGAGTATTCTCTGCGACTGAATTTGCCGCGCGGCGCGCTGATGTAATGAAATCGATCGGCGACGGCGTTGCGATAATTCAGGGCACGACCGAACGACCGGGCGAGCAGCCGCTGCGGCAGAACAACCAGTTCTACTACCTGACAGGCGTGGTTGAGCCGCGCGCTATTCTGATAATCGATGGTCGAAGCAAGCGCTCCGCGCTCTTTCTGAGCCCCACCAACGATCGTCGCGAGCAATCCATGTTCGGTCCGTCACTCATTCCAGGTGACTCGGCGCAAAAAGACACCGGTATCGAGTCGGTCGTCGCCCGCGATCAGTTCGGCGCCGTACTCGCACAGATCGGACACGACGGGCGCACGATCTTCACACCATTTCACGCGGAAGTGCTGGGCAGCGCATCACCCGGCGATCCGGTAGCGCTGGCCCGCGCTACGAAGAACGATCCATGGGACGGGCGTGATTCCCGCGAGGATGCGTTCCGGGAGAAGGTGAAGGCCATTGCCCCCACGAGCGAGATCAAGGACCTCGACTCAATCATCGATCCGTTGCGCGCGATCAAGAGCGCGCGCGAGATCGAGGTGATCCGTGATGCGACGCGGATCGCCGGACTTGGGATCATGGAGGCGATGCGTGATGCGAAGCCAGGAATGCACGAGTACGAGCTGCAGGCAGACGCGGAATTCGTGTTCAAGAAACACGGATCATACGGTGCCGCCTACTTCGCGCTCATCGCGACTGGAAAGAACACCTACAATACCCACTATCACAAGGACACCGCGATACTCGCCAACGGTGATCTCGTACAGTTTGACTACGCGCCGGATTACAACTACTACACATCCGACGTAACGCGGATTTTTCCCGCCAACGGGAAGTTCACTTCGAGGCAGCGGGAGATGTACACCATCTACCTGCGACTGTACCAGGCCGTGATGACATCCATTCGGCCGTACGTCACGCCGGCTGACATCGCGAAAGACGCAGTCGTGAAGATGGAGGCGATAGTGGCCAACTACAAGTTCACCGATAGTAAAATCAAGGACGCAGCGAATTCGTTTGTCGATCTGTACCGCTCAAAGCCCGTGCGTAGCCTCGGTCATACCGTTGGTATGTCAGTCCATGACGTTCCGTACGCCGCGGCAACGCTGCAGCCGGGTGAGATCTTTACCATCGAGCCGGAGATGCGCATCCCGGACGAGCACCTCGGCTTTCGCCTCGAGGACATGTTGCTCATTACGAAGACGGGATACGTGAACATGTCCGCATTCGTTCCGGTCGAGATCGCTGACATAGAGCGACTCATGGCGCAGCGTGGCTTGAGTGATGTTCAGTTGAAGATGCCGGTAACCAAGTGAGCAGGGGAACACCGAATAGAAACGCGGGCCACGGCCGTTCGGAACATTGGCTGGATATCCCCGCCAAGGAATCATCACGACTACGGAGCACACTGTGAAGCGCAGTCCACGTACATCGACGTATTTACTGACAGCTGTCATCCTTACTGGCGTGGCCGGAACATTGGCGGCGGCCGTGAATCGGCATGGCCGGAGCGATCCGCCAATGAACGCTTCCAACGTGGTTACAGTGCACCGTGCCGTTGTACATGATGTATCCGGACCGCTCACTGTCATTGGCTTAGCACGATTTACTTCGGCCGAAGCGCGCGACGGCGCTGAGATTCCCGCAAACGCACTGGCGCCCGATCCGGACGACGAGGGCCAGCAGACTGACACCGTCATTCCGACCCCGCGGATCGTTGTACCAACGGGGTCTGCACGTATCGAGCAGCGCGTTCAGGGATCGCGCCGTACTGCGACCATGGTGGCGAGCTTTGCCGGCCTGGGCGCTGATTTCGTTGGCCCGCAGGGAAACACACCGCTGCGGAATCCTTCTGATAACAGCCTGGCAGTTGGCCCAAATCACGTGGTGCAGATCGTGAACTCACGCATGGCGATCTTCACCAAGCGCGGTCACGAATTCGATACCAACGGGAAGGCGCTGTACGGTCCGGTGGAGACGAACAATGTGTTCAAGGGGTTTGGCGGCGCGTGTGAGACGCACAATAATGGTGACGCCGTTGTGCGTTACGATCAGTTGGCGGACCGCTGGCTCATTGTAATGCCGATATTCACGCGTCTCCCACTTCGCGCGAATGAGCCGGCTGCGCCGCGTGCGGGAGAGCCATCGAGTCAGAGTCAGGTTGGCCAGCCCGGTCAACCTGGATCGGCGAAAGAGTTGTATCAACCACCGCACGCAGCCCCAACTGAACTACCAGCTGAAGGTCAGCCACGCAGGCCCGCAGGAGCCCGTCCGCCGGGCGAAAAAGGCGGCTACGCGATGTGTTATGCTGTGAGCACGGGGCCGAGTCCGTTTGGGCCATATTATCGGTATGAATTTGCGCGGCCGCTCTTTCCCGACTATCCGCGTCCCGCGATCTGGCCCGACGGATATTACGTCCCTACAAGCACGGGTGACACGGTAATCCAAAAACACGCCTGCGTGGCGGACCGCGCGAAGATGCTCAAGGGAGAAGACGCCACGGAGCAATGCGTGATTGTGGATGACGTGAACTTCCTCAACAACGCGGACCTGGATGGTAAACAACTACCACCAGCAGGTGCGCCGAATATCATGATGGCTGCCGGCGGGACGCAACTGAGAAAGGTGATGGAAGATGACGGCATCTACGTATGGAAATTTCACGTGGACTGGAATGATCCGTCGCTCACGAAGGTTGATGGCCCAGTGAAAATCGCGGTAGCGCCCTATCACTATCTCTGTGACGGGCAGCTCACGAGTTGTGTGCCACAGCCCGGCACCGACCGGCATCTCGACGCACAGGGCGACAAGCTGATGACGCGACTGGTGTACCGTCGTATAGGCAAGCAGGAATCCATCGTTGCTGTGCACTCGGTTAACACGTCAATTGGCGGTGGAGGCGTTCGCTGGTATGAGTTCCGTCTCGACAGCCAACGCGATGTAAGGCTCTATCAACAGGGCACGTACGCGCCTGACAAGCTTTTCCGTTGGCTTGGAACGGCCGCTATCGATGGGCACGGTAACATCGGGATCGGTTATTCGTTTGGTGGAACCCCGAACTTCGCGGGTCAGAGATTTGCCGGCCGGTTGGCTGGCGATCCAAAAGGAGTCATGACGTTGCGCGAGACGGTGCTTGCCAAGGGCGAGGCCGCACAGGAATCGACGTTGCGTTGGGAGGACTATACCGCCTCCGCGGTCGATCCGAGTGACGACTGCACAATCTGGTATGTCGGCGACTATCTCATGAAAGGCGCGACACGTTATTCCACGCGTATCGGCGCGTTCCGTATGCCCGGGTGTAGCGGCACAAAGTAAGGTCGTAAGGGAAAGCGTTGAAGGGACGCTTCCGCTGCTTGGCTACGCGGCTACTGCGCCGTTGGCGTCGCCAAGCAACGGAAGCGTCACAACGAAGCGTGCGCCAGCTCCGGTGTCGACCGCGGCGATGGTGCCGCCGTGTCTTGCGACGATGTCGGCGACCATCCAGAGTCCGAGTCCTGTGCCCTTGCCGGCAGGCTTGGTGGTGAAGAAGCGCTCGAATACCCGCTCCGCGGCACCGGGTGCGAAGCCCGGTCCTGTATCCTGGACCGCCAGAGTCGCCGTGTCGTGATTTGCGGTAACAGTTACGCGGATGATGCGGGGCGACGTCTGTGATTCCATCGCTTGAGTTGCATTGATCATGAGATTGATCAGGACACGCTCGAGCGCACCTGCGTCTCCGTTCACGGAAACTGCGGGTACATCTGCAGCACGTTCAACGGAGACGTGGCGTTCGCGTAGTAGCGAGCGCAACGTTCCCGTGCTTCGCGTAACTATATCGTCGAGCAGCACTGGCGCCGCGTCGGTCTGGCCCTTGCGCGCGAAGGCCAGAAGGTCGTGAAGCGCAGTCGCCGTGCGACGCGCATCGTTCGCGATTGCTGTCGCCTCATCCCGATCTGCTGGATTGGTGAGGTCGCGGCCGAGCAGCTCGGCGGACAAGGCGATGGCGGTAAGCGGGCTATTCACCTCGTGCGCAACGCAGGCGGCGAGTGTGCCGAGTGCGGCGAGCTTGTCGGCTTCCTGCAGACGGATCGACAGCTCGCGCTCATCCGTGTTCCGCGCGATCTGCGCTGCCAGCGCGCGCCTGAGTACGCGTTCATGCCAGGCACTGACATGCGTTGCAACAACTCCTGCGGCGACGAGCAGCACGACCTTCATCACCTCGTCCAGGATGGCGATGTTCGCCGAGCCGGCGGCCGTGATGGGATCGACCCAGAGCGTTACCTGACCGGAGTGCGCGAGAATCGCTACCGCGGCAGCATACTCGCCGGCAATGCACGCGGCCGTGATGCCGGTGGATCGTGCAGAGCCCATGATCGGCCGGGCGGCAAGGATGGCGAAGTACACCAGAGTTATCGGAGCTTTCAACGCTACTGCCGGCGATCCAAGCAGACCATAACAAAGGATGATCGCCGTCACCGCGGTTGCGTCCACGATTGGTGCGACCGCGGAAAGCCACTGCGGATATATCCCGTCTGGCCGCCGGCCGAACGACACCTGCACAATGGACCACACCAGCATCGGTGCGAGTACCGCTGCGTTGGCTTCCCGAAGAGGGCGTGGAAGGGCGAGGGAGTACGCGAGTGCCGCAACTGCGAGCACGACCACGATTACGAGCCGCAGCAGGTTCACCAACGTCTCCGCGCGCGCACGCTCGGCGCCGAGCAGGAAGGCGAGCTCTTCCTCGCCAGAACGCGGCGAGGAAACATCCGTCACGATTCGAGCACGCGTTGGGAGTGCATGGTCGAGGCGCGAACGGAACGGATTCCAGTTGAAGCCGGAACCGGACTCGCGGGGTGCAGCGGCGGTCAGGGCAGACTGCAGAAAGACCATGGTCTGGTGGGGCGTGGGCGGCGAGCGGGCGCGGGCGCTATGGGATAGAGGTTCGGCCGGGCGGCGGCGCTACTGTAGTGCTTGATGCTTGGCGAAGTGATTGATGCTTNNGCTATGCTGGAATTCCAGCACTATCTGCGTGAGCGCCGGGAGGCTCGCAGGGCGCTGGAGCGCGGGACCACCGGCCGCGTCCGGCGATGCTATCTTATGAGACCCGACATGTCGGCCGCGCGGGAGTGGTCTGGACATCATAATGGGTCATTGCCGTTTGCTGCTTACAGGTATGGAGTTCCTACGCTGACCACAATCGCCATCAGTGGGTTCGAATCGTGACCGCGTCCTCAGGGAGTCTGGGAGCGACGGAGGCGCTCGTGTTGGTCGTCGAACGCGACCCCCATGTACGCGAGCTCGAATTGTTCTTCCTCAACGAAGCGGGTTATTCCGTGGACTTCGCCGAGGACGGCGAGGCGGCGCTCAAACTGGCGCATGAGCGGAAGCCTGCGATCGTTATCACGGAGATAATGGTTCCCAAGCTGGATGGGCTCGCTCTCTGCCGGAAGATCAAAGCGGATCCTGTGCTGGGCGACACCGTTGTGCTCGTCTTCAGCATCCTCGCGGCACATGGTCGCGCGCGAGATGCGGGCGCCGATGCATTTCTGATGAAACCGCTCGCCGAACGGCGACTCGTAGACACTGTCCGCGAATTGCTCGCGAGACGTGCTGCCATTCAGCCACGCTCGCAACCAGGACAGGCGCAATGATCGCACAGTTTCAACATGCAACGGACCATCCTGCAGAGACGTCTGATTTCCTGCGCATCAGCACCGGCAACCCGCAAGCGGACGCGATCCTCTGCGGCGGATTTCCGGTGAATTCGGTCAATATAGTGATGGGTCAGCCGGGTACGGGAAAGACGATCTTCGCCGAACAGCTGCTCTTTCACAATGCGAACACTGACCGGCCGCTGCTTTACCTGACGACATTGTCGGAGCCGATGAGCAAAGTCGTGAGTTACGCGCAGCGGCTCGGCTTTTTCAATGTTGAGCAGATCGGTACGCGTGTGCTGTATGACGATCTGGGTGCGGATCTGTCGGCGCACGGACCCTCCGCGCTCGTACCGCGCGTACTCGACGCAATCAAGCGACTGTCACCGTCGATCATCATCATCGACTCGTTCAAGGCGGTGCATGATCTGGCGGGCTCAACGACCGAGATGCGACGGATCGTGTCGGAGCTGGGGGGCGTTTTGTCGGCATACGACGTGACCGCCTTCCTCCTGGGCGAGTACACTCAGGAAAATATCGAATCGTATCCCGAATTCGCGGTTGCCGACTCCATTGTGCAGCTGGAGCGAAATGCACTGGGCGCGCGCGACGAGCGATACCTGCGTGTGCTCAAGCTTCGCGGGAGTGCCTATCGCGAAGGCCAACACGCGTTCCGTATCACGGATACCGGGCTTCAGATTTTCCCGCGACTGGTCACACCGAACTTCGCTAACTACACACCCACGCTGGAGCGCACCAGCATGGGGATTGAAGGACTGGACACCATAATCGGCGGCGGTGTGTGGCGCGGCAGCACCACTTTACTGGTGGGTTCCACTGGTTCGGGCAAGTCAACGATGGGGCTGCAATTCGCGCTTGAGGCGGTTAACCGTGGGGAGCCGGCGCTGTTCGTGAATTTTCAGGAAAATCCTGCGCAGGTAGAGCGTATGGTTCGTTCCCTGGGGACGGACCCGCAGGTAGCGGCACGAACGGGCTTTCACCACCTGTACACGTCGCCGGTGGAGTTGCAGATCGATAGTGTGATCGTGGACATCTTCAATTTTATCGAAACCGCGGGTGTGCGGCGAGTCGTGATTGACGCAGTCGGCGACCTGATGACGGCCGCCAGCGACGCGCAGCGACTGCACGACTTCCTGTATTCACTCGTCCAACACTTTGTCGTGCGAAACGTGACGACGGTGCTGAACCTGGAATCTGCCACTGGGCTGGTTGGTGGACGGGAGCAGGAGCAACGTTGGAGCTACATGTCGGATAACGTGCTTGTCCTCGTTCGTGGAGAGGACGATCCGGCCGAACGCACTCTTCGCGTGATAAAGACGCGAAATAGTGCACATGACCCTGCCGCGCACCGCGTGGAGATCAGGGGCGACGGCGTGCACATCCTGTAATGCTGGTGACGCGGCGTTCGCTGGTGCAATAGAAATGGAGTTCGCGGAACTTCCGGCGAATTCGGGGCGGGTGCATCAACTTACCCGGTTAAGCCGCGCATTCACGGACGCACTTTCTGTCGACGACATTCTCCGGATGGCGGTCGAGCAAGCCGCCAACATGCTTGGGACTGAAAGGGCGGTGCTGTTACTCGCCGATGAGGCCGGCCTACTTCGCGTTCAAGCAGCGCATGGCGTGGAGCAAGCGGCTGTCGAGCGTTTTCAGCACCCCGCGGATGAGTCACTCGTGAGCCGGCTCAGCGGGATGCTGGGTTCCCATCTCGCGGGCGGGTTCATTGGCGTCCCGCTGGTATCGCGTGGGAGTGTTGTCGGACTGCTCGCCACCGTGCGTCCGGATGGAACCGCGCCGACAGACGAGGATGAGTGGCTGCTCTCTGCGTTGGCTGATCAGGTTGCGGCGCCGTTGGAAAATGCGAGGCTTGCCAAGCAACTGGAAAGCTCCGCGTTGCTATCAGAAAACGTTCGGCTGTATGAGGCGGAACGCGCCGCGCGAATTGCCGCGGAAGCGGCGCAGCGGGACGCAGAGGCGGCACGTGACGCGGCGGTATATGCTGACACGAGCAAGACGGCGTTCCTGGCGGCGATGAGTCATGAGCTCAGGACACCGCTCAATGCAATCGCAGGTTACGTGGATTTGCTCGCGATGGGATTGAGGGGTCCGATCACTGCTGAACAATCCGATGATCTCAATCGAATCAAGGCGAGTCAGAGTCACCTGCTTCGGTTAATCACCGACGTTCTAGATTACGCACGCCTGGGCGCAGGCCAGACGGCGATGAGCATCGACGACGTTGACCTTGATGCGATACTGCGAGACACGGAGGTCATGGTCACGCCTCAGCTTCACGCGAAGGAACTGCAGTATGCGTATGAGCCATTTGCTGCCGACGTTATGGTTCGCGCTGACATGCACCGACTGCAGCAGATCGTGTTGAATCTGCTGACCAACGCGATCAAGTTCACGGAACGTGGCGGGGCTATTCGACTGAGTTGCGAGGTATTGGCCGACCGTACGGATGCGAAGGGTGGCCGCGTCGCCCGTGTATGCGTTCACGACACGGGACGTGGCATGCCAGCTGACCGGCTTGAGGCGATCTGGCAGCCATTCGTTCAGCTCGGCCGCAAGCTAAGTCAGCCTGGTGAGGGCGTAGNNAAGCTCACGGTGACGAGCGAGTTGGGTGAGGGATCAACGTTTACGCTGACACTGCCGGTTGCGCGCACGGGTGAGCGGCGCCTGTGCTGAAGGAAGCGCCACGCTGGAGGGCCACGCTAGCGAAAGATTGGCACTGTGAAGCCACGAGCCGGATAGATCGGCGTCGCGGAGTGACCCGCCCTGGCACCGTGCGCCGGTCAGCCATTGATGTGTACGTTGCGTTACGCGTTTGGAACAGGCTTGTGTCCACGTCCACGCGCATCGACTGGCCAGCTGGTTTCCAGGCGGTCGCCGCGCACACCGTACATGAGGTCGTACAGGCTAACTGTAACGCAGACGTGATTCGGGACCACGCGCACGCGTTCACCGATCTCTGGTCGCCAGGTTGATGTACCAAGGTCAAGCATGCCGTGTTCTTCCGACATCCGCGTGACCAGGACTTCCGGATGTTCAATCAGTTGCCCGAAGCCCTCGCCTGCCGCTCCTCTCACAGGTTCCCGTCCGAGTGCTTTTGAGCCTGCGTCAATGACAGCCTGTCCGGCGACGGTGGTCGACACCACTGTTGTGAGAATGGAGAGTGCGCAATCGTCCCAGGCGCATGCACCGATCGCGGTAGTCGTACGATCGTTGTAGACGTACGATCCTGGCCGGATCTCCGTGATGCGTGGCAGCTCATGTGTGCGCCAGAGGGTTGGCGTTGAGCCCGCGCTCACGGTGGGTGGCGTCAGCCCAGCATCGTCGAACGCTTCGAGTGTACGCGATAGCTCTGTCGCGAGCTGCTCGAGCGCCGCATCCTGACTTTCGACGGACTCGCGAATATGACCCGGGTACAGCTCGACTCCTGAAAACTCGAGCGAAGGCTGCGCGGTGATGTAACGGGCGAGAGCGATTGCATTGGCGGAACTGGTCACGCCCACTCGATGCATGCCCACGTCGATCTCAACGTACACCCCGACCTTCCGTCCCGCTGCACGCGCGGCCGCTGCGATGTTGTCGACCGCCGCAACCGAATCGAGTGCGACGGTGATGCGCGATTTTGGGGCGACAGCGAGCAGGCGGCGCGCGCGATCGGCGCCAACAGGTGGGTAGGCGTTCAGCAAATCGTCGCAGATGGACGACATGACTTCCGTCTCGAATGGCGTAGCGCAGGTAAGCCCCTGTGCGCCGTGGCGAAGTTGCGCGGCGGCGACGAACAGAGACTTGTGGGTCTTGATATGAGGTCGCAACGCGAAGCCGTGCTCGCGCGTGTAATCGGCGCCGCGTTTGAGGTTGCGGTCGAGACGGTCGAGATCGACGACAGCAGCTGGTGTTTCGAGGCGATCTAATGTCATGTCAGAGTTATGAAAGGTGCTGCGTCATGTCACGGTTGTCACGAAAGATGGGATGTTGCAACGGCGGTACAACACGACGAACGGCTCATCGAGTTGGCCCTCGCGCGGCCGAAGAACACGTGGAGCTACATTCCTAAAAGCACGATTGCCGTGTTGGCCGCTTCGCTCGCATTCGATTCGACAAAGAATCACGGCTATCGCGATGGGAACAAACATACCGCGTTGGTTGCCGTCGCCGTTTTCCTGCGACTCAACGGATTTCGGCTCGTTGCTCCCGAGGCTGAAGCTGTATCTGCCATGGCGTATTTGGCGACGGATGCGTGGGACGAGGGTCGGTTCGGAGAATGGATCGGCAGCCGTGTCGAATTGGTAACTAAAGTGCCGTAGAGCCTGTGAGCGCCGCTGTTCAAGCTCGTCAGCGCTTCGAAGAATCCGGCGATCGCGATCAGGGAGGGGCGATCACAACCGTCCCCAAACCGTCCCGAGTTCCAGATAGCAAAAGCGCCCCGGTAGAGGCCGAGGCGCTAAGTACCACAACTACATGTGGTTACAAACCGTGCAGATAGCTCCCCAGGTAGGACTTGANNCCCTGACCCCCGAAAAGTACTTCACTTTTTCGCCGGAATCTCAAACAAGTTACAAACAAAGAAAACCCGAAGCAACCTTTCGCGGAACGACGCGCGGAAGCACGGCTTCAAGCCCGCGCGTGAACGGCTGACGACCTCCCAACAGCTCGAAGCCTGGAGGGTGCTCGCATGAGCCGCTCCGGAAAGAAGCTCGTCGCGTACCACAACGACCCACTGGTCAAGGCGAAGTACCTCGAACGCGTCGAGGAGCACCGCACCGCAGACGAGATAGTGCAGCGGCAATACTGGGTCCAGGGCCGCGGCTGTGCCGTCGGATGCACGATCCACGGCGACGATCACTTTGCGTACGAGACAGAGATCGGCTGCCCAGCGTCGATCGCGTATCTCGAGGACTCGATCTTCGAGGCGCTCCCGATCGAGCGCGCGCGAAACTGGCCGGTGCAGTTCCTGGACGCGATCCCTGTCGGCGCCGATCTATCG
>PLEG01000055.1 GCA_003136975.1 Gemmatimonadota bacterium | reverse complement strand
ACGGGCGCGAGCTGATGGAGCTTCACACGCTCGGAGTTGACGGTGGTTACACGCAATCGGACGTGATCGAAGCGGCGCGCGCGCTCACCGGATGGAGTGTTCGTCTGCCAGTACAGGGCGGCGGCTTCATCTTCCGTCCCGAGTGGCACGACGCTGGTGAGAAAACTTTCCTCGGGCACAAGCTTGCTGCAGGGCGGGGTGAGCAGGACGGCGATGATGTGCTCGATATTGTATCACGCAGTCCCGCGACAGCGCACTTTCTGGCACGGCAACTGGCTCGGCGTCTCGTGAGCGATTCGCCGTCCACCGCACTGGTGGAGGCAGCGGCGCAAACATATCTCAAAACCGATGGTGACATCCGTGAAGTGGTGCGGACGATTGTGACGTCACCGGAGTTCTTCTCATCTCGCGTGTATCACGCAAAGGTGAAGTCTCCATTCGAAGTGGTCGTGAGCGCCGCACGCGCATTGGGTGCAGCGCCGGATACGACACCGCGTACGGCGCTTGCGGTGGCATATCTGGGGGAGCCGGTGTTTGGTCACCGCGATCCGAACGGCTGGCCGGAGACTGGCGAGTCGTGGATGAATACGGGTGCAATCCTGAATCGTATCAACTTTGGCCAGGCGGTCGCGGCAAACCGGCTTCCTGGCGCGACGTTGCGCACGTGGCCTGGCGCGGATTCGCTCTCGGCTGCGTCGCGCGCGACGCAGGTTGATGCAGTGGTCAACAGCATCCTCGAAGGCGCGGCGTCGCCTGACACACGAAAGATCCTCATGAGCGGCGAGCATCCGCTTGCGGCGAGTGCGGCACAGCAGGCGACGCAGGCGCAGATGCCGGCCGATAGTGGTGACGCCACCACGAGCGACATGGCAATGGCTGCCGCACCGAAGAATAGGGGAACGGCAAAACAGCAAGGGGTTCCGGGACCTGGACGCGGCCTCGCACGCAATCCGATAATTGGACCAGCGCCGCAACTCACAGGGCTCGCACAAGTAGTTGGATTGGCGCTCGGATCGCCCGAGTTTCAACGCAGGTAACGGGCTCGCAGCACACAACGAAACACGCACTTGAAAGCGCGAACGATTGGTGCGTTACACGTGGGAGGACGATGTATGGACCGCAGAGTATTCGTGAAATCAGGAGCGCTCGCGCTCGTAACGATGGGGTTGAGTCCGAGCTTCTTGCGCCGCATGGCGTACGGCATGGAGCTCAAGAACGTTCCGAAAGGAAAGACGCTGGTCTGTCTCTTTCAGCGCGGTGCTGCCGACGGTCTGAACGTGGTCGTACCGCACGGCGAGAAGGCGTACTATGACATGCGTCCAACGATCGCGGTTGCGCGGCCGGGACAGGCGGCTGGAGCAATCGATCTGGACGGATTCTTCGGTCTGCATCCCTCGCTCGCGCCGCTGAAGCCGTTGTGGGACCAGAAGCTGCTTGCGCCAATTCATGCGGTGGGGAGTCCGAGTACCTCGCGCTCGCACTTTGACGCGCAGGATTTTATGGAAACCGGCACACCGGATGTGAAGGGCACGTCGGACGGATGGCTCAACCGTCTTCTTGCGGTCGAAGGTACATGTCAGGCTTGTCAGGCCGTTCCATTTCGCGCCATCGCGATGACGCCGCAGACTCCGCGCATCCTCGAAGGGCCATCGGAGACAATCGCGATGAACTCGCTCGGCGAATTTTCAGTCCGCGCAACGGGCAGCGAGGTCGAGCGTCTCGAAGCGCTATATCGCACCGGCAGCGCTGATCTGGTGCACGGCACCGGACAGGAGATGTTCGACGCGGTGAAGTTGCTGCACAGCGCAAACCCGCAGCAGTATGCACCACGCAATAACGCGCAGTATCCCAAGACGCAGTTCGGTCAGCGGCTCATGCAGATCGCGCAGCTCATAAAGTCCAACGTCGGCCTGGAGGTCGCTTTCGCGGACGTGGGGGGCTGGGACACACATGTCAATCAGGGCAACGGAACCGGTCAGCTGGCAGCCCGCCTTGATGATTTCGCGAAGACGCTCGCGGCGTTTACACAGGATCTTGGCGACCAGATGAATGACGTGCTAGTGCTTACAATGTCGGAGTTCGGCCGTACGGCACGAGAGAATGGAAACCGCGGCACAGATCATGGCCACGCGACGGCGTTCTTCGTACTCGGCGGCGGTGTGAAGGGTGGCAAGGTGTACGGCAAGTGGCCCGGACTTGCGCCCGAACAGCTCAACGAGGGGCGCGATCTCAAGCTCACGACCGACTTCCGCACGGTATTCAGCGAGGTTGCCGTGAAGCACCTCGGCGCGACGCGCGTGGAGAAGATTTTCCCGGGGTACACGGGCGGATCACAGGAGTGGCTCGGGCTGGTGTGAGGGGATGGCAAGGTGAGAATAACAACGTCCGGCTGGGAAGACCAGCCGGACGTTTTGCGTGACGACCATCGAGCGCGCGAATTGTTTTCTGCGCGCGACACGACCAGAGTGGCACTCAACGCCTTAACGGAGACTTAATCTGCGAATCATGTGATCGTAACCTGGCGGTCGTACGTTCGCTGACACGTCGTACGCGATGAAGAGTTGCCATCGCATCGCAGTGCCCACGCTTTTCGCCGGCGAGGTATCGTGTCTCGACTGCTGTCGTACAAGATCGTGCTTGTGTTTGGGTTTGTTCCATTGTTCGTGGCGGGCGCACAGCTTCCGGCACCGCTAGGCCGGGACGTCCTGCATGGCCACGTGACCGTCGATAGTGGCAGGGCGACCGTGACGGTCACGATGGCATCAGATCGCTTGTCGCAGCAGACCCAAACCGATTCGAGTGGGTACTGCACGCGTAGGCTACATATCGCGCGGCGCGTGATTCCGTTCTGCTTGGCTTCGCGACGTATCTCGCCAACCAAGGCGACGACTACGACATCAAGGAAGCGGTAACGCGCCAGCTCGCGGTTATGGATTCGACGACCGAGTTAGGCCACATCAGCATCCGTCGCGTGCTGCCAACAATCCTCGACCGGCTGCAGCTACGAATGCTGCCATATCCCGCGAATCGATTGTACGCGGCCCCGGACAATGTCCACGGGGACGCCGCGCTCCAACCCCGTTAGCCAGGCCAGTGTTAGCGGCTCAGTGAAAGATCCGCCTGAACAATCCGCCGATTCCCTTCCCGACTTTCGCAATGACCGCTGGGACCTGCTCGAGAGGCGCCGCAGTTGTGTCAGGTGCCGGCGGCCCGCTGTGCACTGGGCACTGCGTGGTGGGCACTGTGCCCGGCTTGAAGAACTCGCGCTGCGTGATGGGACACCACTCGGTGGCGAGGTATCCTGTCCGCGCATCGATTACCGCGGGAATCATTCCGGCGGGCGGATCCCATGCGTGCGGTGGGTCGGGCTCGTCCCATCCATTGGTGT
>PLEG01000082.1 GCA_003136975.1 Gemmatimonadota bacterium | reverse complement strand
ATCCGGCCAAGCGCCTCCGCCAAGACAAAGTGTCCGTCGGCGGCCGTGGGATTCACCTGCACGGCATGAGCTGCCTCGTCCTGCGCCGTCTTATACATGGCGCTTCGCTTGTCGGCAGTGGGCTCGGCGGCGGCTAGGTCGACCTGCGAACGAGACGCGCGCCATAACGCGTCGTAATTGTTGGGCTCGACGGAGAGTGCCTTCTCGTAAGCCGCGAGCGCGTCGGTAGCATTGCGCGCTTCGTAGGCAACTGTGCCCTTTGATATCCATTCTGCCGCTGACTGTGCGCCTGCTGACAGCGCGGGGACCGCGAACGCGAACGTGGCGAAGCTGACAAATGCGAGCTTGCGAATCATGATCGGGATCTCCAAAGGCGTGAACGATGCTTAAAATACCCCCATGATCGTTCCCCGGCTCATCGAGCGTAAGCGCGACGGCGGTACTCTGACCGCAAGTGAATGGCGCGAGCTCATCCATGCTTACTCCGCTGGCGACGTGCCGGACTATCAGATGTCAGCGCTCCTCATGGCGATCTTCTTTCGCGGAATGACGCGTACGGAGACCGACGCCTTCACCGACGCGATGTTGAGCAGCGGTGCCAGGCTGGATCTTTCCGACATGAGCGTGGCGCGCCTCGACAAGCATTCAACGGGTGGGGTAGGGGACAAGGTCTCGCTGATCCTTGCGCCGCTCATCGCTGAGCTTGGCGTGGCCGTTCCGATGATGTCGGGGCGCGGGCTGGGGCATACCGGCGGCACGCTCGACAAGCTCGAGGCGATTCCGGGCTTTCGCACCGATCTGTCACTCGCGGCTGCGCGGAAACAGCTCGACCGCATTGGTTGCGCGCTAATCGGCCAGACAGGCGAAATCGCGCCGGCCGACAAGAAGCTGTATGCGCTGCGCGATGCAACGGGGACCGTGGAAGCGATCCCGCTCATCTCGGCGAGCATCATGAGCAAGAAGCTCGCTGAAGGATTAACGGGTCTCGTACTGGACATCAAGAGCGGAAGTGGCGCGTTCCTCCCGGAGCTCGATCGCGAAATCGAGCTTGCGAAGACGATGATCGAGCTCGGCGCCGATCGCGGATGTCCTGTCGTCGCGCTCGTCACTGCGATGGACCGTCCACTCGGCAACACCTGCGGTAACGCGCTGGAAGTTCGGGAGTCGATCGAGTTTCTGCGTGGCAATCCGCCAGACGATCTTGCGATCGTCACGTCTGCGTTGGGCGCGGAGATGCTGCTGCTCGCTGGTGCCGCGTCGAGTCACGAGGACGCGCACGCACAGATGCGCGACGCGATCATGAGCGGCAGGGCGGCCGAGCGTTTTCGCGCGATCATCGCGGCGCAGGGTGGAGATCCGAACGTCGTTGACGACATTTCGCTGCTTCCGTCGGCGCCAGTACAGATTGAGTATCGTGCGGCGCGCGACGGTATCGTGCAGCACGTGACACCACGTCCCATTGGACATGGCGTCGTCGCGCTCGGTGGCGGCCGGCGTACGATGAGCGACGCAGTGGATCTGCGGGTTGGATTCGATATCCTCGTCAAGCCAAACTCGGTGGTCGCGGCCGGCGACGTGATTGCGATTATTCACGCAGCGGATAACGCTGGCGCGTCGATCGGACGGGGCGTGCTCGAGGAGGCCGTTGCGATTGGCGATGCGGCAGTCGAGGTGCTGCCTCTCGTGTCCCACCGAATAACGTCGGGATCAGTCGAGCGGCTGTGATCTTCGGAATCACGGTGCGCCTTCCGCGCTGACGGTAACTACGGTTTCGACGGAACGCGTCTGCAGCAGCAGGTTGCGCGGGACGTCGTGCCGATCGGTGGACAGGCGTACAAGGACAGTACAACCGCCGAGCGGGATGCCTTGTGGAACGATGATCGTCCAGCGCGGTTGCATGGACCGATAGACGGCGAGCTGACGGTCAGTGCTCGCTATCGTGCTGCCGGTTGAATCACGCAAGACTAGATGCGCAACTCCAATGAACGCTGCATTGCCATTGCGTGTGAGCGTGGCGCGGACTTCAACGGCATTGCTCGCGGCAGTCGCTGTAACGGCTCCAATTGCTACTCCCGTCGAGACAACACCTTTGCGGAAGAACACCGGTAATACAGTTGCCGTTTCCATTGCGATGCGTACGCGTGCGGCTGTACGATCCGTGGTATCGGCGAATGGAGCCGGTGCGTCGTCACGCGCGTGTACGGTTATGCGTGCCCAGTATTCTCCATCGACGAGTGGGGAAGGTGGTTGCGCGAGCAGGCGCACGGTTCGTTGTGCACCTGCTCGTAACGTGAAGCGGCTCGGATATGGAACGATCCATCCTGCTGCGCTCGCGCTGTCGGGGCCGTCGCTCAACTGAACGGTCAGTTTGCCTGCTGAGTCGGTAGTGGCAAAACCGAAGCGGAGATCGACGCTGAACTCCGCACGCGTTGCGTGCGGGTTCAGCACGGTTATCTCTCCGGACGGTCGCGTTGCAGTGAGTACGACCATGTGCGGATCGACCGCGATACCTGCCACCTGCGCACCCGCGAGGCGGCCGAGCGCACACCATGCTACGCCAGTCTTGGCCGCTCGGCCGCCAACGAGCCGGAGCCTCACAGATCTGTATATGCTGCGGTGATCTGGCCAGTGCCCGTGTACGCCGTGGTTGGCGCCAGAGCGGACGCCGAAACCGTGGCGCCGATTCCGAAATACATGTTGGTGCTTCCCGCGACTGACGCGAACGTCAGGGCGATTGGCGCACTCGTGCCGGAGGTGAATGACACGGGCGTGCCCCCAAGAACAGGGCTGTCGCTCACGACGTAGGTCCACCCGGTAATCGGCATGTTCTGTCCAGCGGTAGGGTTCAGAGACGCTGGCATTGACAGTGTAACAGTGATTGACGAGCCGCCCTGGCCGATCAGTCCGAACCGCCCGCTGGTGGCAGCGCTGGGCGCTATCGTTTTTGTACTGGAGGTGAGAAGCCGGCCGAAGTCGAGTGAGTGCGATACGACGAGAGCAAGCGGCGTCACGACCTGCGCCGTGACTGCGAGCGAGCCCGATACGCTGGACTGAGCGTGTGCCGGGACCGCGAGCGCGGTAACGATCATCAACTGTGCGGCGATCCATATTCGGCGAGTTACTACTGGCATGGAGGCACTCCTGCCGCGTGTGCGGCGAGTCGGGTGAGTTATACGCGCCGAGTATATGCCGGGTGCTGGGAAGAGGAGTGAGCGGGTACGGAATGGCAGGATCGTTTCATTGCGTGCGACCTGCGACCGGATTGGCGAATGCAACGACGAAGGGCGCTCCAATTCGGGGGCGCCCTTCGTCGTTCATCACTTTAGATGTTGCACCAACCGGCTCAGTAAACTGCTGCGCCGGTCGTCGTCATCTTACACGTCCAGGTTACTCACGAATTTCGCATTTGCCTCAATGAACTGGCGTCGTGGCTCGACGTCGTCGCCCATCAATGTCTGGAAAATCTGGTCGGCCAGCACTGCGTCTTCCATGTTCACCCTGAGCAAGGTGCGCGTGTTTGGGTCCATAGTTGTGTTCCAGAGCTGAATGGGATTCATCTCGCCGAGTCCCTTATAGCGCTGGATGTTGACTGACGTTCTGCCGTCGTTGCCGCCCATACGTGCGATGAGGTCATCGCGCTCCTTCTCGTCGTACGCGTAGTACTCTTCCTTGCCTTTCGCAACGCGATAGAGCGGCGGCTGCGCCAGGTAGATGTAACCTGCCTCAATCAATTCCGGCATCTGCCGGAAGAGGAAGGTGAGGAGGAGGGTGCGGATGTGCGCGCCGTCGACGTCGGCATCGACCATCAGGATGATCTTGTGATAGCGGGTTGACTCGAGCGAGAAGTCGTCGCGGATCCCGGCACCGATTGCGGTGATGATCGTTCGAATTTCTTCGTTCGACAGTACCTTGTCGAGACGCGCCTTTTCGACGTTGATGATTTTTCCACGCAGCGGAAGAATCGCCTGGAAGTTGCGGTTACGTCCCTGCTTTGCCGATCCGCCTGCGGAGTCACCTTCCACGAGATACAGCTCGCAGAGAACTGGGTCGCTGAGCGAACAGTCTGCCAGCTTGCCGGGAAGGTTGCCAACGTCGAGCGCGCTCTTCTTGCGCGTGAGATCGCGAGCCTTGCGTGCCGCCTCGCGTGCGCGTGAAGCGGAGAGCGCCTTTTCGATAATGATGTTCGCGACCTTCGGGCGCTCATCGAGATAGCGATTGAGCAGCTCGTTCATCACGGACGTGACCGCTCCTTCGACCTCGGAATTACCGAGCTTGGTCTTGGTCTGTCCCTCGAATTGTGGCTCGTGAACTTTGACCGATAGCACCGCGGTCAGTCCCTCGCGCACGTCATCGCCCGACAGCTTTGCTTCCTTGTCCTTTTTGTTCAACGTGCTGCGGCCAAGGTACTGATTGATGACACGGGTCAGGCCGGACTTGAAGCCGGTGAGGTGCGTTCCACCTTCGTGAGTGTTGATGTTGTTGACGAAGGAGAAAACGTTCTCGTTGTAGCCGTCGTTGTACTGGAAGGCGATCTCGATGCCGATGTCGTCGTGCGTGGTGTCGATGTACACGACTTCCGGATGCAGCGGCTTGCTGCGCGCATTGAGGAACTGCACCATCTCCTGAAGGCCACCCCTGGCGAGGAATGTCTCCGACTTCTCCTGCTCCTCACGCTCATCGGTGAGCGTGAGGCTGACGCCCTTGTTGAGGTACGCAAGCTCCCGCATACGGATGGCGAGCGTGTCGTATTTATAACTGAGGTCGGTGAAGATCAGGTCGTCTGGCTTGAACCAGACCTTGGTGCCGGTGTCGTTCTTCGCTACTGTGCCAACGACCTTGAGCTGAGTGACGGTCGTACCGCGATTGAAGTCCATGTAGTGAATCTTGCCATCGCGGCGCACCCACACCTTGAGCTGCGACGACAGTGCGTTGACGACAGAAACGCCGACCCCGTGCAGACCGCCGGAGACCTTGTAGCTGTTCTTGTCAAACTTTCCGCCGGCGTGCAGGACGGTCATCGCGACTTCGACGCCGGGCAATCCCTCGGTAGGGTGAATGTCGACTGGAATTCCGCGTCCGTCATCAACGACGGTTATCGAGTCGTCCTTGTGGATCGTTACGGAGATCTCGGTCGCGTGTCCGGCGAGTGCTTCATCGATGGAGTTGTCAATAACCTCGTAAACGAGGTGATGAAGACCGGTTGCGGACGTCGATCCGATGTACATGCCGGGACGCTTGCGAACCGCCTCCAGACCTTTGAGAACCTGAATGTTCTCCGCATCGTAGTGCGAAGCCGTGCGATCGATCTTTTCTTTGACAGCCATTTACGCAACCAAAATAGGCGTGAGACGGATACCGAATGAAAACCGAATCAAACGGTCCCATAGACTCTATAATGTAACGCATTCGGGCGTCATTCGCAACCCCAATCACACAACGTAAAGCATTATGCGACAACGACTTGGGATGCTCAGTCCGGACGCGCCAGCTGGAACCGAAGCTTTCTGACGCGTGGGCGCTCCGAGTCCGTATTCAAGGCCTGGACCAGTTGAGGCTCCATCAGTTGTAGCTCGGTCATCCACGCATTGGTCCGAACTGCCACGAACAGCGATCCGTCGGGCGTCACGAAGAGCGGTTCGGTCACCGCGGCGATGTCGCGCCCTACCAGCTCAGCCCATTCCGGCACCACCGCTGACTGCACCATTCGCACGTCGAGTCCCGCTTCCTTGAGATATGCGCTCAAGGCTTCGGAGATTTTCTCCGGGCTGCGTTTCTTATGCGACATTCGAAGCGGATTCGCTGATGACTCCATCCGCGATACGCCAGCGCGGAAGGCTGCTCAGATCCGATGGAATGTCGCCAGCGCGCGGAACGGTGAGAATCGTCTGACCGGTAACCGTCTCACGCAGCAGCGCGAGGATGTGCGCGCTCCGTCGGACGTCGAGCTCCGCGAACGGGTCGTCCAGAAGCAGGAGTGGGTCGCTGCCGGAGTGAGCCTTCAATGTTTCCGCCTCGAGCAGGCGAAGCGTGATGGCGGCGGTGCGCTGCTGGCCACCAGAGCCGAACGTGCGCAGATCGTGGCCGCCGATCTGAAGCGCTATGTCGTCGCGATGCGGGCCAGTGTGAGTCAGCCCGCGGCGGATGTCGAGTGTTCGCTTGCGCGCGAGCGTATCGCTCAACTGTGCGGTGGCATCGCGCGGATCTGAAATCGACGTCACGTACCGCATTGTCATGGGCTCGGGCTCACCGATCGCGGCGGTGAGACGGGTGAACTCTGGCTCGTGACGATCCATCCATGCAACGCGCTCGCACAGGAGCACCGCGCCGCTCTCGGCCAGCGCTGGCTCCCAGACGGCGACACTCTCATCGGACTGAAGGCCGCGGGCGACGCCGCGCAACGCCGCGTTCCGTCGGCTCAAGGCGCCACGATATTTCTGGAGCGCGTTGAGATAACGCGGTGACGTAAGTGCGAGCGCAACATCGAGAAATCGGCGGCGCTCACTCGGCGACCCGCTCACCAGTGCCACATCACGCGGCGATATCACTATCGCGGGAAGTGAGCCGAGCGCTCCGCTCAGGCGTTTGGCTTCGGCACCATCGACGACGACCTTCTTTCTGCCGCGACCGAATGCTGCGGACAATTCATGTTCGCCATTCGTCGTTACTGTCGCATGAAGATGAAAGGCGCTCGCATCGAAGCGAACCAGATCTGTGTCGCGAGCCCCGCGAACGGAACGGAGCAACTGGAAATAGTAGATCGCTTCCAGAAGGTTGGTCTTGCCCTGGCCGTTGTCGCCGATCACAACAACGCCCGTTGGCGGGAATATCAGATCCGCGCGCGCGAGATTGCGAAAGTCGCGGATCGAGAGCTTATCGAGATGTGCCATTACGCAGACGCGCGCTTGCGTCAGCGTCCGTTGAAAGTCGGCGCGCGCTTCTCGAGAAAGGCAGACATTCCTTGTTGCATGTCGTCGGTGGCTGCGAGCAAGCCAAAATGGTTTGCCTCGAGTGTCAGTCCTTCCTCCAGCGTCATTCCGAGCCCGCGGTCCACTGCTTCAATGCACAATGCAACGGCGAGCGGCGCGTTCTGCATTATCTGCTTCAGCATGATCTGCGCGGCGCCGAGCAGTTCGGCGGCGTGAACTACGCGATTGACGAGTCCGATGCGTAGCGCTTCTTCGGCGTCGATCATCTCGCCGGTCATCAGCAGCTGAAGCGCGCGCCCCTTTCCAACGAGGCGGGGCAGCCGCTGTGTTCCGCCGTAGCCTGGAAGAATGCCCAACTTCACTTCCGGCTGGCCGAATTTCGCGTGTTCTGACGCGATGCGAACGTGGCACGCCATCGCGATCTCGCACCCGCCGCCCAGGGCGAATCCGTTCACGGCAGCGATGACCGGCTTCGGACACATCTCGAAGCGGCGAAACACTTCCTGGCCGGCGCGCGAGCGGCCCTTCGCGACAAACGGCGACTGTCCCTGCAACTCGCTGATGTCGGCGCCGGCGATGAATGCCCGGCCGGCGCCTGTGAGGATTATGCCGCCGACGTCCTGGCGCATCCGGGCGTCGTCGATAGCCGCGCCGAGCTCGGCGATCGTGCCAGCGTTGAGAGCGTTGAGTTTGTCCGGGCGATTGACGGTGATCGTGGCGATCCGGTCGGCCACATCGAAGGTCAGAAAGTCGTAGGAAGGCATGCGCGGAATATAAGCGCCGATGGCCGCGTCAATTCTACGGGGCAGCCTTCTTGCTTGGCTCGCCGGACATGCGACAAACCTGGCTGTCGAGGATCGGGAAACAACGTGGTCGCTTTACGTATGCCACGTCCGGAGGGAAGGTCGTGAGTGCCCAACGCGCTGCGCAAATCGATGCTCTCGCGATTCCGCCGGCCTGGACCGACGTGCACGTTGCCGTGAGCGACCGCTCCGCGATTCAGGCATGGGGCTTCGACGCGCGCGAGCGCAAGCAGTATCGCTATCACCCTGGCGCCGTGAAACGCGGCCAGACGCGAAAGTACCATCGTGTCCGCCAGATGGGGCGTGATCTTCCCGCGATTCGGCGAAGCGTGTACGCGGACTTCCGGAAGAGACAGCCATCGCGCGCGAAAGTCAGCGCGGCGATCGTCCGATTTCTGGCAGATGGATTCTTCCGCATCGGCAATGATCGGTACGCAAAGGAGAACGGTACGTTCGGACTAACGACTCTGAAGAAATCGCACGTGAAGGTTGACGGCGATCTCGTCATATTCGACTACGTTGGCAAGCGTTCGATCAGGCATCGCCAGATGGTGGTCAGCCGAGAGCTCGCGCGATTTGTCGAGGCGCTTTTGAAAGTTCCTGGTAGCAGGCTATTTCGCTACCAGGATGACAACGGCAAGTGGCACAATATCGAATCCGCGCAAATCAATCAGTATCTGCAGGAGTTGGCTGGATTTCCATACAGCGCCAAAGATTTCAGAACATGGGGCGGTACGTTGCGCGCGGCGACGGTACTCGCGGATCTTGGTCCAGCGCCGAGCGAGCGAGAGGCGAAGCGGAACGTGGCGACCGCCATTCGGCTGGTCGCCGCGGAGCTGGGCAACACGCCGACGATATGCCGGAAGTCGTATGTGCATCCGGTCGTGATCGAGCAATACCTCGACGCGGGTGATACGATACAATTGAAATCGCTACCCAGGAATCGTAGCGGAGCGGCAGGTGCACACACTACGGAAGAACGCGCCCTGATTGCATTTCTCGACGAGCACTTTCCGGAGCGTCGCAGACGACGGCGCTGACAAAACCGACCGCGAGTGATGCGGTCAGGGGATGAGCGCACCGACCACAAGTCCTGCGACGAGGCCGATACCTGCGCTCTCGATGGCGACAATCGGGGTCGCAGGGAAGGTCGCCGACCCCGTCTTGTCTATTTGCATACCGATCAACGCGCCCACGACTAGGCCGAGGCCAGTGCCAACTCCAGCACCGATGGCCGCGTGTTTCACACGATGCGTGCTCTCGCTTCGCGGAAGAGTCTCGCCACTGATCGATGGGGGGGTGTCGGTAAGCGAATGCGAGATGCCAGCACGTATCATGTCAGTACGTGCATACGGCGAAACAGATTCTCCGCGCGGAGCTACGGGACGAAGCGCTTGCCCGCCCGCGATATTCGTGGCGAGGCATGTCCCAACCAGCCACGAGGTTCCTGGAAGTAGCCGCATAGCCAAAACCACGAGCTGGCGAGCAGCAGATCGGCTAACCTCGTTCACGTTCATGCTGCCCGCGCCAAAGAAGAAAGGTTAACGTACGTCTCCGCGTTATCGTGCACAATGGAGATCCCGCCAGGGAGATCCCGCCAGGCAGTGTATGCGTCTGGCGCTTGCTGCAATCGCCGGACGCGGCACAATCTCGGATGTAGCCTAGTCCGGAATAAAGGTGTACCTCTCACACATGTCTGCTACTATGCTCGAGCGAGGCCTCGAACGACATCGGGCGGCCATGAGCCAATGCCGAACTTGCGGTGACCGCGTCGCGGGTGCGATTCCGATACTCTCGTTCGCGCTTCGGCCGCGTGTGATGCTCGTTGGACAGGCGCCCGGGCAGGTCGAGAAGTTGGACCAACGCCCGTTCGCTGGCCGCGCTGGCAAGACGCTGTTCAAGTGGATCGCGGAGGCCGGCGTTGTCGAGGATGACGCGCGCGAACGCATTTACATAGCGGCCATCACGCGTTGCTATNNCCGAGCCCGAGTGGTCGCGGAGACCGGGTGCCGTCGCTCACTGAGCAGAAGAGTTGCGGACGATGGCTGGACGCAGAATTGGCGCTGATCAGACCACTTCTCATCATTCCGGTCGGTCGCCTCGCCATAGACAGATTCCTCGGCAAGGTTGTACTCGAACGAGTGATCGGGAAGGAACACATGGTTGATATTGGCGGCCAGCTGACGTCGATTGTACCACTGCCGCATCCTTCCGGGGCGAGTAGCTGGATTCACGCTCCTGGGCATGCCGAACTACTTGCGGCAGCCATTGTAATTCTCCGTCGCCGCCTAGCAGGTTGCTGAAAAACGGTTTTAGGCTTGACCGATGGGAAACACGACCTCGGCGTGTGGCCTGAGATCGACGATCACTGACCCGGCAATGATTTGATGACCTCGATTGGCGGGGCTTCTCGATCACCGTCCGAGTTTTTCAGCAACCTGCTAGGGCAGACCTTATATTGTAGGCTGTGAAAGCAACCACAAAATTCCTGACTGGCGGGGCATTGATTCTTGGTGCTGCTGGCTATCTGATGGCGAGTTCCATCAGTAAGACGGCGACGTATTATCTCACACCAACGGAGCTTTCCAGCAAGATTGCCAGCGATCCCACGTTTTACAGCACTGGCGTCAAAGTCGGGGCTCGCGTGGTTCCAGGTTCGATAGTTCGCGAACCAGGCGGGCGTGAGACGTCGTTTCGGATGACGGACGGCGCGCACACATACGGCGTTGTATATCGCGGCATTACTCCCGACACGTTCACGGACAGTGTCGATGTTGTGGTTGAAGGGCGTCTCGGGCGCGATCAGGTCTTTCACGCTACGACGCTTCTCGCAAAATGCGCATCGCGGTATGAGAACGCGCCGGATCGTCCAGCGCGCGTCCAGACGTGACGACGGCGCGGCAATGACCGCGCCCCACATTTCCTTACAATGATTCTCGTTGGTGAGTTGTCGCTGTGGGTTGCCCTGCTCATGGCGGTCTGGACCGCGACGGTTGCGTTTGCCGGCGGCTCGTTACGCCGCCAGGATCTTGTTGCGAGCGCTGAGCGTGGAACGTACGCGACATTTGCAATGGTTGTGTTGGCGTCGCTCGGTTTGTGGAGCGCGATTTTCACGCACGACTTTTCGTTCAAATACGTAGCATCGTTTACCAGCGCGAACCTCCCCAAGGCGTATCTGTTCACGGCGTTCTGGGGTGGGCAGGCTGGGTCGATGCTCTTCTGGGTACTAATCCTCACGTTTTTCTCGTCGGTCGCTGTCTTGACGAGTCGCAGTCGCAATCGTGAGTTGATGCCGTACGTCATTGGGACGCTCGCGATAATCGCGATCTTCTTTTTGGCGACGTTGTGCTTTGGCGCAAATCCATACGAGCGTCTCGACTGGCTGCCGGTAGACGGACGCGGGATGAACCCCCAGCTCCAGAATCCGGGAATGGCGATACATCCGCCTAACCTGTACCTGGGCTACGTGGCCACGAGTATACCGTTCGCATTCGCGATGGCAGCGCTCATAACGCGGCGTCTCGACGCGGAATGGTTGGTAGCGGTACGGCGGTGGGCGCTGGTGAGCTGGTTCTTCAATACGACCGGGATCATGGTCGGAATGTGGTGGGCGTACGTCGAACTCGGTTGGGGCGGCTACTGGGCATGGGATCCAGTCGAGAACGCGAGTCTGCTTCCCTGGCTGACGACTACCGCGTTTCTCCATTCCGTAATGGTGCAGGAAAAGCGCGGCATGCTGCGCAAGTGGAATGTCACGCTGGTGATTTGTTCCTTTCTGCTTTCCATATTCGGCACGTTCATCACGCGGAGCGGCGTGATTTCGAGCGTTCACTCGTTTGCGCAGTCGCCTGTGGGAAACTGGTTTGCCGGATTCCTCGGCATTGCGATCGTCGCGAGCGTGTATCTCGTCACGACGCGGTTGAAGGATCTCAAGGCAAACGCCGTACTCGAGAGCATGGTGAGCCGCGAGGCGGCGTTCCTTTACAACAATCTTGTGCTTGTGGGGATCGCGTTCTCGGTGTTGTGGGGAACGCTGTTCCCCATTCTCACCGAAGCGGTGCGGGGAACCAAGATCACG
>PLEG01000051.1 GCA_003136975.1 Gemmatimonadota bacterium | reverse complement strand
GCTCTCTGGCCCTATCCGTTCATCGCCGAGCTCACGGTCAACCTTGCCGACATGCTGACGGTGTCACTGACGATCACGAACTCAGGTGACTCACCGTTCTCGTTTACAGCCGCGCTACATAACTATTTCGCGGTTACGGACGTCCAACTGGCAACCGTCCGGGGACTCTCTGGCTTGGTCTACGTGGATAAGATGGCGGCTGGTACGCGTTCCGTCGAAGAGGCTCCTGATCTTCACCTTCGCGGCCAGACAGATCGTATCTATATATCTGGCCCTCGCCAGGTAACGATTTCCTCCGCCGTTGGCTCCAGCTCCACCGTCGTCGGTACTGATGGATTCGGCGATTGGGTAGTCTGGAATCCCTGGCGCGAAGGATCGGCCTCGCTCGCTGACATGGACCCTCAAGACTACCTTCAGATGATGTGCGTGGAAGCGGCACGGATTTCCGATCCCGTGGTATTAGCTCCAAGCGCGGTGTGGTGTGGCACAGAAGTCATCGGCGCAACCTAAACTAGCCGGTTCGGCTGGGATTCGCACAATGGTGATGCATCCAACAAGAACGGACGCGACGGTGCTGGTAATAGATGATGAGCCAGAGATCCGTCACGTTGTGCACTCTGCGCTTCGATCAACCGTCGCTCGTGTGCTCGATGCCGCCGACGGCCGCAGTGCGCTCGCTGCGGTCAAGGCGCAAACACCAGACCTGATCGTTCTCGATCTTGGTCTCCCAGATCAATCAGGCCTCGATCTATGCCGAGCAATTCGTGCGCACTCGCTTGCACCGATCGTGGTGCTCACCGCGCGCCATATCGAATCCGACAAGGTCGCGCTTCTGAATGCCGGCGCGGACGACTATGTAACGAAGCCATTTAGCACGTCGGAGTTCGCGGCACGAGTTGCGGCGCAGATTCGGCGCGCGCGCACTGCTCGCCCTGGAACTTCTGGTACCGTAGAGGCAGATGGCATGTCAGTCAACTTCACATCACGCCGCGCGCAACGTGCCGGTACACCCGTCCGGCTCACGCCAATTGAGTGGGCAATCATGCGCGCGCTCACGGCTGACCCTGGTCGCGTCTACACGCATCAACAATTATTCGATGCGGTATGGGCCAGAGAGTTCGGTGATGCGCGGCAGTACCTGCGCGTGCACATTACCAATCTCCGACGCAAGGTCGAGCGCGATCCAACGCATCCTCGTGTGATCATTACTGAGCCCGGCGTGGGTTATCGATTCGGGACTCCGTTAGCGCAAGAATCGGCGTAGCCCACAGCGTGGAACGCATGGCGGAGCTTCGTTCGAGCGCGGCCATGTCGGTCGTGCTGTGGTACGGTTTGCTCATCCTCGCCACCGTTGTAATGCACATGGCGCGGGAGACCCAGGAGAGTCAGGCGCACGTTGTTCTTACCTATTTGCTCATTGTACTAGGCGGTAGCGTAAGCGGCGGCAGACCACTTGGCTTCACCCTGGCCGCCGCCGCGACTCTTCTCGTCTCGTATTACTTCCAGTACCCGTTTGACGAGTTCTCTCTTACCAAGCCGATCGACGCGGTAGTACTGTCTGCCTTCTTTGCCACATCGGGAACTACCACGTACTTGCTCGTACGCGCGCAGGAAGAAGCTGCACAGGCGCGCGCGCGCACAGAGGAGATCGAACAGCTCTCAGATCAAGCAAGCCACGCCGCGGCGCTGCGCGAGGCTGCACGCTTCAAGGACATCCTGCTCGCCTCCGTGTCACACGACCTTCGCACTCCGCTCACCAGCATCAAAGCGCTGGCACAGGACGCAGCTGATTTGGGCGACGCCAATTCGGAGATCATCGTTGCGCAGGCCGAGCGGCTGAGCAAGATGGTGGCGCACTTGTTGGACATGTCGCGCCTTAACGCTGGAGAATTTCCTGTCACCATTGAGTTGAACACTGCTGAAGATCTGGTTGGTGCAGCTGTGCTCGAGATGAAAGGAACGAGCGGCGCCGAGCGCATTCGCGTCGAGATCGATTATTCTGCGCCTGCACTTGTTGGGATGTTCGATTTTGTGGAATCGCTAAGGATTCTGACGAACCTTCTCGATAACGCGTTGTTGTATTCTCCGGCCAATACGCCAGTCGTTCTCTCGGCGACGCGTGTTGGCGACTGGCTGCAGCTAAGCATCGCTGATCGCGGCCCTGGCGTCCCAGATGCTGATGTGCAACAGATTTTTGAGCCATTCTACCGCCACGCATCAACGTCCAGTACGGTACCTGGCACCGGGCTCGGCCTTGCTATCGCGCGCTCACTGGCCGAGGCCCAGGGTGGGCAACTCACCTTTTCGAAACGACCAGAGGGCGGCAGCACTTTCGCGTTGCGGCTGCGCGCCGTTGGTGAATCCATACTTTCGTTCGAAGATTGATCCGCCGCGTCATATCTGGCACGCGATGTATTCTTAAGGCACGATGCCTTCACCTTCACCACACTAGAATATGTCCCATTCACCGGCTTTTCTCGGTCTGATTGAATCGGTACGCGCCGACGTTCGCGATGTAAGCGTTCAGCAGACGCGTGACAGGCTCCGCGATGACCCGTCATTACAGCTGGTGGATGTTCGCGAAGACAGCGAATGGGCCGCTGGTCACGCCGCCGGTGCCGTCCACATAGGCAAAGGCGTCATCGAGCGCGACATAGAGGAAAAGGTCCCCGACAAGAACGCGGAGATAATCCTCTACTGCGGTGGCGGATTCCGCTCCGTCCTGGCGGCCGACGCCCTCAAAAAGATGGGCTACACCAATGTCACGTCCATGGCCGGCGGATGGCGTGAATGGAAAGCAATCGGGGCCCCAGTCGAGTCGTAGGGGCAGGCCTCCGTGCCTACCCCCCATTATCCGTACCCCCGCAGGCCTACCTACACTGACCTTTTGCTATATTGACGAGCCGCCCAGCCCACCCGGCGTCGTATCACCAATTCCGTTTACAATCCCGTGATCTTAACAGCAGTTCTGGCCGCCGTTTTATTCGGCGGCGCACCACTCGCCCCTAATGCTTCATCGTCCGCGATAGCATCGTTTCAGGTATCTCACAGCGATCCGACGCCTCACAAAAAGGCTCCCAAAAAGAGCTCGAAGGCGTCCAAGGCGCACTCACCAAATGACACCACGCCTTCCAGGAAGGCCGCACCTGAGCCAGCATTCACTGTCACGTCGCTGCCGAACGCGATCCTCCCCAAAAAACGGATAGTCGTGTACTACGGCAATCCTTTGTCGAAGAAGATGGGCGTCCTTGGTGAGTATCCTGAGTCAGTAATGATCGCCAAGCTTCAGCAGGAGGTCCACAATTTCGCGGTCGCAGATCCAGCGACACCGGTGGCACCCGGATTCCATCTCATAGTTTCCGTCGCGCAGGGCGCACCTGGAAAAAACGGGACGTACCGCCTGCGCATGACCGATTCAATGATCGATCACTGGTGCAAACTCGCCGAGAGCAAGGGATATCTGATCTTTCTCGACGTGCAGGTTGGTCACAGCACCGTTCAGGCCGAGCTGCAGCCACTGATGCCGTACCTCAAGCGCCCGTACGTGCATCTTGCGCTGGATCCCGAATTCTCCATGCACCACGGATCGGAGGGAGTCGTTCCGGGACGCAAGGTTGGCGTTATGGATGCCGCCGAGATCAACTACGCGATCAAGACTCTGGCTGACGTTGTCGCACAAAACAAGCTTCCTCCCAAGATCCTGGTCATCCACAGATACACGCAGAAAATGGTCACCAACTACCGTGAGATCCGTCCGGTTCCGGCGGTGCAGGTAGTGATGAACATGGACGGCTTTGGACAGCCATGGCTCAAGCGCGATTCATATGACGCATACGAACGCATGCAACCAGTGCAATACTACGGGTTCAAGCTGTTCTACAAGAATGACAAACCAATGCTCACGCGCGAAGAGGTGGTGAAGCTCAAGCCGTCACCACTCTTCATAACATTCCAGTAACGTCGTTCGAACCACCGATAGAGTGCTTGCAGTACCGAGGGCGCCTCAACGAGGCGCCCTCTTTCTTCGTAGAATCTTAGCGTCCAGTTCTGAACGTTGATCCGAACACCGCTCACCGAGGCTCCATGACCAGCAGACGTGACTTCCTCAAGACCACCGCGCTCGGCGCCGTTGCGGTGGCCGGCACCGCCCAGGTTGCACGAGCAGGGACACTGCTCCACAAACTGAGCAATGATACCGGCGACCCAATGGCGAACGAGATCGCGCTTGCCGCGATTCAGGCCGCCAAGGATGCCGGCGCATCGTACTCGGACGCACGCGTCGGCCGCTATCGCCGCCAGTTCATCGCGGCGAGAGAGCGTCAGGTGATGGGAGTCAGCGATTCTGAATCGTTCGGAATCGGAGTACGTGCATTGGTCAACGGAGCGTGGGGTTTTGCGGCGACACGCGACGTCTCGCGTGCAGGTGCGGTACGAGTTGCGCAACAAGCGGTTCAGGTAGCGCGCGCCGCGCGCGCCGTAACACGCACACCAGTCGTGCTCGCACCCACGCCAGCGGTTACAGGAACATGGCGCACACCGGTGCAACAGGATCCAATCGATATTCCGATCGAAGACAAGGTCGCTCTTCTGCTCGCCACGAACGAGGCCGCGCTCAAGATTCCCGGTGTTCGTTTCGCCAATTCCGGTCTGGCTCTTTTGCGCGAGGAAAAGACACTCGCCACTACCGATGGGACGCTCGTCACCCAGACCTTCGTGCGCGTTGGACCATCATTTACAGTCACAGCGATCGGCGACGGTGACTTTCAGTCCTATACCGAAGAGATGGCGCCACGCGGTGCTGGTTGGGAATACATCACGTCGCTCGATATGCCTGGCAACGCACCCAAGTGGGCCGCGCTCGCCGCCGAGAAGCTCACCGCGCGTTCAGTGGACGTCGGACGCTATGATCTCATTCTCGATCCAACAAACCTCTGGTTGACCATCCATGAGTCAGTCGGGCATCCAACTGAGCTCGATCGCGCACGTGGATACGAGGCCAACTATGCTGGAACAAGCTTCGTGGCACCACCGGAAAAGATGATCAGTAAGCTCAAGTACGGCTCGCGACTCATGAACATTCAAGCTGATCGCACGCAGCAGGATTCACTCAGCCGTTGCGCGTGGGATGATGAAGGCGTTGCGGCGGAATCGTGGCTACTCATCAAGGATGGCATATTCCACGACTATCAGACAGTACGCGATCAGGCACCAGCCATCGCGTCACTGAACGGCGTCAAGCATTCACACGGTTGTTCATTCGCTGATTCATGGGACAGCGTGCAGTTCCAGCGAATGCCGAACGTATCGCTCCTTCCTGGCGAGCACGACACAACAATTGATGACATAATCGCGGACACCGATCACGGCATTGTAATCAAGAACCGCGGATCGTGGTCGATTGATCAACAACGCTACAACTTCCAGTTCTCTGGCCAGGTGTTCTACGAAGTTAAGAAAGGCAAGATCACCGGAATGCTGAAAGACGTTGCATACCAGGCTCGTACTCCAGATTTCTGGAACTCCATGGACATGATCGGCGGCAAGCGATCGTACTGGCTCGGTGGCACGTTCTCGGATGGAAAGGGCGAGCCTGGCCAGTCCAGCTCCGTAAGCCATGGTTGCGTGCCTGCACGCTTCCGTCAGGTGAACATCATCAATACAGCGAGGAATGTCTGATGGCCGATACCATGATGACTCGCGAAGCGATGCAGACGCTCGCCAAGCGCATCCTCGCAATGAGCACCGCTGACGAAACACGCGTCAACATCACCAGCGGCGCTACCGGCAATACTCGCTTCGCTGCTGGCGAGATAACAACCAGTGGTGACACCGACAATGCAGAGATCTCGATCACGAGCACCGTTGGTGGTCGCCGAGCATCGTCCACGACAAACCTGACCGACGACGCATCGCTCAAGCGCGCTGTCGATACCGCCGAGCGCCTTGCGAAACTTTCGCCGCAGGACCTCGAACTCGTTCCCGAGCTCGGCCCGCAGCAATACCAGGATGTGAGCGCCAACAACGCCGACGTGTCCAATCTTGGCGCTACTGCTCGCGCTCATGCAGTCGAGCAGCTAATCGCCGCAGCGCGCGCGCCAGGCGGCGTTATGCCAATTGATCCTGCAACTCTTTTCGTCGCTGGCTTCCTGGAAGCGAATGGTGGTGCACGCGGCATCGCTACATCAAAGGGACTGTTCGCATATCATGCGAGCACGAGCGTATCGCTCTCCTGCACAGCCAGGACACCAGACGGAACTGGATCTGGATATGCCTCCGCAGGCGGCCGCGCATGGACCGCTGTTGACCCAGCCGCGCTCGGGCGCCGTGCCGCACAAAAGGCGCTGGCCTCACGGAATCCTGTGGCGATCGAGCCAGGCCGCTACACCGTCATCCTCGAGCCTCGAGCCGTCGCTGATTTCATTCCGGGTCTCATTGGCTCACTCAACGCGCGATCCGCCGACGAAGGACGTAGCCCCTTCTCCAAGAAGGGCGGTGGCACCAAGATCGGAGAGAAGATTGCCGATGAGCGCGTGACGATGCTGTCCGATCCGTTCGATCCAGAACTGCTCGGCCAGCCATTCGACAACGATGGCCTGCCACTCAAGCGTGTCGTGTGGATCGAGAACGGCATTCTCAAGAATCTCGCTTACTCCCGATTCTGGGCGCAGAAGAAAGGCGTCGAGCCAACGGGCGGTGGTGGCGGTGGATTCGGCCGGAATCCAGGCGGGTTGAAAATGATGGGTGGATCCAAGTCGGTTGATGAATTGATCGCCGGAACCGACCGCGGCGTCCTCATCACTCACTTCTTCTACATCCGATCACTCGATCAGCGAATGGTGATGCTCACCGGA
>PLEG01000140.1 GCA_003136975.1 Gemmatimonadota bacterium | reverse complement strand
CACCGCACTTCAGAACGTCGAACTGCCACTCGTTTACGCGGGTGTGTCCGGCGAGGAGCGCCGCACCCGCGCAACCGAGGCACTTGAACGCGTCGATCTCGGCGATCGTAAGGATCACCGTCCGAACGAACTGTCTGGCGGCCAGCGCCAACGTGTGGCTATCGCGCGCGCGCTTGTCAATCGGCCCGCAATTCTGCTCGCTGACGAACCGACCGGTAACCTGGACTCGCGCACGTCGGACGACATCATGCGCGTGTTCAGCGGACTGTCGGATCAGGGCCAGACGGTAATCATGGTAACGCACGAACCAGACATCGCCGCGCATGCGCGGCGCGTGATCGTGCTGCGGGACGGTCTTATTGAAACCGACGAGCGAAAGGAGAACTTCCACGAGCGTCTCGCCACGCACGGCTCCTCGGTGGTAGGCTAGACTCGTGCGTTTCTATGAGGCTATCATTCTTGCGTTGACGCAGATAAGAGTGCAGAAGCTTAAGAGCTTCTTCACTCTGCTCGGAGTCATGATTGGCGTGATGTTCCTCATCGCCGTCGTCTCGATTGTCGAGGGCATGGGCAACTACATGCAGGACGATTTGATGGGAAAGCTGATTCCCATCAACACGTTCAATCTTCGGACTACACCGGACGTACAGCTTGGCAACATCGACCGAGCGACGTGGATGGAATGGCGGCGGCGTCCGCGCCTCAAGGACGAAGACGTGGCACCCGTACTCGCTGCGCTTCCACCCGGAGCGACAGCCGCGGTACTGAGCCAGGACAACCTCACGGTTGAGTCACGTTACGTGCCGAAGCCAAAGCAGGTCAACGCGATGAACGTCACGCATCAGTACTTCACGATCAAGAAGCTCGGAGTTACGGAAGGTCGCGTCTTTACCGAGCAGGAAGATTCGTTTGGCTCGCCAGTTGTCGTGATCGGCACCGATGTCGCAACCTATTTCTTCCCGAGCGTCGACCCAATCGGGCGCGAACTCAAGATTGGCCACATTCCCTACACGGTCATCGGAATCGCCGAAAGCCAGGGTAGCGCCTTTGGCCAGTCGTTCGACAAGTTCGTCGTCGCTCCGTACAACTCACCGCTCAAGCGGCTCACGAACCGACACGGCGTCATCGATGGAATGATGATTCAGTCGCCGGATGAACAGTCGATGCTCGCGACCGAGGATGCAGTTCGCTCGGTGATGCGTGCGCGCCGGAAGCTGCTGCCGGAACAGAAGGACAACTTCGTTCTCGAGACTTCTGACCAGGACCTGGAGTTCTGGAACAAGATCAAGGGATATCTGGTGGTCGCTGGCATAGCGCTTCCGATGATCGGACTCGTTGTAGGCGCGATAGTCATCATGAACATCATGTTGGTCGCCGTGTCAGAGCGCACCGCCGAGATTGGCGTGCGCAAGGCACTCGGCGCCCGACGGCATGACATCCTTGCACAATTCCTTGTCGAGTCCGCCACACTTAGCACCCTGGGCTCAGTTATTGGCGTGGCGGCTGGCGCAGCAATCGCCGCACTCATCGCGGCGGTATCACCGTTGCCAACGCACGTTGCGCTCTGGTCAGTTGGAGTAGCCGTGCTCCTTGGCGCTGGCGTAGGAATTGTGGCTGGCGTCTATCCAGCCAGCAGAGCATCACGACTCGATCCGATCACAGCCTTGAGGGCTGAGTAACATGAGCTTCTCGAGCCGACTGTATTCAATATTCGAAGGCGTGACCATAGCGCTCGATGCTCTTCGCGCGAACAGAGTGCGCGCGGCGTTGACGATCCTCGGCGTCGCCGTCGGTGTATTCGTCGTGGTGATCATCTCGGGTGCCATTCACGGGATCAATGCGAGCGTCGCGAAGGACTTCGAGAAGGCTGGACCATCGACATTCTTCGTGAGCCGGTTCCCCATCAACTTCGAAGCGTGCGACGGAACCGATGACACGTGCAAGTGGCGCAGCAACCCGCGGATCAACAACCAGGAGATCCAGACGCTGACGGAGCTCCCCGCCCTTGCCACCGTTACTGCCCGGCTCAATGACCAGGGTCCGGTAAGCTACCATCAGCACACCATCCCGTCGCCCAACATCACCGCGTACACTGCGAACTGGACAGACGTGGACGGTGGCGACATCGATCCCGGCCGCACTTTCACCGCCAATGAGAACGCGGCGGGCGACCGCGTGGCGCTCGTGAACGACGAGATGGCCAAGGACCTGTTTGGTGACGAGAACCCGCTTGGCAAGCAGATATCGATCAAGGGCGAGCCGTTCCAGGTAATTGGCGTCTACCATTACATCGCGAGTTTCATCAGTGGCGGCAACGGTGCGAAGGCAATCGTTCCCATCGAGACTGCGCGTAGACACCTACACAGCGATCCGCGGTGGCTGCAGCTGACGATCAAGCCGCGCGCCGGCGTCGACCGAGACGATGCGATTGACGAGGTTACCGCAGCGCTACGCGTCTCGCGCGGCCTCAAGCCTGGCCTCGACAACAACTTCGCCATAATCACGCAGGACAAGCTGTTCGAGACCTACAACAAGATCTTCGGGATGTTCTTCATCGTGATGATCGCGCTCTCCGCCGTTGGGACCATCGTCGGTGGCGTTGGCGTTGTCGCGATAATGATGATCAGCGTCACCGAGCGCACGCGCGAGATTGGCGTCCGGAAGGCACTCGGCGCAACTCGCCGAACGATCCTGTGGCAATTCCTGGTCGAGGCAGTAACTCTTACCGGAATCGGCGCATTCGTCGGACTATTCGTTGGCTGGCTCGGCACGTTGGGACTGCGTGCATTAACGCCAATCGCGGCGAGTATCCCGGTCTGGTCCATCGGAATGGCAGTCGGCGCCAGCGTGGTGACCGGTATCGTCTTCGGAATGCTTCCGGCCCTCCGCGCTTCGCGGCTCGACCCTGTGGAAGCACTGCGCTACGAGTGACCGCGTGTTTATGCCCGGGGCGCGCCGTGAACGGCGCCCCGAGCATAAGCCGAATGACGGATTCACCTCTGGCGCCGTAAGTTCAATCGCATGACAGAAGTGGACATACTGGCGATCGCCGCGCATCGTGACGATG
>PLEG01000102.1 GCA_003136975.1 Gemmatimonadota bacterium | reverse complement strand
CCTGCACGCGTTGGATCGGCGTCAGGTTCTTGTACACGTCCCCGCGCAGCTCGCTGAGCTTGCGCTCCAGCGATACTATCTCATCGTCGACGTTTACAGCGCGCTCACCCGCGGAATGCTTGAGCTCGTCAATCTTCCGCTCCAGCTCAGCGATGGGCTTCTCGAAATCCATCGTCGTTGCGCCAGTTGCCATCCCGACCTCCTAGGTTCCTAAAACTACTGAAACACGCTCGTCTCCGAGCAGCGATCTCAATTCCTTGAGCGCCATGCCGTCAGCCGAGAGCTTGAGGGTTCGCGAGCGCCAGCGCGCAGGCGCGCCTACCCCGTCGCTCCACCGGATTTCCAGGGGGGCGCTACCAGGATGAGCGTGCACCACGTCATGCACGTCCCGCATCACGCCCGGATCCAGCGGCGCTCCGGCCGCGAGCTCGATCGAGACCGCTACCTGCCCGTTGGTACGCTTCTCCGCCAGCTTGGTGACAGACTCCACTATGAACGTTGGATTGTCAGCTCCCTCGTCGCGCCTGGAGTAGCCGCCCTTCATCACAACGGGGATATCGGCCTTGACCTGGTCGTTGATAACGCTCCACGCCTCCGGGAAGACGAGCACTTCGCTGGACCCCGAAAAGTCCTCGATCGTGAGCCGCGCGAACTCCGCGCCGCTCTTCTTGCTCGTCTGGCGCTTGATCGATGTTATGACGCAGCAGAGCGACATCGGCTCCACTGTCCACGTTCCAAGAGCGCTCACCGAATGCGTGGAAAACAACTCACATTCGGTGCGAAATGGCTCCAGCGGATGCCCGGAAGTGTAGAAGCCAAGGATCGCCTTCTCATGTGCGAGCCGCTCGCTCTCAGACCACGGGGCGATGCTCGGCAACGTCGTCTGGTGTGAAGGCTTTGACGTCGCTCCCAGCGCGTCGCCGAATATCGACACCTGTCCACTCGCGACATCTTCCTGCGCAAGAGAAGCCTCGCGAATCGCTGTGTCCAGTGCAGCCGCGAGCTGCGATCGATGTCCGCCCAGCGAATCGAGCGCGCCAGCATGGATCATCGCTTCGAGCACACGCTTGTTGCACATGCGCAGGTCCACGCGATTACACAGATCGAACAGCGAAGTGAACGCGCCCTTGGACCGCGCCGCAAGAATGGAATCGATCGCGCTCTTGCCAACGTTACGTATTGCACCGAGTCCAAAGCGCAGCCGCTTATCCGCGATTACCGTGAACTTGTAATTCGATTCGTTCACATCTGGCGGAAGCACCTCGAGCCCAATGTCGCGCGCTTCGTTGATGTACTTGACGACACTGTCCGTATCACCAATCTGTGACGACAACAACGCAGCCATGAACTCGGCAGGGAAGTGCGTCTTGAGCCACGCGGTCTGATACGAAAGAATCGAATATGCTACCGCGTGTGATTTGTTAAATCCGTAACGCCCGAACGTCTCGATCTGCGCCGCGATCTCGTTGATGATCTTGCGATCGTGCCCGAGCGCCACTGCCTTCTCGACAAACTTCCCGAGCTCCTTGCGAATGAGTCCCGCGTCCTTCTTGCCGACAGCCTTGCGCAGAACGTCCGCTTCGGCGAGTGATATTCCCGCCAGCTTCTGCGTGATACGCATCACCTGTTCCTGATAGGTGATCACGCCGTACGTTTCGTTGAGGAACTCCTCGAGCTCCGGCAAAAGGTACGTGGTGGGCTCGTCGCCACGCTTGCGGCGGATGTACACCTTGTGCATTCCAGCGTCGAGCGGACCCGGGCGCATCAGAGCGTTGGACGCGACGAGGTCATTGAAGCGATCGCATCGTAGTGACCGCACCAGGTCAGTCGCGAGCGGCGACTCGAATTGAAAAACTCCAGCCGTCTTGCCGAGTCGCAACATGTGGTACGTCTCGTCGTCGTCGAGCGGGATGTCGTCGAGATCGGGGATCTCGCGTCCGCGCGCGCGAACATTCGCCACCGCGTCGGTGATGATCGTGAGCGTCGTGAGGCCCAGGAAGTCCATCTTGAGCATCCCCGCCTTCTCGAGCCCATTCATGTCGTACTGCGTGACCACGATGCCCTCGTCACCCTGGCTCCCAGCGCCCTTGGACGATTGCGTGCACACGGGGACGTAGTCGTCCAGCGGCCCTGGCGCGATCACGACGCCAGCCGCATGCACTCCCGCGTGACGCGATAGGCCTTCCAGCGCGATCGCGTAGTCCAGCAGCTCACTGTATCGCTTGTCTGTCGTGTAGAGCGCCTTCACTTCCGGAATTTTTTCGACCGCCTCGCCTACTGTGAGCGAGTAGTTCGGAAGATTCGGAATCAACTTCGCGAGCGCGTCGGTCTCGCCTGGCGTGAATCCCAAAACACGCCCCACGTCCTTGACCGCTGCGCGCGACTTGAGTGTGCCGAACGTGATGATCTGGCCTACGGAGTCGCGTCCGTACTTCTGGCGTACGTAGTCGATGACCTCGCCGCGCCGCTCGAAGCAGAAATCCACGTCGATATCCGGCATCGACACGCGCTCCGGATTCAGGA
>PLEG01000366.1 GCA_003136975.1 Gemmatimonadota bacterium | reverse complement strand
AGTGCGTTGTAGCTGTAGTACTCGTCGCAATTCTGGACCAGCAAATCGCTGGATGACTCGCGGATACCGACGCCGATCACATACTTGCCGTATTCCTTGAGCTTGATGACGAGGCTGGAGAAGTCACTGTCGCCGCTCAGGAGTATGAAGGTGCCGATCTCGGGCCGAGTGAAGATCAACTCGAGCGCATCGATGGCGAGCCTGATATCGGTGGCGTTCTTCTTTGAGGATCCGTACGCAGGCGCAAAGATCAGGTCGATCGAGGATTCCGACAGTGGGACGATGTACTGCGGGTATCGGCGCCAATCCGCGTAGGCGCGTTGGACCGAGACCTTACCCTTTACGATGTCGGAGGAGAGGAGACTGCGAAGCTCGGCGTTGAGGTCCGAGCGGATCCCCATCGTTACGTTGTCGAAGTCAATGAGAAGTGCGGCGTTGGGAGCGTGGAAGGGGCTGGTCCCAGATGCGTTTAGCGCGGCGGCCTGTGGGCCGCGATGCACCGGCGCTACCGGGCCGCGAGCTGCGACCGGGGGCCGGATGTGACGAGGTGGCATACGTTCGGTTGTAAGTTTTTCACTCCGCGCGACTTCAGGTGCCGGTGCCGTGGCAGCGGATCCTCGAAGTCGCGCAATCCCATGTAATTTACTAGGACATGCCCCCGAAGCAACTGCACTACCGCACGCGACTGTTCCTGATCCTGTCACTTTTCGCGCTAGTGCCGGCGGCTTTGCTGACGGTTTTGTGGGGCGTCACGCTTGGAAGCGCACTGCCGATCGTGACCGGACGGGCCGGGTGGGATAGTGTGGCCGCGACCGGCCGGCGCGCGATCGCGGCGGCGCAAAAGGCCCCTCTCAACCGATCGCAGCGCGCCGCGTTCAGCGAACACGAGCGCGAATTGGGTGCGTCGTTGGAGCAGGCCGAGCGCTTCAATTACCTGGTCCGGCGCGGGGCGGAAGTCATCGTGGTTTCGTCGATCGTGGTTCTGGCCGCGATCGGATTCGGGGCTTCGCGCGTGGCCGGCCACCTGAGCCGCCAGCTGAGCCGGCCGATTGACGAGCTGGTCGATTGGACCGAGTTGATAAGACGGGGCGAGCAACTCCCATCGGCGCCGCGGCGGCGTGGAGCACCGGAGTTCGAGACACTGCGCCAACGTCTCAAAATGGCCGCGGTAGCGCTGGATCTCGGACGCCAGCGCGCGGTGGAGGCCGAGCGTTTACGCGCGTTTCGAGAGAGCGCGCGCCAGGTTGCGCATGAGCTGAAGAATCCGCTCACGCCAATTCGTTTCGCGATCGATCGGTTGCGGCGCGGCGCGCCGCCCGAGCTCGCCGAAACCGTGGAAGTCCTCGCTACGGAAACCGAGCGATTGGAGCGAACAGCGCGTAGCTTCGCGCAGTTCGGCAGATTGCCTGAAGGCCCCGCCTCGCACATAGATGTCGGCGAGCTGGTGCGCTACGCAGCGACAGCCACCGTTCCACCGACCATGACGCTCGAGCTGGACGTCGCGGAAGGACTACCCATGATATTGGGGTATCACGACGCGCTCGCTGGCGCCGTGTCGAACGTGCTGCTGAACGCGGCGGATGCGTGCGAGGGCCACGGAACATTGATCGTACGCGTATCCGAGGTGTCATTGCAGGGCAAACGCGCGGTCCAGATAGCGATTCAGGACAATGGCCCGGGGATCGGGGCGCAACAATTGAAACGAATCTGGGAACCGTATGTGACTAATAAGGCGGGCGGTACCGGACTCGGGCTAGCAATAGCACGCCAGGCGGTGTGGGCGCACGACGGATCGGTGTCGGCGCACAGCGACGTCGGGACTGGAACCAGGATCGAATTCACTCTTCCGATTGAAGCCGCAATGACGGTTGGGGGTTAACATGGACAAGGACATCGCAGCGGCACTCATAGCTGGAATCGTCGCGATCTGCATCACGACGATTCTGCCGTTGAGCATCGTGTACATGCGGCGCGGCGAACGCATCAAATCGCAGCAACAGTTACCAGCTACGGATATAGTTGCGCGATTGGAGCGGATGGAGCTTGGGATGGAATCGATGTCGGCGGAGATCGAGCGTATTGGTGAAGGGCAACGCTTCACGACCAAGTTGCTGCAGACAAGCAGTGCATGGGGAGCGCGGCCTGCGCTCGAGCATGGGAATACCGAAACACGGAGCGATTGACATGGGTCCAGAAGTCATAGTGCCAATTAGCGGGATGCTGATGATACTCGGCATCGTGCTCGGTATTCCGCTCGTACGGAGTTACACAAAACGCGTGGAATCGCGGCCACGCGACGCGCTGCCGAGCGGAGAGCTGACCACGCGCCTGGACCGCATTGAGCAGGCAATCGACGCGATGGCGACGGAAGTTGAGCGCGTCGCCGAAGGCCAGCGTTTTACCACGAAGCTTCTGTCCGAAGTGCGCACCAACGCGCCCGCCGCGATTGCGCCACATCATCCGGCTGCGGCGCCGGTAATGCAGCCGGACGGAACGGTTCTGTCCGAAGCAGCGCGACGGACCTGACGCAGCGTGCAGCGCGTCCTGATCGTTGATGACGAGCCGAACATTCGCCGGATGGTCGGCGCGCTACTCTCCGCCGAAGGATACGAAGTGCGCGAGGCCGCGGACGGCGCGGCCGGAGTGCGCGCGGTCGAGGATGAAGAGCCCGATGTCGCGCTGATCGATCTCATGATGCCGGGCGGCATGGACGGCATCGCGACGCTTGCAAAGATCCGCGAGCGCTGGTCCGATCTTCCGGTGATCATGATGAGCGGACGGGCATCGCTGAGCGATGCGGTGCGCGCAACGAAAGTCGGCGCGGTGAATTTTCTGGAGAAGCCGCTTGCTCCGGAAACGGTGCGGCGTCTGCATCTGGGCCACCAACTGCGCGGCCCGCAGCGGGCCG
>PLEG01000194.1 GCA_003136975.1 Gemmatimonadota bacterium | reverse complement strand
CATCATCGACATGAAGGGCGGTGATATCATAGCGTTGTACGCGCTCCGCGCACTCAAGGACGCGGGGCAGCTGGATAAAATGAACGTTACCGTCGTGTACCACGGTGACGAAGAGGAGTCCGGCTCGCCGCTCAGTCTTGCGCGACGTACGCTGATGGACGCAGCAGCCGGCGCGACGGCCGCGCTCGGATTCGAAGACGGCGCCGGCGATCCGCGGACCGCGATTATCTCCCGTCGCGGCGACGACAGCTGGACGCTTCGCACCACGGGCCTCCCGGCGCATTCCTCGCAGATATTCACGCAGGAGGTTGGCGCTGGCGCCGTGTTCGAAGGCGCGCGCATCCTAGATCAATTTTATCAGAAACTTTCCAGGGAGCAGTATCTGACCTTCAACCCCGGACTCGCGATCGGCGGCACCGCCGTAGCGTCTGATACAACTGGTACCGAAGGGAGCGGCGCAGGCAAGACCAACGTCGTCGCGAAAACGATGCAAATCACCGGCGACCTGCGCACCATCTCACCCGAGCAGCTCGCGAGTGCGCGGAAAATGATGCGCGCGATAGTTGCCGATCATCTGCCACGCACCACCGCCGAGATCACGTTCGAGGATGGATACCCACCAATGGCGCCGACAGCGGGTAACAAGAAGTTGCTCGCGATGTACGACAAGGCGAGTCAGGACCTTGGCTTCGGTCCCGTTGTCGCCGTCGATCCATCTCGCGCCGGTGCAGCCGACGTGTCGTTCGTTGCCAGCATTGTTCCCATGGCGATCGATGGAATCGGCCTGTCAGGACACGATGATCATACCGACAAGGAGACCGCTGACCTCAGGAAGCTACCATCGCAGACAAAGCGGGCTGCGGTGCTGATGTTGCGATTGAGTCAGGCGCGGTAGCCGCGCTTTAAATGACCATGAGGAGCTGCAGCACCGTTCCTACGATGCTGGCGACGACGAGCGCGCGAGTCGAGAGTCATCGGTTACCGCCCAACGTGACCGTAGTCTCGCCAGCAGCCTTTCGCTTCGCGTTAAACGCTGCAAGTCCCGTCGTCTTCAGGGCATTCCACTTCGGCAACACTTCGCTCAATTGCACGCGGGCATGGTCGCACGCCGCAATCTCGCTTGCGGTGGGAGTTACATCAGCTCCCTGCATCGCCATCGCAGCCGCGTTCAGCGAATTGAGAGCTCCCGAAAGCGTCGGTGGGCCGGCAGGACCGGCGCCGCGGCCGAAGAATGCTCTCCGGCCGGTCACCGGAGCTGGCGCAAGTGATTCTACCTGCGCCTTGAACATGTCGACGTCGGCGCCTTTCAGCTTGTCGAGCTGCGCGATCAACGCGCGCGCCTGCGCGTATTCAACGTGCGCGGATACGGCGCCCTCATACATCTCGCGTGACAACGTCGCAAGCTGAGCGAGCCCTGCCGCTGGAGTGGTGACGCGTGGATCCAGGCGCAGAGTTAGCGGCTGCGTGTAGCTCTTGCCACCAACCGTGAGACGCACTCTGTATTCACCCGCGGGCGCCAATGGCGCGTTGACCGCATCGTAGGTACGGTGCGGAACTGCACCTTCACCGCCCTCACCGCCGCCGGCTCCGCTGGAGACTGGATTGTAGTGTAGATCCCAGCTCACGCGGTGCATTCCCTCCTTCGTTGAAATCACCCTTGGAGGTGCGGGCCAGTACAGCGGAAGACCGCAATCCGCGGCACTCGGATTCTGCTGACAGAGCTTGTTGTACGCCACCGGATCCGTTGCTGGATCGGGATTCGGAACCGGATCGGTGCTCGAATAGGAGCGCACGATTTTGCCACCTGCGTCGAGTATGTCGAGATTCACAGGACCAGACGCATTGCCAGTGAGATAGTAGTCGATGATCCCACCCGGTGGTGGATTCTCGCCGGCTGGAACTTCGGGCGGCCACGGTGTTGGATCGTTGGCCGCGAAGCGAATGCGCGTTGCTGGCGCTGGCTTGTACAGATACGCGGCACTCGCGGCCTTTGCTTCCGCCGTCTGTCGCAACGGTGTTACATCGTCGAGGATGTAGAAACCGCGACCGTGCGTTGCGGCGATCAGATCCGAGCACATGCAGATGCTGTCGTCCTTCACTTGCAGATCACGCACCGATACGGCTGGCATGTCGAGCCTCAACGACTGCCAGTGATCACCGTCGTCGAACGAAACCCAGACCTGTGTGTCGGTGGATGCGTAGAGCAATCCCTTCTTCCGCGGATCTTCGCGAATCGAGTTGGTTACTGCGCCCGCCGAGATGCCGTTGTCGATCTCCGTCCACGTCTTGCCGCCGTCATGCGTGCGCCATAGATGCGGGTTGAGATCGTCCAACCGAAGCGTGTTGGCCGCGGCATACGCGGTCTGCGTGTCAAAGTGACCGGCGTCGATGTTGAAGATGCGCGTCCATGGTTTGATCTGAGACGGCGTGACGTTGGTCCACTTGTTACCGCCGTCCATCGTTACCTGAATATTTCCGTCGTCCGTTCCTGCCCAGATCACGTTGATGTCGCGCGATGAAGGCGAGAGCGCGGTGATAGTTCCCTGCGCTCCCACTTGCACCGTGCTCGCGTACTTGCCAGCATTTGCTGGTACGGCCCATGTCTTACGCGCCAGATCGGGACTGATCCGCGTCCAACTGTGTGCCTGATCCGTCGTCTTCCACACCACGTTTGAAACGTAGAAGAGAAGGTTCGGATCGATCCGTGACCAGTTGATCGGCATCGTCCGGACGTTGCGATTGAAATTGTCGCCGGTTTCGTCCCGCCCACTCATGTCCGGTCCAACTTGCGTCGTCTGGCCGGTGGTTCTGTTGTACAGCGACACACCGCTGCGCTGGCTACCGAAAACGAGATCCGAATTCTTGGGATCTGACGCCGCTATTCCGTACTCCTGAATGTTGACAGGATGCCAATCGTGAAACGTTATCTCGCCGTCCATCGACCGGCTGTCAACGCATGCGGAACCGGAATCCTGTTGGCCACCGCAAACGCGATATGGAAATGCATCGTCAGTCGACACGTGATACATCGCGGCGGTGGGCTGCGTGTACCAGCTGCTCCACGACAATCCGCGATTGGCCGACACCACACCGCCCTGATCGGACACCACGATCAGAACATTCGGATTGCTGGGATTGATCCACGTCTTCTGGTAATCGTCGCCGCCGGGAGCGCCGCGTACCGCCGACCATGTGACGCCACCATCCTCCGTGCGCCAGAACACTGTCGATGAGCTGTACACGACGTTCTCGTTCCTGGGATCAACCGCGATAGTCGGCAGATCACCACCACCGATGCGAACGAGTGGACGCTCGTCGCCAGCTTTGGGACGCGATGCGGCTGGCACACTCGGATCATCGATTGCGAGGTGCCAGTGCTCGCCGGCATCATTCGATCTGTAGAACGCTACAGTGCCAGTAGTGCGCGCGGGCCCGCCCGCTGGCGCCGCCCCTGCTACCATCGCGTAGAGCACCTTCGAATTACTCGGCGCGAGCGCGATGTTTGCCTGAATGACCGTTGGAAGGCCGCCATTCAATTGCTTCCACGTCGTACCGCCATCGGTCGATTTGAAGATGCCGTTACCAGCGCCCCCAAATGCCTTGCCTTCGGTAAAGCCTTCCTGCTGCTGCCAGAGTGTCGCGTAGACCGTGTTGGGGTCGTTCGGATCTATTCGAACGTCGTTGCCGCTGGTGTACTCGTCCTTGTACAACACCTTCTGAAAGGTCTTTCCGCCATCGATCGAGCGAAATATTCCACGCTCGGTGTTGGGCCCGTACGGATGACCAAGCGCGGCAACGAACAGGCGATTGGGATTCTTTGGATCGACGTCGATCATCGCGATCATCTGCGTGTCGTGCAGGCCAAGATGTGTCCACGTCCTGCCAGCGTCCGTTGATTTGTAAACTCCGTCGCCAACGGACAGATCGGGACGAATGATGCCGGCGCCAGTGCCAACGTAAATGACGTTCGGATTGGACGGTGCAACCGCTATCGCGCCAATCGATCCGGTTGACTGCGCGTCGAACAGTGGCAGCCAGTTGGAGCCGTAATCAGTGGAGCGCCAGACGCCGCCGTTATCGAATCCTATGTATGCGATATTCGGCTCGTTCGGCACGCCCGACACAGCACGGGCGCGACCGGCGCGCGTTGGTCCAATCTCACGCCAGTGCATGGACGAATAGAGATTGGCTGATTGTGCACCGGCCCGCACGGCTGTCGATGCTGAAGCAACGAAGCCCGTGGCCATGACGCCGGCGAGAGTCCAACACGTAATTGATCTGTTCACGACAACGCCTTCCTGAAATTGCGGGATACCTGCGGTGGAAATAATAACAGACGAGCCGTTATCTGGTGATAACGGCTCGTCGTCGCGCCTCTCCTATCGGGTTACTCCACTCGGTACGGCCGTTGCCCTCGGCCATACATTATCGCTCGGGTCCCGGTCAGGGAATCTCCGGCCCGGATCGAGCGTTATCGAATCGATCTTGCGGCCGCCAAAGTCCAGCACCGCGTCGAAGGTCCTGCTTCCGTTGAACCACACGTCCACCGGCCATGTAACCACTGCAGTGTTCGCGTCGGTCATGCGCGCATTTTTCATCGCGCGAATGACTGAGCCTGTTGGCGCGAATTTGACTTCCAGTATCACGGGCGAGGGCATGCCACCCGCCTGTTTCACGCTCACTGTCGTGCGCTGTCCGACGGTCTTCACGCTCGCGATCGAGCCATCAACGGCTTCATCCGTAAACAACCAGTAGTACCAGAACCAGCCCAGGTCCTTGTGCAGCGCGTTGTCCATGAACAGCGCATAATCCCATGGTGTTGGGTGCTTGAAGCGCCACGCCTTCGCGTAGCCACTCATTGCATGCCACACCGCTGAGTCGCCGACCACGCCGCCAAGCATCGAGAGCATTAATGGCGCCTTACCATATGCCTGGAACGAATACATCGGACCGCCGTAGTTCGCGTCCCACATGAGCGGTGCTTCCCGCTCGTCACCACTTGTGCGGCCGTAGGACTGGCCGAGCGTGTCGAGGTTGGGAGTCTGCCCGAGGCGGTCGAAGCGCGAGAGACGGTTCATGTACTGGTTGAACCCTTCGTCCATGAAACCGTACCACGTTTCGTTGGTACCGACCATCATCGGCCACCACTGATGGCCTGTCTCGTGATCCGCGGCTCCCGCGCTCGACATGATGAACATCGGATACTCCATGCCGCCTTCGGGACCGTCCACCACAGTGAGCAGTGGATACGTGTATGGCATCCACAGCTTGGAGTAGAACTCGAGCGCGTGACGCGTCAACGGCCCCGCTGTGGCGTACTGCTTCGCACGCCCGGGCTCGTAGAAGATGTTGATCGGGATCGCGCTCTTGCCTGGAATCGTCGCGCGGGTGGCATCCCACACAAAACGATCCGACGTGCCCCATGCCACGTCACCTACGGAGTCGGCGACGAAATGCCAGGTGAGGCGATCGCCCGCGACTGTCGATTTGCCAGGACCTCGCTCGTCAGCGCTCACAATATTGATTGTAGAGTCTGATTGAAGAACGTGAGACAGTTTCTCACGCGCGCTGGCGGTGAGCACCTGCTCCGGGTTCTGCAGCACACCGGTCGAGCCGACAAGCCAGCCGGCCGGCATGTCGATCTTCACGTCGTAGTGACCGTAGTTGTTGTAGAACTCGGATGGCCCGAGGTATGGATCCATGTCCCATCCGCGCAGATCGTCGAATACCGCGACGCGCGGATACCACTGAGCCACCTGATACAGCGAGTCGCCCCAACGCCCCATGCGCAAACCGCGCACCCCTTCCGTTAATGGAACGCGGAAGTGCCATTCCGCCTCGATTGTGGCCGTCCCCTTCGCGGCGACAGGTGTGGGAAGTTTGATGGTCGCCACTGTCTGCGTCATGCCGACCGCTTCCGGATGCGTGAGCGGCGGTTGTGGCTGCCCGCGGGGCGTGCGGCCCGCCGCGTTGCTACGATCGCTCAGATCAACGTTTGCGCCATCCACTGATAGCCGCGTGACGACCATTCCATCGGTGATCTCGGGAACAGTCTCCGCTCGTGGCACGTTGGCGCGATAGATGTTCTGGTCAAGGCGCAGTACGATGGTGCGCATTGCTGAATCGCTGTTGTTGTGAATGACCACTCGTTCACTCCCGCTCACTGTCGATGTCGTTGCATCGAAGCGCGCGTTGATCGTGTAGTCGTTCCACAGCTGCCAATAATTGCGGCCCGGTCGTCCCGTCGAGTCTCGCGTTCCCGCTTGCCACGCTCGCCGGATCATGTTGGTGAGCGGTATGTCACGCCGAATTGCGCGTGGCGCTCCGGATGGAGTAAAAAGTGGAGCGGGCGCAGATTGCTGTGCTGCGATGGGCGATGCAACCGCGCTCGCGAGCAGCGCGAGTGCAGCGACGGATCGAACGGTCATCCAAACTCCTGGGCGGGACGTCTCTGAAATACCACTTTTGCAGCGCCGGCGCGACTACGAGGAACGCATGATATACGCGAATATGCGCCGGAAAGCTGACGGACGCCCCCCAGACTCGTCATTCCCACCGAAGGCGGGAATCCATGGCCGAGGAGCAGACCCCCCCAGACTCGTCATTCCCGCCGAAGGCGGGAATCCATGGCCGAGGAGTAGAACCCACATCCCACCCATGCAGGAGTCCCCGACCTCCGCGGTGCCCCCGTGCCTACTACCGCTGGGCGTAAGGCCGAGTCGTCCCGTCACGCATCATCGCGAGAACCGTGTAATGCTCTGGCGTCCCCCCTTCCATGCCGGGCGACCCAGTGACCATTCCAGGCACCGTAAGCCCCGCGACGTCACTGGGATGCTCGCGCATGAGCTTCTGGACGAGATCGGCCGGAACATGTCCCTCGATCACGTAATTGCCGACCTCCGCGGTGTGACACGATGCCGTTGCACCGGTTATCCCGTGCGCCGTCTTGATCGAGTCGAGGACCCTGGCCGGCTCATCGATCGCCGTGACCTGGAAGCCGTTGTCGCGCATGTGCTGAACCCAGGATTTGCAGCAGCCGCACTCCGCGTCCTTGAACACGCGAATCGGCGTGCCTGCTGTCCCTGGTGCCAACGTCGCCGATGCGTGCGCCGCGATCCCCTGGGTAGAGGCCGTTTGGTTGGACGCCGTTTGCGTCGGAGGCGGCGTATCTACCTTGCTCGAGGAGCAGCCAAGTGCGGCGGCGATCCCAACGGCGACAAGCGCCGGATGGAGTCGTGGTCTGATCGAAACGCTCATTTTGAAACGATCTCCGTTCTTGCGGTCGCTGTATCAGGAAAGACTCGTGTCAGCCCCGGAACCTAACGGAAATTGCAGTCCGGATCATCGGCCACGAGCTAGTGGCTTATCGAGCCCTGCTTGCTGGTATCGATCTCGCTCGAATCGCCGCGCTTGAACAGGAATGCATCCATGTTACGCGTGATGAACTGACGGGCCTGCGGATCCATCACGTTCAGGCCGTAGTGATTGATCAGCATGGTCTGCTGCTTGAGCCAGTCGGCCCAGCATGGCTGGCAAATCTCACCAAGCGCGCGAGCCCCGATGGGACCTGGAAACGGGGCGCGCTCGAATCCCTCGCGCGTCTGGCCGCAACGCGTGCACTCTACAATCGCTGGCATTTCTGTTCCTGAATGCGCGATGCCTCAGGCGGCGTCGCGCAGCTCCGGTGAGTCGTCGCGCATTCCGCGCGCGTACTTGATCTCCGCGAGGCGGAAGATGGACAGGATACGGAGATATACCGCTCCGATGTCGAGCTCGAACCAGCGCGCGGAGAACACCGCGCTGTGCGGATCGGCGTGATGGTTGTTGTGGAGCTCTTCGCCGCCGAGCCAGATGCCGATGGGAGAGATGTTACGGCTCTCGTCCTTCACGTCGAAGTTGCGATAGCCCACCGCGTGACCAACGCCGTTGATGATGCCAGCTGCCCAGAATGGAATCCAGATCATCTGGATGCCCCAGACGAGCGGCCCGATGAAGAAGCCGAACAGCCAGATATCGATCACGAGCATGAGGAGAATGCCGACCCAGTTGAGCCGAGAGAATACGTGACGCTCGAGCCAGTCGGTCGGGGTTCCCTTGCCGTACTTCTCCAGCATGCCAGGCTGGCGAACAGCCTTGCGGTAGTAGAACGCGCCCTTGAGGACGATATTACGGAGCCCTTCCATGAGAGGCGAATGCGGGTCGCCCTCGCGGTCCGCGAACGCGTGATGCTTCCGATGGCAGGCTACCCATTCCTTGGTGACGATCGCCGTCGACAACCACAGCCAGACACGCATCGGGAGCGCGGCCATGTAGTGCAGCCTCACACCACGATGAGTCTGGGCGCGATGCAGGAAAATCGTTACGCACACGTTGGTCACATGGCCAGCGATTACAACAAATAAAATGGGCTTCCACCAGGCGGTGGCCAGAGCTGCAAAATGCGGCATTATCGGATACGTCTCCGTAAATCGGGATCAGCCCTGTAATCTATAAAGCGGCCACCTAACGAGTATAGGGTAAACCCCTACTGAACGCTTGTTCCTGCATTGGCGCCCCACAACTGAATCAAATGATCGCTCCTACTTGCGATGCAGCCGCGGGGCCGGCATCATCCCGCCACATGGGAACAGCTGCTCACGCCGAATCAAACGCTCAAACACCGCCCCTCTCTCATCTCGGGATCGGAACCGCGCTCGGCGCTCCATCCGACGAGGTGGACGCAGCTTACGACAGCGCGCTGAGACTGGCATTGCAGCTGGGCGTCAATCACGTGGACACCGCCATCAACTATCGGTGCCAGCGATCTGAACGGGTGATTGGCCGAACGCTGCGGGACATCGGATCCACCAGCGGGCCGATAGTCGTGACCACAAAAGGCGGCTATCTCCCGCTCGATGCGCCACCGCCAGCGACCAAGGATGAGTATCGCGCCTACATCCAGCGCGAGTACCTCGACACCGGGATAATCCAGGCGGCCGATCTGGTGGCCGGTGGTCACTGCATCGCACCAGGCTTTCTGCGCAATCAAGTCGAGCGCAGCATCGCAAACCTCGGCGTGGACACAATCGACATCTATTACATCCACAATCCCGAGCAACAGCTCGACGCGATATCGCGTGACGAATTCGACAATCGCATGCACGACGCATTCACGGCGCTCGAAGGCTGCGTGCGTGATGGGTTGATCAGGTCATACGGCTGCGCCACGTGGAACGGATTGCGCGTTTCTCATGAAGTGCCGAACCACATCTCGATTGAGGCGCTCGTATCGACTGCGCATGACGTGGCCGGTGACGAGCATCACCTGGTCGCGGTGCAGATGCCGGTGAACCTCGGCATGATGGAAGGAGTGCGCACACCGACTCAAGTCGTTAAAGGACAGCCCCGCACGTCGCTCGAAGCCGCCGACGAAATGGGGATCGCGATGATCACCGTTGCACCACTGATGCAAGGGCGGCTCGCCCGGGACCTTCCGGCGGCGGCGCG
>PLEG01000320.1 GCA_003136975.1 Gemmatimonadota bacterium | reverse complement strand
ACTGCGCTTCCCACAGCACCAGCGTGTCGTTTACGGTCACGCTGTATCCATACTCAAAGCCAAGTACCGCAGTCTCCGACAGCGGTGAGTTGTAGACGTCGATTCTCCCCTTCGCGGAATCGAGATGCTTGAGTGGAACATAGGTCTTGCCGGAGTCCGCGTCATGCAACACGTCCTGCCGATGCGAGAACGTCCCGCGCTCGACATCCTGTCCGGTAAGGCGCACCGAGGTTCCGTCAATCAGGAGCGATCCAAGCGCGAGCGACTCCGCGTGCCCCCAATCAATGCCACCAGCATCGCCCATCGCGTCGCGACGACGCACCAGCGTGCGCGCCACACGACTATTCGGCTTGAAGTCCGCCGGCCACTTCAGCAATGCTTCATTGAGCGACTCCAGCTCGGATGCGCTGACCGCCGTATCGGCCTCGCCTGGCGCGGCTTGCGGCGTTGAGGCCGGTACTGCAGCCGTCACCGGCCGCGGACTGGCTTGAATCTGCTCGAGCTTGGACATGATCCCGCGCTCGATCGACTCCACGGCCTCGCCGGTAATTGCGCCCTCGGCGACGAGCCGCGCTCCCCACACCTCGCGCGGAGTCTTGTGCGCACGAATCTTTGCGTAAAGCAGGGGCTGCGTAAATGCGGGTTCGTCGGTCTCGTTGTGACCATGCCGGCGGTAGCTCACCAGATCGATCAACACGTCCTTGTTGAACGTCGAGCGATAAGCCATCGCAAGACGCACGGACTGAACACACGCGAGCGCGTCATCGCCGTTCACGTGGATGATCGGAATGTCGTAACCCTTGGCCGGGTCGCTAGCATAGCTAGTGGAACGCGCGTCTCGCGGATCCGTCGTAAAGCCGACCTGATTATTGACGATGATGTGAATCGTGCCACCCGTGCGGAAGCCGTCGAGCAACGAGAGATTCATCGTTTCAGCGACTATGCCCTCGCCAGCAAATGCGGCGTCACCGTGAACGCATACCGGAATCACAGCCGACTCATCATGCGATCCATCAGCGGCCAACTGCCTGGCGCGCGCAACTCCCTCCAGTACAGCGTTCACGAACTCGAGATGGCTCGGGTTTGGAACGAGAGTGAGCGCGATCTGACGACCACCAATCTCCCGTATACCGTCAGCGCCCTGGTGATACTTCACATCGCCGCTCGTATCGACCGCACCGTCGGGATGCTTGCCGTCAAATTCATCGAAGATGGTCGCGTACGACTTGCCAAGAACGTGCGTGAGAACATTGATACGGCCGCGATGCGACATTGCCATCGCTACCTCGCGCGCGCCACCGAGTGCGCCGAGTGCGATTATCTCGTCCAACATCACGACGAGCGCGTCGCTCCCTTCTATCGAAAACCGCTTGTATCCCTGATACGCTCGCCCGAGGAAACGTTCGAGCACATCTACTTCAGTGAGCCGCTCGAGGATCGCCTTCTTCTCGTCAGACGTGAGATCCTGATGATAGCTACCGCCCTCAACCGAGTCGCGGAGCCACTGTCTTTCCGCGAACGATCCAAGATGCTCGAATTCGAAACCCATCGTGGACGAGTAAAGCGCGCGCAGGCGTGCAGTGGCATCTGCCGCCGTCGCGTCCGATGTCCCAACGGCGCTGCCCGGAATCGACGCGAGTTGCGCATCCGTTACCCCGTGATTCTCCGCGCTCAACTCTGGCGATCCTGCCGGCGCACTGCCCAACGGATCGAGGCTGACGGCCAGGTGCCCATATGCGCGAATAGCATCCAGAAGCGCCGCGCCTCCGGCGGCAGCACGCAGCGCCCCTACCGGAAGGCCACTCTGAGTCGTTGGCGAGGCCCCACCAAGCCCCTCGGCGAATCGGAAGAACTGGCGCCAGGATTCATCCACGGACGCGGGATCGCGCTTGAATGCGTCATAAACTTCGACGATGTAGCCGTCGTTGAAGACGCTCGTTATGGCTTCGCTGCTCATGGCCTCAATTTAACCGATTATTACTCTTCTTTTTCGCCCGCACCAGCTCAGCGCGGCGCATCCGGCAATTGCGGTCGCGAGGCGATTGTGGAGAAGTTTGCTCCGCCCGGCGTATAGCGCGGGCGCGACGCGGCCGCTCGGAGCAGCTTGTGAGCGTCATCCGCGAGCAATGTCGGCAGGTACAGAAAACCTGCGATCCCGTTGCAGTCCAACGGCACAAGCTCGTTCGATCGGCGCGTGAGGCTGACCGCTACAATTGGCGCGTAGCGCAGCACCTCGTCGCATTCCCAATCCTCGAGCGGATGAGTGGTGAGTAATTCGTACTCGCAAACGACGACGTCTGGCGCACACGAACGCGTGGCATCCACCGCGCCCTGCACCCCAACGACGCCTACAGTGCTAACCTCAACGCTCTCAAAGAACCGAGCGATGTGCTTCGCGATATACTCGTGGCGCGCCACGCAGACGACGTACAATGGACTCAAAATATGGACTCTGTGATCGATCTGAAGAATGATGCCGCCCAGCCGTCCACTCCGAAAGAGGGAAGGACGGGCGGATGGCCGAATCAGGGATGTCACAGGCGAAAAAAAGGGCGGCTCTAAGCCGCCCTTCACCGGTCGAGACCGGATGGAACCGCAATCCCCGACCTAGGGGTTTGGTACCCTCTTCTTGTCCACATTGTTCCCGATGACCCCGCCCAGAATCCCGCCGGCGATGCCACCGATCACGCCGCCCTTGACCTTGTTCTTGCTCGTCACCGCGCCAAGAATCGCTCCTGCGCCTGCGCCGATCGCGGCATCACGATTGGTATTCTTCTCAACGTGAGTGGCTGGTGCCCGAGCCGCTGAAGCGCCACTGGAGCCGCTACTCTGATAGACGTGGTGAACGACCGTCCGGTTCGTGACCGGCGCCGTCTTGGCCGCAGCCGCGTTAGCGCGGGCGCGCTCGATCGCCGAAACGCTGTCGGCCGCCGTCACGGGATTCGCCTGCGAGGCGAGCGAAAGATCGCTGTTCAGCGCGGCGTCAGTCGCCTTGGTGTCGCTGCCCTTGCATCCAAAGGCAAGGAGAACCAGCGGCAAAACTGCAAAACGGGAAATTGGCTTCATAATGCAAACTCCTACATAAGCGATGGCAGGATTGCCCCGAACGTTTGTCTGTTGGGGCAGGGACTGTGCCAACTAGGCGCCAACAATCTCGACCGGATCTCCGGGTTTTACCAGACCCTCCCCCAGAACCTTTCCGTACACCCGACTCCAGCCAGGGTTCGTCTTTTGCGAGATCCTTTCAAAACGTTCGTTTACAAATGAGCCACCGATGGTCCTGCACGGCGACGTGTACGAGGTCAATTCCACTCTGGCAGCGCCGACTCGCAATTGGATTCCCGGAACCATCTCGCTCCAGCCCAGCCCGGAGATCGTGATATTCTCGCCCGCCGAGCCGGGAAATATGGGATGCCCCTCGAGCCTGAGAGCGTCGATAATCTCGGTCGCGTAGATGCATACTGCCCTCTCCGGACCACCATGATGCTTCTCGTCGTCGTGGCCATCTTTCACGAACCCGGCTACTCGCAGTTCGCAACTTTCCACGGGCAGCTTGGGAACGCCACCGGGCGAAATGTTCACGGAAACCACAGTTCCTTGCCTCATTATTGGCCATTCCCGATCACAAAGCGAATCGGAATCCCTCCATTCTTCGTCTCGAACAAGCGTTCTAGAGGTAACCCTAACTGCCGTTCCAGTTCCGGCGAGGCGGTCAGAATACCCAGCCGCCAGTCTCGGAATTGGGTGCGCATCAGCGAGCCAACTTTCGCATAGAGATTCCGAACATCCGCTCCAATTCGGACTCCATACGGAGGGTTCGTGATAATCCAGCCACTCTGTGCGCCGTCCGGCTCCGAAGCGGCGAGGGGCCGGTGTACGATCTGGAGGTCCGCGCCAACGCCAGCTCTGTCCGCATTCGATGTCGTGGCGTCCACCGCCCCGGGGTCCCGATCAGCCGCGACGATGCTGGAAGGAGCCCGGTCCAGCGCGCCAGACTGCGCCTGGTCACGAAGCTCGGCCCATCCCCCACGATCAAAACCTGGCCACCGCTCGAATCTGAACTCGCGATGGATGCCAGGAGCAACTTTCCGCGCAATCAGCGCCGCCT
>PLEG01000237.1 GCA_003136975.1 Gemmatimonadota bacterium | reverse complement strand
AGTCACGTTGCGCGACGGATACGGTGGCATTGGCATCTGACCGAACCGACGACGGCGCGGGCGCGGGCGCGGGAGGGGCCATGTTGTGTGCGCATCCCGAAGCGAGCGCGGCGGTGACGAGCGTGAAAAGCAGCCTGTTGGTCATTCCAGTCGGTGTGAGATGTTGAGAGGCGGCGAAGGTCGAAGAACATACGTCGAGAGCGGATGGTTCGTTCCCCACTAAGTACGAATTCGCACAGTTCCTGTTAACCCTCCGAAGCGTTGGCCGCAGCGGGTCCGAGCGCCGGCGTGCGCCGCGCACGGACCCGACAGTGCGAAAGCGTACGCATAAACTATACAAAAACTTTACGTTGACAGTGAAGTCACGTGGCGTACGTTTTCGTCACCCTGAGCGGGTCTGCTACCGAGGCACGCCGCGAGCTATACGCGCCGTGTTGAGGGACCAGCCGCACTGCCGAATGAGTGCTCCCACTCGTCCGGCCGCGTCCGGCGTCACGTTGATCCGGAGCCCGCCTAGCATTTACCCCTCGCTAGGAGCTCGTACAACGCCATGAACAATCGTTATCTGGACCGAGCGTTACACACTATCACGGCGATGTTTAGGGGACGCGACCGATGTTCATCGTCGCTGCAGCGCGGATTTGCCCGTCCGCGCGCCATGTTAGCGGCGCTGCTACTCATGCCGAGCGCGATGTTCGCGCAGGGAACCATAACTGGGCTCGTTACGGCGCAGACCGCGGGAGTGCCTGTTGGCGGCGTGCGCGTTACCGTCGTCAATACCAATCTCGCTGCAACGACAGGCGCTGACGGGCGGTACGTCATTCGCAATGTTCCTGTGGGCCAGGCCAACGTGCGCGCATTACGCGTAGGATTCCTCGCGCAGACAAAGCCAGCCAGCGTCGTTGCCGGCCAACCGACGACGCTCGACTTCATCATGGTAGAGGCGGTCGTAAGGCTGCAGGAGATGGTGACGACTGCCACCGGGCCGCAGCGCCGCATCGAAATCGGTAACTCCGTCGCCAACCTCGGCGACATTGCCAAGAAGGTCGAGACGGCTCCAGTTACTAGCCTGTCGGATCTGATCGTGGGCAAGGCGCCGGGCGTCTCCGTCCTGCAGGGTAGCATGACCGGGTCCACGCCAGTGGTAAAAATCCGCGGTCTGAACTCGCTTTCGTTGAACAACGATCCTATTTACGTCATTGATGGCGTACGCATGAACTCCGGCAACACCAGCGTCGGGTACACCGGAACGCGAGTGAGCTATCTGGACCAGTTGGACCCGAACGAAATCCAGAGCGTCGAGATCGTGAAGGGGCCGTCCGCGGCGACGCTGTACGGTACTGACGCCGCAAACGGCGTCATCGTGATCACGACCAAGAAAGGCCAAGCCGGACCGACGAAATGGACCTGGTTCGGTGAGACAGGTGTTGTTGACGACAGGAACAATTATCCGACCCAATACGCGGACTGGGGGCACGATCCTACAACCCAGGCGCTTAAGCGGTGCGTGCTTGTGACCGTAGGCCAAGGTACGTGCGTGACAGACAGCACCACGTCGTTCAATGCTCTCCGTGCTCCGGTTACCACTCCGTTACGCCTCGGCAATCGGAAAGAGGTAGGCGGGAACGCGGCCGGTGGTACCAGCGCGGTGCGCTTTTTCGTCAGCGGCGACGTGCAGAATGAGATCGGGCCGTTTCAGATGCCAACGTTCGCCCAGAGGACTCTGGACTCGATGCAGACGAAGGTGCTCGGCGAGTGGTTGAACCCGGAAGCATATCAAAGTGAGAATTTCCGCACCAACGTCAGCGCGGCTTTGAATCCGAACTTTGATTTGAACGTCAACGCCGGCTGGGTTAACACGAATCAGCGCCTTCCGCAGGTAGACAACAATATCTACAGCATCTACTACAGCGCGTACAATGGCCCGGGCTTCAATTACAAGTCAACCGCGCCGGCCGCTTCCGGACTTGCTTACAATCCAATCGGCAGTCTTGGCGAGAACAGGGCCGGTTACGGTGTTTACAGCCCAGCGCAGATCTTTCAGTACGTTCCCGAGTCAGGCACGCAACGCTTCATCGGAAGTGCCGACGCGAACTGGCGCCCGTTGTCATGGATGACGAACCTGGGCACCATTGGACTGGACCACGCTGGCCGCAATGACTTCCGTCTCTGCCGCGTCGGCGCGTGTCCAAACTCTGGGACGCTTCGCCAGGGTTTGGTCTTCGATCAGCAGACCAACGACCGGAATCTATCCGCGAAATTGGTAAGTACCTCATCGTGGCACGCAACGTCGTGGAGCTTGCTCAAAACGACGTTCGGCTTCGACTATAATAACCTCGAAGAGGACTTCGTTCAGGCGAACGGATCGCTGTTGCCCCCTGGTGGACAGAACGTCAACCAAGCGGCGATCAAGAGCGCGTCAACTCAATTGCAGACGGTCAACAAGACGCTTGGCCTCTACGCGCAAGAAGAGGTAGCCCTGCGCGACCGGCTGTTCCTCACGGGCGCCATTCGCACGGACCAGAACAGCGCGTTCGGTACCAACTTCCAGCGCGTGTACTATCCGAAGGCCAGTCTGTCGTGGCTCCTATCCGACGAAAGCTTCTTCCGGCACCCGGCGTTCGTCAACACGTTCCGGCTACGCATGGCGTATGGCGCATCGGGCGTGCAACCGGGCGCTACGACTGCGCTGGCGACGTTCAATGCGCTCACCGCGAACGTGGTGGCCAATAGCGCAGGGAGCGCGACCAATGCGGCCGACACTCCTGGACTAGTCGCTGCCGCGCTCGGCAATCCGGCGCTCAAGCCGGAAAGGTCGGGTGAATTCGAAGGCGGCTTCGAAAGCCAACTGTTCTCGAACCGGATGGATGTAGACTTCACCTATTACAACAAGAAGACGCAAGACGCCTTGATCGCTCAGCCGATCGCCGCATCGGCCGGAGCGCCCGGGGTGCCTGGGAACACCAACCTAACTATCACGCGGAACCTCGGCTCGGTACAAAACACCGGCCTCGAGCTCCAGATCACGACCACGCTTGTTGATAAGCCCAATTTTGCCTGGGAGCTGACACTCGGCGGGTCGCACAACACCAACAAGATTCTGTCGCTCGGTCTGGATGCCAACGGGAAGCCGAATCCGACGATCGGTACCGGAACTACGCGTGACTCACTGGGTCTCTCAGTCAACGGATTCTTCGCGCATCCCTACACCTACGCTGACAAGAATCACGACGGCATTATCACGCCGGACGAGGTCACAGTGTCCTCCACGTACGCCTACTACGGGTACTCCCAGCCTCGTGACATCGTCTCGATCCAGAATGGCATCGATCTGTTCGGGCGCATGTTGCACCTCCAGGCGCTGCTCGATTATCGCGGCGGCGCTACGCTGTATGATCAGTCCACGAGTTTCTATTGCCTCAATACGAACACATGCTCTGACGTGACTCTGAAAGGCACTTCGCTCGCCGCACAGGCGGCCCTCGTAGCTTACCGCTACGCGACTGCGCCGAATCCGACCACTGCGGCGGGTTACCTGGAGAACGGTCAGTTCTGGCGCCTGCGTGAGGTGTCGGCGTCAATCACGTTGCCAAGTAAGTTTGCGTCATCCATTCACGCGCAGGATGCGAGCCTCCTTCTCGCGGGACGAAACCTCCACATCTGGACTAAATACACCGGAGTTGATCCCGAATCGAACTACAGTACGGGCGACATTCAGACCGACTTCTCGACCACGGCGCCACGCACGTATTTCATCGCTCGTATCAACCTCCACTACTAGACTCCCGCTAAGGATTAAATGCCAATGAGAAACGTTTCATTTCGGGCGACATTGACGGCGGCGGGACTGCTCGGTATTGCGGTCTTCGTTACCGCCTGCAATCCCAAGGACGCACTCCTGTCGCCACAGCAGCCGAACGTCATTTCGCCAAGCGATATCCAGAATGCTGCCGGTGCTGACGGATTGTACGTTGGTGCAGTCGGTCGGTTTACCGTGGCACTCAACGGTAGCCCCAGCAATAGCGGCTCAAATCAGGAGGCGGCATGGAACTGGGCGGCCCTCTTCACGGACGAGTTCAAAACGTCCGATACCTTTTCGCAACGCCTCGACGCCGACCAGAGAAACCTGCAGGACAACGATGCGAGCGTAACGCAGATATGGGCAGGTTTGCAGCAGGGGCGCGGTTACTCGCGGGCCGCGTCGGTAGCGCTCTTGCAATACGACTCGACGGCGAAGGCCAAGATCGGCGAGATGTACTTCGAGATTGGGTTTCTCGAGCTCACACTCGGACAGGAGTTTTGTAATGGGATCCCGCTCGGGTTTACTGTGGGAATAACACCGCAATACACTGCGCCGCTCACCACGCAACAGGTATTCGTCACCGCCGCCGCACGCCTCGACACCGCGCTGACCTACGTGACTGGGGCTACGGATGCCGCTAGCGTTCAGGTACAGAATGCTATTCTCGTGGCGAAGGCGCGCGATCTGGTTGATCAGGGCCAGTACGCCGCTGCCGCGACATTGGTCAGCGCTGTGCCGACCAGCTTTCAATTCGTCGTCAATTATTCGAACACAACAGTCGACAACGAATGGTGGGTTCTTGGACCCAGCGTCAAGCGCTATTCATTGGGGGACAGTGTTGACATCACCGGACCGGTGTTGAATGCAACTCCCTTCGTCTCACTCAAAGACCCGCGCGTGTTGGTTGACAAAACTGTCAGCGGTGGGCCAGGCCAATTTAGCAGCACGATCTTCAACTGGCCCACGGTCCTGTCCGGCCGCGACACGCCGCTGCCGATTACTTCGGGGATAGATGCACGGTTGGTGGAAGCTGAGGCCAAGCTTCAGACTGGAGATTATGCCGGCATGCTGGTGATTCTCAACGCCCTTCGCGCCAGTCCGCAGCTGATCGGTGCCTTCCAGGTACCCATCTTACCACCGCTAACAACGGTTCCTGCCAGCAAGGACGCTGCTATCAACTTGTTGTTCCGTGAGAAGGCTCTGTGGCAGTTTGGCCGCGGCTTTCGAATGGACGACTCGCGCCGTCTCGTTCGGCAGTACGGCCGCTCTCAGGATACGGTGTTTCCAACCGGTACCTTCTTCAGAGGCGGAGTCTACGGGACGGAGGTCGCGTTCCCAGTGCCCGACGCGGAGCGCACTAACCCTCTATTTAAAGGGTGCATAGACCGGAACGCGTAGGCGCTTCACGAAGTTCCGAGTTTGACAGACGGGGCGTCCTCACGGCGCCCCGTCTGTTGTTACTCCCGCTGTGTAGCACAGTTGGATAGGACTGCCCTGCATCGCGCCGCTCACATCACACGAACAGCGGCGGATGCTTCAAGTGAAAACCAGTTGCGTTCTGATACGCGCTTGCAAGCGCCAACAACTTCCCCTCGCCGAACAACGGACCCAGAAATGTTAACGATACCGGCGTTCCATCCTCGCGGAACCCATTCGGCAGAATCACCGCCGGATGTCCGGTAAGATTCGTCGCGACGAGTTGCGGGAGATTCGCGGCGCCCGTCGGAGTCGCTACGGCATCGAACTGACTCATCAGCACGTCCCACTCGCGAATCGCAAGCGAGCGCAACCGCATCGCATTGATGTAATCCACCGCTGGGATGAACCGCGACGCGCGAAATGTGTTGGCCCAATCCGCCTTGCTCTGCTGCACCAGCTCCTTGTCGCGTCCACTGCGCGTGAGCTCGTCGAACGCGGCACCCGCTTCGGCGCTGAGCACCAGGCGCATCGCGTCGTACGGCAGCACGGGAAGTGTGACCGGTACCAGGTTAACGCCAAGCCTGCGCAGCGCCGCAAGCGCATCGTCGTCGAATTTTTTAGTTGGATGAGACTGCCGCTTTGGATTGCTCGGATCGACTTGCGGCAGGTCAAAGGCGCTCTGCACAAAGCCGACCCGCAACGATTTGGGCGAGATGCGCGCATCCCAGTGATATTCTGCCGGTATGGTGCTTCCGTCCTGACCATCGGGCCCCTGGATCGCGTCCAGAACAAGCGCACAATCTTCAGCGCTTCGGCAGAGCGGCCCGAGCTTGTCCATGCTCCACGAAAGCGCCATAGCACCCGTGCGCGGTACACGACCAAACGTCGGACGAAGACCCGTCACTCCGCATCGAGTTGACGGAGAAGAGATCGAGCCCAGTGTCTCGCTGCCGATCGCAAATGCGACGAGTCCAGCCGAAGTCGCCGAGGCGGGTCCGGCGGACGAGCCGCTGGATCCCTGATCCAGCTTCCATGGATTGTTGGTGCGGCCGCCAAACCAGATGTCGCCCTGCGCGAGCTCGCCAAGCGTCAGTTTGGCGACGAGTATCGCACCCGCGGCATCGAGTCGCTGTACGACCGTCGCGTCGCGGTCGATTGTCTGCTCCTTATATGGTCCTGCTCCCCACGTGGTCTTGTAACCGCGTACTGCAAGCAGGTCCTTCGCGCCCCACGGAATGCCATGCAGCGGTCCGCGATACTTGCCGTTCGCTATCTCGGCGTCAGCTACCGCAGCTTGCTTGAGTGCGCGTTCCTCCGTGAGCGTGATCACGCACTTCAACTGCGGATCGTACTTCTTGAGACGAGCCAGGTACATCTTCGTGAGTTGCGTCGCGCTGACCTTTCTCGTGCGCACCAACTCGGAGAGAACAGTAACTGGCTCGAATGCCAACTGATCCAGATCGGTCGGTACCGCACGCAACGTCACGTGCGATCGAACTGGCGCTCTACGCTGACCTTGCGGCACCGTGCGACCCGGAGGCACCGGATCGAAATTGAACGCGGGTGCAACCGAGTTGTCGAGCGATACCTTGTGCAGCGCCTCTATCTGTGCGGACTGGCCCTTCAGCGCATCCACAAGCATCTCGCGCTCGGCTGCGTCGAACTGCACGCCCGCGATCTGCTCGGCGTCCGCTATCATCTGCGGTGTTATCTCCGCGCCCGCCGAGAGTTTGGCCCAGAGCACGCCGGGAAAGAGTGTGGATCCAGCGCCGATCGCGGCGCAGCTTGCGAGGAAGGAACGACGGTCGGCCATGTGTTTCATATAATCGGATCCTCAGATCACTTTGTCGGGTTCTTGACGTACTTGTCGAGCCATGTAACAGTCTCCCAGACCACGTGTCGCACACTTTCGCGCGAAGTGTATGGATGCGGCTCCAGCGGGAGTTGGACATATCGCACCGTGCCACCGTTCCCCTTGATCGCGGCGTACATCCGCTCTGACTGGATTGGGAACGTCCCAGAGTTGTCGTCCTTCATGCCGTGAATCAGCAGGATCGGCGTCTTGAGCTTGTCCGCGTAATTGAATGGCGACATCGTGTTGTACACGTCTTCAGCCTGCCAGTACGTACGCGGCTCGGCCTGGAACCCGAATGGTGTCAGCGTACGGTTGTAGGCGCCGCTCTCCGCGACGCCGGCGCGGAACAGCGTGGAATGCGCGAGCAGGTTCGCAGTCATGAATGCACCGTACGAATGGCCGCCCACGCCAACGCGGTTCCGATCACTAACACCGAGTGAATCGATGGCATCGATCGCGGCCTTCGCACTCGCCACCAATTGCTCGATGTAGCTATCGTTCGATTCCTTGCCATCCTTGGCGACGATCGGCATCGAAGGACCGTCCAGAACGCCGTAACCAGCGGCAAGTAACAGCAGCTGTCGGTCGCGCGGAATCGAAGGGCGCTTGAACTGGTAGGGTGAGCCGCGTATCTCCGACGCGGCCGATGCCGACATGAATTCGCGCGGATACGCCCAAAAGAAAAACGGAAGCCGTCCCTGCGCCGGCGTGTAGCCCGCTGGCAGATACATCGTTGCCGATAGCTTCACGCCGTCGGCTCGCGTATACGTGATCATTTTGCCCGTAACGCCCGCGAATGCCGGTGCGGGATCGCTCAGCTCTGTCAGTTTCGTTGCGGTTCCTGCCATTACGTCACGCCGAAAAAAGTTCGGCGGCTCGGCGGGCGATTCGCTGCGCGTAACGAACGACCGTGCAGCGGGATCAGTCAGAGCAGCGACATACTCGTAGTGTGTGCCGGTGTTCTGCCATATGCGGTGCTTGGCACCGGTGCGCATGTCGATGGCATCCAGAAAAGGTCGGTCGCCTTCCGGTGACGCGCCATCACCGAGCAGATAAAGTGTGTGTCCATCGGCTGCACGCAGTGGAACGAGCCGATCGGTCGCGAAGTCGTAAACACGCGCGAACCGGCCCGGCTCACCATAACGATCCTCCGAGCTTCGGTCGAACAGAACGTGCGCAGATGACGGTGCTGCTGGATTCACCATCCACGTACGGAGTTTTGCCGTGCGCGACAGGCCCTCGTTTACGAGCGCGAGATCGGGAGACATCCAGTCGATGCCACGGTACCGCATCTCCAGATCCATGAATGTTTGCGGCGCCGCGAAAAACGGCGCTGCTATCAGGCTCACGCGGTCGTGCTTGGCGATCTTCTGGCGCGCATCACCGCCGTCGAGCGCTTCTACAGTGAACAGCGTCGCCGCCACGTCTGGGCGCCACGCAACTACGCGAACTCCGGATTCAACAGCATCACGCGCGCTCGACACGTCGTCCGTGAGTGGCCGATCAACCACGACTCGCGCAACGTGGCCATCCAGCGACCATACTTCAATGCGCTCCGGAAAGTCGTTCAGCGCGACCTGATATGAGTACGGACGGTGCACTGTGCGAACCAGCAGCCACTTGCCATCAGGTGACGCATCGGCGCGCGTGTGAATGCCAGGTGCGCCGACGTTCCTGCTGCCGCCGGTTGGCGTGACAAGCGTAATCTGATTCGTGAAGTAATAGTCGAACAGCGCTTCATCGTGCGGCGTCGTGAGCAGATATTCGGTAGTGCGCACAGGTGCAGCGCGGCCGTACGATTCCTGCACGATTGGTCCAACCGGTGCCGCACCCTCGCTGGGTGGCGTGCCGCGCGTCGGCAAGTTCATCAGACAGACCAGCTGCGAGGCTTGTGCGAGCCAATCACACCCGCCGGTTACAGTGTTGACCGAGTACGGAGTGACGCGCCGTGCCGAATGGTCGGCCACATTAACAACCCAAAGCGCGGTGCCGTGTTGCGTGGCTTCGCTCACCGCAACGTACCGCCCGTCATGAGACCATAGCGGCATGCCCAACTTGCCGCGCATCCCTGGCGCCTGAACCGTGATCGGTGTCGCGCTGGCCGCAGTGTACAATCTGATGCCCGTTGTCAGCGTGCGATCGATCACGGTGTACGCCATCATGCGACCGTCTGCGCTCCACGCGTACTGCGCTATTCGCCCACCGGCTGGAACCGGAACCGGCTTTGCGGCCGCACCTGACACCGGCCTCAACCGCATTGACCGAATGCCCACAGTGTCGACTCTGTAACTCGCTAGTGGATGGAACCGCCGCCCCGCCAGATACAGCGTTGGCTCAGCCATGTCGGCGATGGTCGTGACGGCCGGCTCGCTGGCGGCAATCACGATCCAGTTTCCATCCGGGCTGACGCTTCCCGTCTCAGCGGGCGGCGCGTCCAGGATGCGTCGGATCGCCTCAGGCGGCTCCTGATACCGTTGCTGGGTGGAAGTACTCTGTGCGTAGACGGGAATCGCGGCCGCCAGTAGCGCAGCGCCGATCGGGATTCGAGCGAGAACTGACATGGTGCTCCCAGTGCGAGACGGCAATCAGAATGGTTACGCCATAAGTACGGAGCGCAATCGCGCCCCGTTGTGCGACGTGAGCTATTTTCTGGCGGGGCGTTTGTTCATGATGCTTTCTATCTCGGCGATCTCGCGCGGTGCGCTGCTCATTCGCTCGAGCCCCGCCGCGGTTATCACGTAGTCGTCTTCGATTCGGACGCCTGTGTTGTTGTATCGCTCGACCATCGGCCGCACGCGCGCGATAAATGCGCGATTCCTGGGCGTGTCAGGTAGTGCCGCAAGCGCGTCCGTGCTTATGTAGATGCCCGGCTCGATTGTGAACGCGTCGCCTTCCCTGAACTTGTGCTCACCAGCGTAATACTGCGCCGGATCGTGCACGGCCAGTCCGAGTCCATGACTGATTCCGTGGATCATCCAAAGCATCGATTGCTTGCAGCCCGCCGGTGCCGCCGCACAATCGACCTTCCACGGTGGGTCGAACATTGCATCAACACTTTCGATAAGGCCCAGCTTCGCCAGCCCCGCAGCGCGAATCGCCACCGATGAGTCCGACGCCGCGGCGGTCGACATTCCTGCCGTCGAGTTACGCTCCGCCGACGCTTGCGCATCGCGCACTAGCTGGTAGATGACACGTTGATCCGGAGTGTATTTCCCGCTCACTGGAATTGTGCGCGTTATGTCGGCCGCGTATCCCTCATACTCGGTCGCAGCGTCTATTACTACCAGAACACCGGCCCGCGCTGGCCCGCGGTCGAGCATGTAGTGAAGTTGTGTACCGTTGCGGCCGGATCCTACGATCGATCCGTACGCTGGACGCGATCCACCAAGCCTCAGGAACGTGCCTTCCAGCGCGGCCTGAATCTCGTACTCGTGTTGCGGCTCCGGTATTGTGAGCAGCGTGCGATGTCCTTCAGAGCTGATCTGCGCCGCGCGTCGCAGAAGCGCGATCTCGGCAGCGCTCTTGTGTGCGCGTAGCTCATCCACGATCGGATGAGCGTCCTTCACCACCAACTGCGGATGACGCGCAACGAGTGCGCGCACGAACATGCGGCCTCGCGTGAGTGAATCCTGGCGCGCAAAATCGGCGTCCGCAAAATCGGCGAGAGTGTACACCGGAAGCCCGGTCGCGGCCAGCGAATCGGCAACACCGGTGAGCGCTGCGAATGCGCGAGCGCTCATCCCAAGCGTGCGCACCACAGTCGCCGAATCCGGGCGGCGCCCGTAATAGAACGCGGTGCGTGGATCGATCGGCATCAGGAATACGGTGCTCGTTGCGTGACCGCCGCGCACCACCATCACGAATGCCGCGTCTGGCTCGTCGAAGTTCGTTAGATAATGAAAGCTGGGCAGTTGATAGAATGGCCCAAAGTCCGTCACCGGAGTTCGGCCACCAAACGAGATCACAATTCCGCTGTCCATGCGGGCCGCAAGCGCATCACGCCGAGCCGCAAACTCCGGTGCGCCGATCTGGGCGCGCGCCACACTCGGCGGCGCAATCAGGCAGAATGCCGCAAGGACGAATCGCAGTTGGCGTGGCAATGGTCGCTCTCCAGTTCGGGTTACGGAAAAGAGAGCAGCGCACGCCAACCGCGTCAAGACATCATGTGCTTTACTGCATTACCGCCGGCTGCTTGGCGCCCGGGATCGGCCGCATCCTGCCGGCTCGCGTTACGGTGAAGCGTGGGAACAATAATGTCTCTCTGATTTGCATGCTGACTGTCGCCGACGGTTGCACGAATGCGCTAGGGTTCGTCGCGTTCGCCACGTCGAAATCATCCGCCGCCTCCGGAACAACGGTGTATCCAAAGTCACCCAGCGCCTGGATGGTTACGAGGCTCAGCGGGTTCAACCCGTTGTGGATCGTCCCAGTCATCAATTCGTGACCGAACACGCTCGCCCGCCAGTGAGCGTCGCGCGTACCGTCGCCTACGGTGCCGGCGTTCTCGATCGGGACGCCGAGCGATGAGTCGGCCGTGAATCCAAGAGCTGCGGACGCGACGCGAGCCGTGTGGCCTATGAAGACTGGATTCGCGCCGCCAAGACCGGCAGCGGTATTCGGAAAGAAGGTTGTTGAGTCGCGGACGGAACGATCCGACCACAGTGTGCCGATTCCGAGGATGTGTCCCATCTCGTGCGTTATCACACCCACGAGAATCCCCTGTTGCGCGAGGCCAGCAACGTCCGCCGTATCGATCGTGAGTGTGCCGAGCGCGGTGAGCTGCGGGGAATCGTCCCGTATCACGCAGGGACCACCGAGACCCACCGTCTTCGCGCGACCGTCGATCGAATCCGTCTGGATGATGATAATCATGTTCGTCTCAGTCGTATCGATCGCCGGAATTCCATTTCCGCAAGCGTTGGCCGCGATGACTATGTGATACGGAATGAGCGGTGCCGATATCACCTGCTCCCAGCGCGCGGCCGCCTGTATGGCCGCCTGGCGGACAGTCGTTGATACGTTGCCGATGAAACGAAGATCGATCGTGAAGCCGTTCGTCTGAAGCTGCGCTACAGAGATCGGGATCTGCACCGAGCCGGTTCCGGTAGCGACCGTGAGCGTTGCCTTTCCGGTCGCGATACCGGTGACGATTCCGCCCGATGTCACGGTCGCGACCGACGGGTTATCGACCCTGTACGTGTAAGCTCGTCCCCTGAGCTGCGTTCCGCCAGGTGAATACGCGGTGGCCTGCGTCGCGATCGTGTGGCCAACCCCCAGGTCGAGCACGCCCGGAGTCAACTTGACTCGTCCGATCGGTGCAGGGAGCACCGTAAAAGTGAGAGTTGCCTGAGCGGTGTCGAGCTTGGCAGTGACCGTTCCGGTCCCCGCAATCAATGCGGTGACCAGACCACTTGAGGTGACGCCAACGCTCGGAGACCCCGCCGTATATAACGGGACTCGTCCGGTCACCACCGCGCCGGTCCGATCCACGATGCGCGGTGTTGGAACGGTGAGTGTGTCGCCTTCGGTCATCGTGAACGAAGTCGTCGGAAACGTGATCGTGGCTACCGCCGGCGGAACAACGATCACCGGCAGCGATCTGACCACGGTATCAGCCTTTAGTGTGACCGTTGTCGATCCGATGCGGACGCCGGTTACGATTCCCGCGGACGAGACCGTGGCGATCGTACTATCAGCCACGCTCCAGGTGGTAGTCACCGGAAAGGAGATGAGAATCCCGTTTGCGTCCAGGATTTGGGCACTGACCAGGCTCGTTCGCTGCACTTCGACCGAATCGATCTTCGGAAAGAACACGATATTCGTGACCTGTCGCGAGCCTCCTGGCGTCACCGGTCNNATCAGACCCGTGCGCGCGAACCTGGACACCTTGGCAGGGTACCAGGAAAAACGTCTCCGGAACGATGCTTGCGCTGTGGGACAGCGACCCAAACCCATCCACATTGCCAATTCTCCGCTCGGTAACCGCCGCCCTGATCAGCCGCCGCACGGCCCGCCGGCTGGCAAGAATAATCCCCAACCCGCTGCTTCGATACGCCATCGTAACCATCGCGACGGCGCTTGTTCCGATCGTTGTCGAAAAGATCGCAGAAAGATGGCGTGTCAACCGGACGTCCGCACGGGCCGACCAAATGATTCGCGCGTGATGTCGTGAGTCCGTTACCAAACGAGCCCTTCAATCGTCAGGACCGGTGAGTGTAGCCGGCGACCGCCGGGCCCTCCAGATTCCTCGCCCAGCGGAGGCGCGATGGCGCGGTCGCCCGGTTATCTCTTCATAGTCCTTGCCTTGCTACCCGTTCTGGCCTCGGCGTGCCACTCCGCCGACCAGGACCGAGCCGAGCGTCGTCGTACCCTCGCTCAGCAGACTTGTGAGGACGCGGTGCGCGATCAACTTGCCTCTCGCGCAACCGCGCAATTCAGCAGCGACAGCGAGCATGTGTACTATGACTCGACCGGCGGCGCTGGCGTTACCGGCGTTGTGTCGACGACCTCAGGCCAGCGCAACCTCGCCTGCGTCCTCAAGCCGGCGACCGACAGCACCTGGCTACTTTCCGCCGCACAGCTTCTGAATTGAGCCTGTGCCGGCCAATGCGCCGGTATAGCTTGCGATACATCCTCGGTGCTTCCGCACCCGCTGACCTGCGCCCATCGCCATGTTCGTAACAGCACTGCTCGTCGTAGCCGGCTTCGCTGGCCACGCGCAGAAACCGCGTCCCCAAATCACCTGCACCCTCATCAATGGCGACCGCCTGAGTGGTGGCATGGTGTCGGCTACAGAGACCCAGATACGGATCGTTCATCGATCGCTCGGAACTCTGGTGCTTAAACGCGGCGTGATCGCGATATGTGAATCACCCGATAGCACCGCCCGGCGCCTGCTCGGCGCACTCGCTCTCGCGCCGCTCGCGGAGATCCCTCCGGCGGAGATCGTGGCGTTGCCGGATTACGTGACCACACCGTTGATTCTAGCGCCGCAGGTTGCGACCCTGGAGCGGTTGATCCACCCAGCTCATCCTGTTCCGCTCGCGGCGCGCGCGCTTCCAACGTACGTGTCGCACGTGGGATGGAAGCGCACCATCGGCAGCACTTACTCGCTGAGTCGCGGCAACGCGAACGTGAGCAATCTGGGATTCACCGGATCCGTCGCGCGGCGCACGAACCGTTCACAGATTGCGCTCCACGCCAAGCGCGAGTTCGGCACCCAGGAAGGTGCGGCGACTGAGAACTATCTGTCCGCAACCCTTCGGTACGACCTGGCGCTTGGACGCAACGATTCTACGGCCGCTGCACGACCGTCGTTCTTTACCGAAGGTGTGTTCGAGCACGACCCATTCGCGAAGATTGGTCGCCGCGCGGTGGAGAACACCGGGCTCTCGGTTCCTATCTCGCGCAACCCGCACAACAATCTCGCGCTCGAGATCGGCACCGGTGTCACCAACGAGATGCCAACCGGGAACAAGAGTTACACGCGCATCGGCGGACTTCTCAGACTCGCGGCGCGGCAGCTCTTCGGAGGCGCCAGCGCCGATCAGCAGCTCGCGATATTTCCCGATCTGAGCGGATCAACCGGTCACTATCGCGTGAACGGCGACATCAATCTCATCGCGCCAATCGCGAAGGCCATCGCGCTCAAGCTCGGGATCTCCAACAGATACGACACTCGGCCACAGGCCGACGTGCGGAAGAACGATACGACGATCCAGAGTGGCGTCGCCGTGGAATTTTAGGGGCAGTTCAGAAGTCGTCATTCCCGCGAACGCGCGAATCCATTTTCAAACCCACGCGCGCATACCTAGCCTTCGCGCTCCAGCATCACGTAGCCCGACATGCGTCTGAACTCTTCCCGTTTACGCGCGGGAGAAATTCGTGCAATCAGGCGCCACAGTGGCATCATGCGCATCTCGCGATGGAGACGTTTCGCCTCATCCATCCCGGATCGGAACTCGAGCTCGCGCCAACCAAACTTCTCGAAAAACGCTGTGCCCTCTGCCGGCGCGAACTGAAACGGCGCGCTACCTGCGGCTACCGCACGACCCCAGTGCTTGTTCATTATCTTCAGCAAGATCGGGCTAGCGAGGTCGATCATCCACCAGCGCACGCTTGGAGTTGAATGAATGTCGCGCGAGAGAGAGCCAACCTGCTCCGCGCTCAGGTAGATGAGCAATCCTTCCGCGATCACCAACGTGGTCGAGGATCTCGTGCCAAGCTGCGTGAGCACCGCGGATCGGGCCGACTCGTCTGTAAGATCAACGGCGACCGCCTCGTATTGACACACAGCTTTCTCCCCCCGCATCGCCTCAGCCTTGTATTCCGTCATCGCGGGAAGATCGATATCGAACCAGCGCAACGATGCGGGGAGGGGCATCCGCCATGCGCGCGTGTCGAGCCCAGCCGCGAGATTGATGATCGTGTCAACGCCGCCGTTGGCTATGCGGTCCATGATCATCTCGTCGAACACGGCGGTGCGAACGATCATCGGCCACGCGAGCGATCTGCCACGTTTCATCTCGTCGACGATTTGCACGCCGCGCGATCCGGCAAGTCGTTCGGCGAACGGATCCCGGAACAGGGCATCGGGGCGCACAGTTTCCATGGCGCGATACACCGCAACCCAGCGCGCTGTGTCGGAGACGTTTTCTATCGGCATGGTATTGTCGGGTGTGATTCGGGATGCTGGAAATCCGCCCGTGGAGTACGCCGGTAATTTGCGGCACCGCCGAGCCACGCGCAGCCCTGGCGGGCGTCGAAACACGAAAGGGCCGCCCGAAGGCGGCCCTTTGCACTGCTTGGGAGATGCTCTACGCTTTGCGGCGACGTTGCACCATCGGGACCAGGCCGAACAGCCCCGTGCCTAGCAGCGCCATCGAGCTTGGCTCCGGCGTGGTGACCGGGCTGAGTCCGTCGCTGTAAACGTTGCACGTACGGTTGTCGACGACGTATGCGTTTGGTTGAGTCGTGTTGTACAAAAGGAAGGCATTTGGCGCGCCAGTAACCTGAGCGTAGGTAAACGTTGGGTTCCCATTGGCTCCGAAAGGATCCGAGAACAGCTGAGCGGTGGTCGCGGTGCCGCCGCCATCATTGATGAAATCGAGCACGGGCACGTGACTTCGCGCGCGTAACGCAAAACGGACCACCTTGCGGCAGCCCGTCAATACATAAGTTCTTGTCTGGAAAGGACTTACAACAGTGCGCCCGGAGGAAGTCGAATCCCCAACCTTCTGATCCGTAGTCTGATCCGTAGTCTGATCCGGGACAAAAGAGGCCGGCACTGCGTGCAACGCTACGTAACAGCTGATAGTCGTCGCCGTAGGATCAGTTAGTCTCGGTGCGAGGGGGATACGTCCGGTTCCTTGCTGTTGTCACCAGAAGTGTCACTTACAGCGACCCGAGCGGTTGGCCCCTTCAGCGTGGTGTTTTAATCGTCACCCGTTGGTCCCGGATATGAACCAAAGGATACCAAAGGGTCAGTCATTGGCGGTGGCTTCGTCGTGATTAAGCCGGTATTCCACGCGCAGGTAAGGCCAGCCCGAACGGTTCGCAAGCCGAACAGAAACGCAGTATACACGATGTTCGTGAAGTCTTCTGAGCTCAACTGTATCCGATCGTCCCGCTTCCACATTCTAACGGGTCGTCCCAGCACGATGGCGTAAGACCTCTCGCCCGAGTCACTCGTTACTGATCCTTGGAGCGAGTGGTAGCGCAGTTGGAGCACGTTCTCTCTGCGTTTGAGGTCTGGCGCTCCCACGAGTCCCTGGCGATGAGTGAGACAGTTGCGGACCCCGTTCATGTCGAGCACGGAGCGAAAAAACAACGGTCCTAAGTCTAGGCTGTACGTTCGCTGGACGGCCGCGGCTTTGTCGGAAAGGCCCAGTAGCTGAAATTTGTGCGACGGCACCGGATTCGGGACGGGGATTGCCGCCGCTTCAAATACCGCCGCCATGATTTCGTTGATGTCGTCGAGAAATGTGTGGACAGATTCGACGATGTCATTGAAGGCGTGGCCGAGTAGCCACGACGGAAAATTGCGAGCCGCTAAATGCGGATCGAATTCGGTGTGCTGTGTTTTGAACTGCACACTCACATCCGGGAGCGCTTCGCGGATGTCCAGTGGATACTCGCAGCGGGGAAGGCCCACGGCGACCATGTCTCTGGTAGCGCCTATGCGCCCTCGAAAGCGATCCAACGCCTGGGTGAGCGCTACGGATAAGTCTTCGGACATGGCGCCCTTAGAAAATCGCACGTAACCCTAATATCGAGTACCCTAGCGCTTTCCGGCAAGAAGCAGGGTATCTACGGCCCGTTTTCACCAGCGGGCTGGTACCGGTCCGTCAAGCGCATAGGCGGCGGCCCGTTACTCCCGGCGCCGCTCGGCGACACGGTTACGCCCGAGAGCAACGCAGGAGGACGGTACACCGTCGTGTGCTTCGTCGCTCGTCACAAGGGACTAATACCGTAGGCTACGCCGGCGCACCAAATGCGGACTTGTCGCGAATTTCATCCCCGCCAAATCCCCATAAGACCGACGGTAGACGCCGTCTCCGGAGAACCTTTCTTTGATCTCAAAGACTGCCGGCTGAGAGTGGCGGAAGGTATCGCGACAGCTCAAATTCGGCTTCGGAGTCGCCGAGAGTCTTGACTAGATACTCGGCGCCATGCCGCTCTCGCTGATAGGCTGAGATCTCTGCGCGGCCGCGAGTGTGCCACAGTGCCGCTAGCCATTCTGGCCCGATTGAGTCGGGACACGCGATTAGCGCATGCAGGTGGACTCGGCCCCCGCCGCGTCCTCGTTCTGCGACAACGATGTAGGGAATCCGACATCGGCCTGCGAAGGCAGTCTTCCGAATGAAATAGTTGCGAAAGTGAGCGAGTGCCACTTGCTCCGTAACCGGAAGTTCGAAGGTAAGGACGGCTAAGTGCGTCCATTTGTGACTCGCGAGCTATGACGCCCACGCCATTCGGACGCGCCTTCCACGTAACGCCGTCGCCACTTCGCCTTCGTCCGCGATACCAGCGTTTAAAGCTAGGAGCGCAGGGCGATGGCGTCCGGGCCTCAGGTCAACCGTGGGGGTGGACCGAGCGGCGTGTTTGAGGTCGGACGAGGAACTGCGGCGACGCACGGGCACACTCCGGGCTACAAGAGGTTAATTCCGAAGCACCACAGTCCGCGTGACAGGGAGGTCGAGGGCGGAACACGCCGGGTGCCTGGCAGATAAAGTTATCCACGAATACTCTATATAGAGTATTGACGTATATAGAGTTTGGCAATACCTTCATAACTGTGAGCGACATGACTAAATCAGACGGAACAGCGGGCGGGATGCCGGCGACTCGCGGTAACCAGCTAGAAGCGGCCTCTAAGCCGGAGACTCATGGCCGATCGGTGAACTTCAATCGGCTCAGGCTCCTGTGGGGGCAGTGTGTTGCGAACGGTGTTCGCTCTTGGGAAAGTGACGCCGAAAAGCTGACGGCGCTCGTGAAACTGAACTCGCGACTTCAGCTAAGCCAGGAGCCCTTCCCTAAAGTACAGAGGGCGGATTACAGGCCGGTCATAGCTTCGGTATTACAAGATGGGCTGCGAACTGTGGAAGGGATTCCGGGGTCCGGCATAACGGTCGAACATCAAGCAGAAAAGCGAGCTATCCGCCTCGTCTTGCGAGTTTTGTCGACCGTCGGGAGCCACAAGGGTTTTAGTATGGCCGTCGGCGCCAAGGAGTCGACGTTGTACTCGTACAGCGACTTGGCGCGGTCTAATAGGCCGGGGCGCGCTCGCTTGGAGCAGGCGGCTGAGTACTTGGAGCTCCAATCGCAAACGCTTCAGGATCTGGCAGCGATGGTGCGGGGCGTCGCTGCTAGCGCGCAGCCGTCCGCATCAAATCGGACAGATTCCACGCCGGCTCTCTTGTTAGAACCTGATCTCGATCATGAGAACGCCCATGACTGATGTTCGATTGTCCGCTGAGAAGCACAGCGATGAGCAAGCATCGCTCGATCGACTGATGACGGCAGAAGAGGCGGCGGTAGCTCTGCACGTGTCGAAAGCGCGCTTTTACGAGCTTGCGCGGCGAGGCAAGGTACCAATTGTGAGGCTAGGTAGGAGTATGCGAGTGGATCGCGGAGCTTTACTGCAGTTCATTGCGTCGGGAGGCACCACCTCGTAATACACCACTTCACTCTGCCTCCGCCGCATATACAAAATTCCTCAACGAAAGGTGGAGATTGCGATGGCGCAGATTACAAAGCGTACTACAAAGAAAGGGACTCGATTTACTGCGCGTGTGTTTCTCGGTCGGGACGGCGACGGAAAGCGCAGCTCGGAGAGCAAGTCCTTTGATACGTTGAGAGACGCGAAGGGTTGGGTGCGTGATTCAGAGAACGCTGTGAAGCGCGCGTCGTTCGTTGTTCGTACGCCCATGAGCGTCGAGACGTTCATCCGTCAATGGCTTGCCGGCGCCGCTGCGTTGACCGTCAGATCGCGAACACTTGATTCCTATCGCTGGCTCTTGGAAACGTACTTGTTGCCGCAACTTGGTTCGCGGAAACTTCAGGACCTGCGTACTAGCGACCTCAACAGCTTGTACGCTGGCTTGATGAGCGGGTCGGTAGAGACTCCGCGCGGACGACCGCTTAGCAGTCGCTCTGTGCGGTACTTGCACGCCGTTGTGCGACGTGCGTTGGACGATGCCCGCCGCACCGGTACGGTACAACGAAATGCGGCGGACGACGCGATCCTTCCTCGCGAACTGCGTCGAGAAATGCTGGCGTGGAATGCGGATGAAGTACGTACGTTCTTAACGTCGGTGAAAAACGATCATCTGAATGCGCTTTGGCGGCTGTTCGTAATGGCCGGACTTCGGCCAAGCGAGGCTTTGGCATTGAAAATGGGATGACCTACAAGGCGACTCTATCCGGGTAGTGCGGGCGCTCACCTTCAAGTCCAAGGCGTCATGGTCGCTCGGTGAGACGAAAACGGCTGCCTCGAAACGTAGCATTCCCCTTGACCAGGAAACGATCGCAGCACTCCGTGCGCGCAAGACTGCACTCGCGAAGACGCGGCTCGCTGCCGGCGGACGATACGAGAACCACGAGCTCATCTTCGCTGATGCTCACGGGCAGCCGCTGTCGTCGCTGGCACTCGGTCGATCGACGTTTCGGAAACTCTGCACGCAAGCGGGAGTACCACGCATCCGTCTTTATGACCTTCGACACACAAGCGCCACGTACCTATTGTCCCTAGGTATTCACCCGAAAGTTGTTGCGGAGCGGCTCGGTCATAGCTCCACGGTCGTTACGATGAACGTGTATAGTCACGTCTCGCCAACGATGCAGCTAGATGCAACCAGCCGGTTAGCCGCGTCCGTGAAGAACGGCTAGACGTCAGGCCTGCGCGTCAAATCCCACTTCTCGGGCTTACGGTGTTTCAGGTCGAAGCTTAGCGCCGGTTGCGCGACTAATAGAGTCGAGCGCTGCGCGAATCCTGACATAGTCAGCCCGCGAATTCATTCCCGCAAACGCTGCGCGTAGTTGAGCGGCCCGCTCAATGGACAAGTAGGGGGCGCAAATGGTCATGTTAGCTTCAAACGTGCCAGCGATGGTAGCGGCCTGCGTCACAGCGAGCGCCAACCCTTCGGTGGTGAGGACGACTAATAGTATCGCGAATGCGGCAACGTACGCAAAATGTCGATAAACGCGGTACAATTTGAGAACTTTTACCACTCTTGCACGACGGGCTTCGCTGGACTCAGGTTCCCGCGAAACGCCTTCGTGTGAATTAAGGTCCGCGAATAGGTCAGGAAATTCTTGCTTGGCCGCTCGCAGCCAACGCGTGTCCGGTCGGCTTGATTTTAGGCGAGCCGCAAATTCGCCCCCTACGAACACAAGGAGGCCAGCAGCGAGCATTGTTAGGACCAAGCCGTCTGCTGAATTTGGCGAGTTCGTCGCGGCGACTATGTAAGGAGTGTCACGAATTGCGCTCCACCCGGCGTACCATCCGTGGCTGGCAGCGTCAGTTCCGATTCGCCATATCGTACGAATAGGACCGGTAAGTAGGTTGCCAGCGACGCCCAGCGCGAGCGGCAGGATTATGATCCACAGCCACCAGCGGCGCGATAGATCGGGAGTGAACTTCTCACCCATGCAGATCTCCTGTCACCAAAAGTGTCACCACCAAGCCGAAAAAAAAGGCGCACCGGAGCGGCCGCCTTTTCTTAAGTAGTTGCAGATCAAAGCCTTACAAAGTGCGCCCGGAGGAAGTCGAATCCCCAACCTTCTGATCCGTAGTCAGATGCTCTATCCAATTGAGCTACGGGCGCATATCCAGCGGCGTCGTCTCCCGACCGCCATTCCTCATCCTGCTATGGGCGGTACAAGACTCGAACTTGTGACCTCCACGATGTCAACGTGGCGCTCTAACCAACTGAGCTAACCGCCCGCGGGCCCAGATCGGCCTCTCTTCCAGCCCTTATTTTCGTGTAAGCGGGAGACGGGACTTGAACCCGCGACCTCCGACGTGACAGGCCGGTGCTCTAACCAATTGAACTACTCCCGCATATTGAGTATTCGCCTTATAGCAAAAGGCATAAACGTTGGGCGCAACAGGACTCGAACCTATGACCACCTGTGTGTAAGACAGGAGCTCTACCAACTGAGCT
>PLEG01000002.1 GCA_003136975.1 Gemmatimonadota bacterium | reverse complement strand
GAGAAGGCCGTCGCAGTGAAGCTGAGTCCGCCATCACCGAAGCGAAGTTGCGACCCAGGCGCGTCACCAAGGGCAAGGAGCCGCTCAGTGCTGATGACGCCCTGCAGTTTCTTGAACCGATCGACGTCCTCTAGGAGCTGCTTCGTGAGAACCGCATTTCTGTTCGTAGCCGCAGACATTGTTGTACATGCGAGAACAGTACTTCCGAGGAATGCTATGGCAAGGTTACCATTCGCTTTGGGAATGCCAGCCAGGCCCGTGAGTCCACTTGCCATGCCGCTCGCAATACTTGACCGAGTACAGTCTGCAACGCTAGAAGCTGACTGGCCAGTCGCGGAATACAGTGGAATCGATAGAGCGGACGCGAGCGCTATCCAATGGCTGCGCATCAGTGACCCCCTTCATTGAGTGCATGCTGGATAACTCGGCTACGGGCAGCGCGCGCGCGGCTTGCAGCTTTCGCCGCTCGCACGACCTCCTCGGCGGCGTCGAGTCGTAAAGACGATTCAACCCCTCGGCTTTGGTCGAGTCCAGCCTTCGCTCCCAATATCTCTGCCCTGCTCTGACCTGCCATCCCAGTAGGGCCAGCTCGAACAGCGCCAGCCAGATCGTTCCCTGTTGTCGCCAGGTCTGCTCCTGTTACGATCGCACTTCGTCCGGAGAGACCCACTCGTTGGAGAACCGTCGCATACTCCGCTGTACCGCCCTGGTCGTTGGCCGCGGCCAAACTTGCTACCTGGCTTGCCATCTGACCGAGAGGATCAATTGCGGCGTTGGCAGATGATGCTGCGAGGTAGCGTTGGGCTTCCTCAGCCACGTTGACAACCTCAGTGGTTCCATTTGCGTAGCGTACACGGACTACTCCATCGGGGTGAATCAGTGTCCAAGCAGCAGCAAAGGCGCGGGGGACAGGAACGCGTGGTCGCGTGACTGTCTGAAGCAACGAATCGTATTGGACGACCGTGGCGCTGTTGCGCCCCGTTGCCTCAGTTATTGCTCGCATGAGTGGTACTGATGCGTTCACAGCCCCGAGTCGCATTAGCTCTGCTTCTGCGTTCGCCGCTAGGCTTTTGAAAAGTCCTGGGTCGGTGTACTTACAAAAGGTGCCGTGGCGCGGGGCTAAAGGGCATTTGTAGTATACAAACGCAGACTGCGTGGATGCCAACGCTATCAATGCCGCCGTCACCAGTACGGATCGAACCCTACTTCTCACCTGCGTCAAGAATCCTCCGAGGTTACAGTAGACACTCGCGCACGGCGGCGCGGTGGAGCAGCATGGGCGACTACAGAGTCTGCCACACTCTCGCGATCGGTTGTCTCCAACACAACCACTTCGTCAGCGGATGCGTGGCGCTGCTGACCGGGATTCACTGATGCAACACCCCATGCGGCAACGTCGTGTGTCTGTATGGATTCGCTGGACTCATTCATCACTGTCACATTTGCGACATCCGACTCAATCTCGTAGTCCGGACTCTCTGTCCTCGGTTCGCCGGCAGTGAGTGCCAGACGCTCATACGGCTCGGGCCACGGAATCACGGTCTCATTTACATCCGCATCTTCGATATCGGTGGGGGCAACATTATCGCTCCCAGCCCATCTTGGATCCTCACCAACGCCCGCCAGTATCTGACTCTCACATTCCCGGAACTCACGCCGAGCTTCCTGCGCCAGCCCGACGATAATGTCATCATCCGGGAACCGGTCAACTGTTACATCCGGGAATGGGCTGCCTCTTACGGCACCCTCTGGGAAGATGGCTCCTAGCGCATACGCCATCTCAAAGTGCGACAAGCCGAATCGAGTGCCGGGACCAAAGCGTTCTGCCATTCTGGTGCGTGCCGTTTTGTCTCGCGGGTTGGATGACTCCCACCAGAGCTGAACGGGAATCGGATAGACACCGATGTCAGCGAACATCTCTTCGCTGGTGCCGTTTGTGGGGTTTGTGCGACGTTGGCGCATGATGGCCTCACCATATCGGCCAGGGTCAGTCGTTAGGCTCATTGCGCGCTCACCAACGACGGCGAGATTGTTCTCGCGAAAGGCCTTAGCCGTAGCTTCGTCCTTTGCGTGCATAAGAAACCACACCGTCCCAGCGGCTTGCTTAATCGGGCCACCGAATTCAGCGAACTCTGGAAGGCTGAGATCTGGGTAGCCTTGGAACATCGTGTTCACCGCCAGACCCAAACGGCGAGCTTGACGATATCCACGCACAACCTCTCGAGCGAACCGAACATTCGGAAGCAACTCTGCGCACTCATCGAACAGCCAATACGTACCGCGTCCCTCAGATGACGTCGAGTTAAGCAGCGCCTTTTGAGTGAACGCACCGCAAATGACTGATATCAGATACGCCGTAACCAACGTCGGTCCCATGTTCTGGACCCGGAAAAAGTCGACGACGACAAGCGGCTTTTTGAGATCTACCGAGTTTGGAGTGTCAAATAGAGGTGCATTTGCTCCAACCTGGCCAGTCAGTCTGCACCGGACGTATGGTTTAAGTCGTGTGACGATATCCTTGGCGATGCCTTCATAGCGTGGTGCATCTGGGTTGGTGTAACGCCTGAAGCGTTCACGGACATCACCCAACAACACCTCGTACTGCACGGGATCTTCATCATGGGAGATAGCCGCGCCCATTGCCCGTTCCGACTCTTGCAAAGCGTCGTTCACTACTTCCTGAATGATCGCGCTGAAGTCTGCTTCCTCGTCAGGACGCGGCATAACAAGCGTCAAGACCAGATTCGTGTTTCCGCCAACGTGAGCTGCGAGGAATTCGCGTCGATCCTCCTCCTTCAATGCGAAGTACGTTGGAGGAATGTAAAACGAATTGAACCCTTGCTTACTGCCGTGGCTTGCTTCGTAGTATGTACCGCCCACGATGTTGCAAAGGGGTTTATACGTCCCAGCAGAGTCCGCAATGCAAACATCCACGTCGCCGCGGACGAGTGCAGGTATGATGTCGATCTCCTGCCCGTTGAAACCTTTTCCAGATCCAGTGACGCCCGTAAAGATCCGATTTCGATTCAGCAAATCCCAATCGAATGGATCGTAGCCGAAAGGTTCTCCGCTTCGTGTCTTGAATACCCGCACCGGCTTTTTCGAACCCTTCCAAGGCTCAAACACAGGGCTCAAGGCAACGACCTCGTGAGTGAACAACACAAGTCGAGGATTCTTGTTATTCGCAACGACGAATGGGAGAGCCTCGCGGAAGTACCGATCGGCACTCACCGTCTCCGGCACCATGCGTGAATCGTTCACTTCCGAGAAATACTGCTGAACTTGGATTTGTTTTTTCTTGAGATCATCCTGCGACTCCGCAGGGAACGTCAGCGTTATTTCGACACCGAAGGGACGTGCAGCAGAATCAGCAAGCAATGCTTCGTGCCTTTCTTGCTTCTCTGTAGAAGCCATCCTGTTCCCTACATCTTCCCGGGGGGAGAACGCATTTTGCCGATTCGCTCTTTCAGCAGCGTCGGCAGCCTTTTTGAGCCGTTTGATTTCCGCTTGTTTCGATCGTGCTGACGCACGAATGGTGTACGTGCATTCAAACGGTAGGCTCTCCCGAAAGTAGCGAAGCATCTCAGGGTCGGCATGCGATGGCGCCATGAACATTCGCATCACACCCATGATCCGTCCGTCAATTACGACGTAATCCGGCTTGGCCTCATAGGCGACAGAACCCAACTGTGCGCGAGTCGTTTGCGGGTAGTAATCGGCCGCGCGAGGGTCTTGGCTGAGTATCACTTTGCGAGTTGCAGGACTGACTCCTGCAAATACAAAGTGATTTGGCTCCGGCCGGCGTGACGGCTGATAACGAGCGAACCTCTCTGGCGACCATAGGCAGCTCGCAGCGTACCTGTCGAGCCCCAGATTATCGAGTTGCTCCGGAGCAAAGCCGGCATTCTGGAGAGCAGACACGAACGAGCGGGCCCTTTCCTCGAAGAAGCGCAGTCGGGTGGCGAAGTTCGCCCGCGCCTCGGCTGCCTCCTGAACAGCGTCGAGCTTCTTGCCAGCAACCGACGACACGATGTCGCCAACCAATCGGACTACTCCAGCACCGCGCTTCTCGGGAGCGACGCGGAGGAACACGTGGATCTGTGTGTCCAAGAATGGTGCTGTTGGATGGGTTGCGAAATATTCGAGCTGCCTGCGCCAAACCCTCTTGATGAAAAGAAGCGCGGCCGTGCGTGGTTTGGAGGCTTCGTCAAATGCTTTGAGGATCGGTCCCGAATCCTTGATTCGCCGAATCCGGATGATCGCCTCGCATCCCTCCTCCAGGGAGTTGAATGCTGATGCGAGACGCTCAACGCGCATCACCACATCTTCGGAACCTCTTAGGTCCGTTGCGACCCCGGTTATCCTGAATCCAGCTACCACGGATTCGTCAGTCAGGACATAAAGTTTGTGGGTGATTTCTTCGAGGGGAATGAGATCATAGAACGGACGAATATGCCCCTCTGTAAACTTCCAGATATCTACCCAACCCGCGCGACGGTGGAGTACGAGATACACGACAGCCGCCCCCACCAGGAAGGCGACCATCGTAAGTAGTGTCCCAATTGCTGAACCCATAATGCGTCCGCTCCGAAAAGCCTATTAGAGACGAAACAAAATCCAGTAGATCGCGCCTGCTCCGGCGAGGAACAACAACAACAAACCAGGAGATAGCTCACTCTTTTTGTGTAATCGGGTGAGGAATGGATCACCTTTCCTCAACGACACGTCAGTTGCGTAGGGAGCGAATACAGACTGGCCATAACGGGCGTAATCCCACTGATATCGAACCCAATCCTTGAACGAACCGGGAGGGAACGATCGCAACACGCCCAACACGAACGCTGCATCAACGCAAAACGTGAGGATGATCAGATAAAGCGGTGGATGCGCAACTACAGTCACGAAGATGCCGGGGCCGAATAGGAAAACCCATTCGCCCATTGAAAACGGACCAAGGCGAGCGACGCGCTGCTCGCGATCCGCGATCTTTCGGCCCCGGCTCATCGTGTGGTATCAGCTCGTGGAGGGCTGTTGATTAAAAGCCGCCGCTGCTACCACCGGTCGCGCCGATCCCGCTCAGCACGCTCGACGCGGTAAGCCCACCAACAACAATGAGGCACAGGCCCAGGAGCAACACAGGTACCGCGCCGCCCTTCTCCTGCTTCCACATCCAAGCCCCGACCAAAATCATCAGAATGCCCACGGTTACCATCACCTTGAGCAAGGTGCTCTGCGCGTTGGAGTTCACGTTATTGAGCGATGTCCAAACGCTGCTCTGAGCAGACGCAGTGTCAGGGGCGAACAGTATTGTAAGCCCAACAAAGACTGCGACGATAAGCATGGGGCCGTACGTCTTGAGAACAGGCATTACGTGTGCACGATACTTGTCGGCGCGAGTCACCAGCGAGCGACAGAATGCGCTCACGGTCCCCGACCGGGTGGTTTCGGAAAAGATCATCTGGTCTTGCATTGCGAAGCTCCGTCTCGGTTCGGGGTGGTTTCGCATTGAGCGTTTCTCAAAGCGCGGGCGACCCACATGCACCCGTTTAAGCAACCACTCGCTCTACGAGTCGAGTGGGATAAGTGATTCGGTCGGCTTAATCAGCACGTCCGGTATAGTGGGCGTCTGGTGGAACTGGATGCCGTCTGGCGATGCGCGGTGCAGTATCCAGGTACACGACAGACGGCCCGTCAACAGCGAGGAGTACAAGCCCCTCCTTTGCCCAGACGGCGGCGCCTACGCTTCCGACTCCCGTGGCACTAAACCGTGGGGAATCGAGCCAGGCGAGTAGGTGCCCCGGCTTAACAACGATGCGTTCTCCATCACCGATAACGCGTCGCACAATGTGGCCGCCTGCAGCGATGAAGACATCGCCGTCGCCGGTTGCGCGTTCGTACCAGAACGCCGCACCGGACGTAAGAGCAGCTAAGGGGGCGCGCATCGTACCAACTCCAATCGAGATGTCACCCGAATGTGCAACCCACGCTCCGCGTCTCGACGTCAATGCCGTCCCGTTACTGATTGGAATCCGCTGGATCTGACCACCAGAGTGGTTCACAAACGTCGCCATTCCCGGCTTCGTAGCACGCACCGTCAGCATCAGTGCAGATTCGCCAGCAGCCGTGCGTCCAATGAAGCCGCCGAACAGTCGAAACGGAGCTGTCAGGAGCGACGGCAACCATCTGATTGCAACCGGGAGATCCGCGATCCACCCGCGGCGCTGTGCCCCAATTAGCGAGACGTTTAAGACTGGACTCACGGTCGCTGAATGGAACGACCCCTTCTCCGCGAAGACGATATCGCCAGTCTCCATTGAGAACACGAGATACTGGCGGTCCGCGCCAGCGATCGCGGTTTGAACTGGCGATGGTGCGTTGTCGTGCTCGGGGAAAGGCGAGCTCGCGGTAACTACATCCATCACGCGAATTCCTTCCTCGATCGCTGTATCTAATTCGTCCGGCAGGGCGACATTCGGCATAGGATGCGATTATGCCGCAGTCGCTACTTTCGTAGCGACACGAGATGTGCGTTTCTCTTGCTGGGGAGGAGCCTCGGCTGCTGTGTCGAGCGCGCCGGTCGCTGCCTTTGCCAAGTGCTGAGCAGGAGTGTATTCACACGTCGCGAGGGTCGAGAACACGCCGCGGTCGGCGGAAACGAGAAGCGACGTTGTCTCGAACTCGTACCGCAGGAGGTCCGCGAGTGCACGGTTTTTAGCCTTGGCTTGCAAACGTTCGTACGCTTCTGCCAGCGGGCGGAGCAACTTCATGTCGGCCTGCGCGTCATCGGCAGCCAAAGGCAGGGCAAGTGTGCCGACTCGGAGGAGATCGACCGCAGTGTTGTCAGGTGCGACTTCAGCCAAACCGATCCATGGCTTCGACTCGCCGCGTGGGACGCGATCAAGCACCCGACCACCTGCGGCAAGGAGTTCACGTTCTGTGCGCAGATCTGCAGCAAGTACGAAAATGCCACCTTCCGCATTTCCAGATGCTTTAAGTTCGGCTGGAGACTTCGGAATCGTGACGCCTTTCCGGACAGCGAGGAATCTCGGGTTGCCGAACGGTTCTAAGCCCGTGATCGATTGCTGGATTGCGCCGCAATAGCCGGACGTCATCGTGGGATCCATGCGTTTGTCGATCAAGACACGCATGAAGTCCCCGTAAGTTCCCGACAGCCATGTAGTTGCACCGTCACGATGTATGCGAAGGTGCTCCGCGAAGATACGCGGAGGTGCCCCTTTCACACCAACGACAAGGTGACAAAAATCGAACGGTTCGGCATTGCCGTTACGGCCGGCATCGCGTTCCGTTTCAGCATTGTTGTCGCAGCCGAACTGAAGCACGAGTTTCACGCCCGTTGCCGAATTCGACCGCGCAAGCAGTATCGCTGGCGCGTTCATCATAGAGTTCGAGTTGTCAGTCCTACAGATTCGTCGCGGTCCAGTCGCATGCGCGATAGGTGGCGTTCCAGAAGGTACAACTACATTCGACGTGTCCGCAAGGACGAACTGCTCCTACGGATTATTCCCTTACTCCGGTTAAGTATCGGCCGGAGCCCTGATAATTAGAGTTGCCATTGTTTCCGGATGGACTATACACCCGCCCTTTGGCCTTTGAGCTCTAATTCCTCCCGGAGGCGGTCCGGCAGTGTGGTATATCGACGGTCACTGCCCGCATCGGTGACGCAGTATCGAATCCGTTCATCCGTTCCCCATGTGACAGACGCCTTCCGTGCCCGCGTGTACCCTGTGTAGTAGCGGTTCCTCGTTGCCAGGCTCCTGGCGGTAGCATCGTGGACGACCTGAAGAACAACACCGTATTCNNGGAGGCCGATGAAGGAACGATGTATTCGTCACCGCCGGCGCGTGCAAGTGTGAAGGTCCTGCTCGCCCGATCAATAGCGACAACCTCGGCCGCCGTGCCGTTTCGCAGGAGCGATCCATCGCTCGACTTGATCGAGCCAATTACCAATATTGGGTCGCGTTTCCGAAGGCAGTTCACCTTGTCCTGGTATGTCCAACGCAAATCTCGCTCATCAGGCGGCAGCGGATTCAACCTGTTCCGCATCATACCGCCAAGCCGGATCGTGCCTAGAGGCCCGGGCCCCTGCGGTGTGATGATTTGAACAAACTCGTGGGGGGACAAACCGTAGGCAGTCATGAGCGTCGAACATGCAGTGTCGACGATCCATCGCGCAGCCGCATCCATCGCGACCTCTTCGGCCGGGGTGGAACGCTTCGCGGCCTTTGTCGCCATTTCTCGATAGAGCGGCGGGACGCGTGCTGCGTCGTACCATGCGGCAGTGTAGTCTTGCTTCCCGCCGAAGGGGTCAGTAAATCGCGGCATTCGGCCTTCTGCGATCGCGAGCCCGTTGTCAGTCAATAGGCCTGCGGTACGTCGCACCTCAGTCAACCTGATAACTGGTACTATCGACGGCATGTTGACCAACGTCTCGTACACCGTACCAGGACCGACTGGCAAGAGCTGATTGACGTCACCGACCAGCACAACCGTCATGTTGTCGGGTAACGATGCGAATAGACGTTCATAGATAATTGCGTCTGGCATCGTTGCTTCATCCACGAACAGTATCGTTGCCAAAAGCGGGTGTGCGCTTTCTACGGGATACGAATCCGGCTCGGTGTCGTCCGGTGTAATCCCGAGCGTTGCATGGAGCGTTTGTACCTGCGGAACTCCGCGAGAGTGAAGAACGTCCGCCGCTTTTCCAGTTGGTGTAGCCCCGAGCACCCGATCGCCGAGCGCACTGTAGAGACGATTGATTTCCCGGATGACCTCCGTTTTACCGGTGCCTGCAGCGCCGGTAATCACGACCAATCGATGTCGCGCAACTGCGATCACCGCCTCTTGCTGCGACAGAGAAAGCGGGGTTCCCTCTGCAAGGCGGCGACGCACGAGCGCTTCCCTTCTCTCTGAATCTGCCGGCGGTGTGGTTAGGAGGTCTGTGATACGGCGAGCCAAGGACGCCTCGGTTGCCGCTGCAGACGGTAATGCTACAGAGTCGCCGAACACTTCGAGGACACCGTTCACCATGAGCTGATGCACAGTGTTGGCAAGACTGTCCAGCTCGACCGGTTCACCTCTTATGCGCTGGATGAGACGCGGCAGATCGAGCATCGGAACTGCCATGTCCCCACGGTCTAGCAACGCATGTCTCACAGCCCAGACTACTGATGCAGGGGCTCGCGAACTCGTGTGCTCGATACCGTCTTCGGCCGCCCAACGGTCAGCGATCTCGAACGGGAGCCCGCCGGCGAGAACAAGCGCCCATGGATCAGCAAGCGCATACTGCGCGAGAGAACCGCGCGCATCCTTTGCGAGCAGGTTGGCTAATGATCCGCGTACGGCAAATTCGAGCCTCTCGGCGCGCGCAGCTATTTGCGCTGCGGCCGCGCTTGTCGTCGCAGCAGAGCGCGATTCGCGCTTCATCGGTTGAGCGATAGCCGACACGTTAAAGCGGAGGTAGGTTTTTGAGGAGCCGAGTGGTCGCCCGATCTTCGTCTCGAACAGCTATTTCACCAAGGAATGGCGATCCGAATCTCGGTGGATCATCAAGGATGGCCATCACGCTGAATCGTGATTCTCTCGCTTCGTGAGCGCGACGAGAGGAATGTGCAACTCTAGAATCCTGTTGGCGTTCTTTTTCATTGCCGGGGATATTCGGCTGAATTTCCTTTAACGCTTTCCGCCCGCTTGGCATGTGAGCCCAGGTAGGGTCTGGAGCTCGCACTTCGAGTTCGTAGGCGTGGAACTTTGCCGGATTCGTAAAAACATCTTCAGGAGCTCTGTCCGGGGAACGGAATAGCTTGGTTGCATCCCAAATCTCGCCGAGCGTGAGCGGGATGCTGTGCATTACACCTGGAGGAGCAGGCAATGGCGCCCTCACAGGCTCCGCTCCCCCCGTACCTCGAAGGCTCATGAGCGTGAAGATCGCGAAGTCCGCCGAGCGTTTGGTATAGCAGACAGATGCTGCAGCCATCCTGTCAATCACAGCCCATGCTTCGCGTACGAACGGGCTTGCCGCTCCTATACGAATAGATAGCGAGAATGCAACTTGCCCCCAGCCGAAAGTATTGAGATCCTCGATTGTATGCCCTTGAGCAAGGGAGAGTGACCCGTACCATCGCGCAAGCCAGCGCCAGACTGGGACATTTGCGGCGTGGTGTTCGATGGCACTGAGGAGCACAGCACGGTGAGCAGATGCGCGACCTGCAGCACGAGAGGAGCTCGTTTCAATTTCTTGAGACTCAGACAATCCTACAGGAACGTCATCCGGGCCAAGCAGAACGGTCTGTCTCGCTTGTACATATCCCTCCAAAACACCTGTGGCTGCAAGCATTGCCGGGCCAGTCGGATTCGCGAGCATATCACCGCTCATCGTATCGAGTGCCGGAGGAACGCGAGCTTCCGAGGTTTGCTCAGTTTTGGCAAGCCGGGCCGCCGTTGCAAGCACCAACTGTTCCGTGGTATTCGGCGGAGCATTGCTTGCCCACTCGTCCCATACATCCGCTTCCACGCGAGCGACGGCAGGGTCAAAGGGGATGATAAGTGCCCGAAGCACAGCTTGAACCCATTCCAGGTTCAGTTCCTCAACTTGGTTTGTCACACGTTGGGTCATATGGCAGAAGCATGTGCAAGGTGTCCGACTTTTACAACAGTATCAGCGAGCAAAGCTGAAAGCAGCATGTCTGAGTTTGTTCGTTTCCAAGGTGGCAGATCCCGCGTGGCCCCCGCTACGATCGCGAATAACGCCGATGGTGTGCGATCTTCGACCGGACGGGTACCAAATGCTTTCATTATTTCATCACGCATCTTCTTACCGAGCCCCCTTTCAAGGGAGCCAGCGGCGGCGTCCACCTGCTGAGGAGTGCACCGTAGGGTCCGGATCTTACTCCACCGCTCGGACGCGCCTCGTGCTGAATGTAGAAGTGAAGGTAATGCGGCTACGAGCCGTTCTGCTAAGGCGTCCCGATTGGAGATCACATGACGATATTCCAGTGTCGGCTCTGATAGCCGAGTAGCAATTCCGTTGTGTCTTACGAGGCCAGGGGATAACGTGAGCATCGCGTGACCAGTCTCGCTATTGCGCACCACTATTCCCGGTCGATGGGCGCCGCGTTGCCGCTGGGCCGAATCATTTAACACAAACTCGATTCGCGTTTCGGTGCTGGACCGTAATGCTCGGGTTGGGGATATGCCTAATGAAGTCAACGGACGCTCCAGTAGCCGGGCTACCGCGATGTCGTTGAGAGGGGTATAGTCCGCCGTCACGATCGCGCGCACTGTTGAGTCGACGACCCGCCAGCGGAGCGTTCCCTCTCCAACTTTCTCCCGCCATACTTCGGCGACCAGACAGGCCAAAGCCATTGGGGAGAGGTCAGCGACCGCCTGCATCACACCCCATTTGATGTCGAGATGACCGGCAAGATGATGGAGTGCTACAGTATCAATATCACAGACAGTAGATACATCCTTGCCGGCACGTCGAAGCTGAAGACGGACACTCAGTGGAGATCCATCGCTTTCCTCGCGATCGCGCGAGACGAAATCGGTTGGCGCGACTGTTCGGACCCGATCATCGCGGATCCCTTCGCGATCAGCGAGCAACACGAACAATTGCTTCCACGAGTTCGAACTGTCACCGCGGAAGCTACGCTCAATGTCGAGGCTCGAGGCCGAGTCAATCCGTGCTGGGTCCATCAGGCATTAGGGATTCACAGAAGTCGTCGAAATCGTCCTCGGTGTGTGGTGCAAGTGAGGGCGGGAGCGGCGGGACTTCGGTGGCGGGATCAACTTCCTTTTCTGTGCATTCCGCAACAAATGGGCGTCCGTAGAGCGCATCCGCGTTCGCGGCGAAGCGACTGTCTTGCTTATCGGAAGAAGCGCGCAAATTTGCAATAATTGGTTCCCGTTCTTCCGATGGCATTACTGCTAGTAGAGCGCGGGCTTGGAGTTCTGCATTTACCGGGAAGCCAGCGCGCTCCCATGCACGGAACAGACGTCCTCGGAACTGCCGGTCCGCGAGAAGTGCAGGAGGTAGATCCAGGGGTTTTACCGTACCGTTGATTGCGTAGACATCCTGAGACGGGTCCGGCGCTTCTATCGCCGGACCATCTTCGCGCGACAAGGCACCATTTACGTAATGGCGTTTTGTACCATCCGGCTCAATTACAGCGGCGCCTCCCCCATCGCGATGCAACGGACCCTGGACGGTGCGTGTCTCACTTCCAGTCTGCAATGTGACGAGATCATCCTTGACATAGCGGAAGATTGCGTCAACACGACGGCCACGAACGAAGACAGCCGGACCAGCCGCTTCATCGGCACTCCGGGGCAGACCAGCGAGGTCATCCTGCTTTGGATGCACGCTTGGAGCGTTACTACGACGTACGCGCGAACGAAAAGAGGGCGCTTTGGGGTGAGGAGGCTCCTGCCGTGACGGCGCGGCTGGTGCTGGCTCGTCCCAAATACCGCCGATGTCTAGCCGGGTTGGCGGAGCGAGGTCCTTGGCCACATCACCTGCGGGGAACTCGTATTCCTCGTTTTTTTGGTTTTGCGTCCAACCTTCACGCTGCTCGCCTACATCACCGGCGAGGGATTCGTATTCCTCGCTTCGCTGGTCGGGAGACCATTCTTCATCCTGCTCGCCCATTGGGGGTGAATCGAAGCCTGGTCCGACGCTTGATCCGAACTCCGGCCCACTTTCAGACTCTTGCGGGGAATCTGAGCGGCGACGGGCACTTACTGCATCCGTATCCTGAATGCCAAGATCAGCCTGAGCATCCTTGCGTCGAAGACTCCGAATCGACGTATAAAGCGATGATACGGCGTCATGAGCGTCGACCAGCTTGAACTCACCGGGTCGCATTGCGGGCGAGCCAATTTGTGCAGCCGTTGTAACGCCCGGGACTGGAGATGCTGCTGCCGCAGAAGCGCGGCCATCCGTGCGAGATACGGCATCGATCCAAGCCGCTCGATGCAGCGACTCTGACTCCCTGGCTGCATCGGAGAAGTAAGCGTCTAATGCATCTTGGTCGCCTTCGGCGGAGCGTAGAGCGACATCATCGGCCAGCCAACGGCGGACAGCATTTGGTAGGTCGACCTCGACAATCGTACGGGCAGCAATGGTCGTACGCGCCCAAGCGCACACCGTCGCTTCATACAACACATCTCCTCTAGCATCCGCGTGAGTCAGCATTGCGTCCGCGCGAAGTGAACGTACTAAGCTGGTGGGGTCATCGTCGAGCCAGTCAGTGAGTGACGCAGCCGAGTCGCCGGACGTCGACTGAGCGGCAAACACCAAGGTCCCCATATCCTCATCACGCAATCTCGGGGAATCGCTGCTGGCTGCTGCACCACCCGTGATAGGTTGGCCAGGCGTGCCAGCGCGAGAAGATCCGCCACCAGGATCGTCCGGGCCACGATCTGGACGGTGTGTGCCGCCATTACCGTGATCATCGACCGCCTTCTGCCAGCGACCGCGATCGTCAGCACGTTCCTGCGAGCGCCTAACATCCCGGTCAGCATCGAGAATCATCGCTACTTCTGTCGAGCCAAGATTGAAGTCAGCGCCCATGACCTCAATGAGGTCGTCTTCAGTGATCGTCTCGCCTTTATCAGCTCGCGCAATCAGTCGGTACCGCGCATTCCTCTGCCGTTGTGCGAGCGTGTAATCGAACAAGCTCATGTCTCCGCTCGCGAGGCGTAGCGAGTCTTGTGAGCGGTGCATCCAATCCCACCGACGCACATGAGCTCGCAGCAATCTGAGAGATATATGATCGGGAGGAATTACAAGTGCCAGCGGCTCCATGAGTGGCGGACCCTTCACTTCGCTCTGAGATGCCCCGATAGCGGAACGTCCAGAACCGGCGTCGCTAGGACGAGGGCCGAATAGCCGCGAAAAGAGTCGATCCTTGTCGGCCATGCTTACAACCCTCCTGCGTCGCCGACAGCAAGTACTTCATGCTCCTCACCTTCGACATCTACCACGGACTCGAGTAACTGCGCAACGTCGTAATCGGCGACTCGCGGTGAAGTGCCGGTCGCCTCAGCACGTGCGAGGTCTCTCTCTCGTGCCGAAGCAACGTATTTCGCGAAAAACCCTGGATCAAGATTCACGAGTTTTGCTCCACGTTCGACAGCATCAGCTTGCAGCTCGATGCATGCGAGTGCTTCGGCGGTTTCGCTCAGTTCGCTCGCGACAAAGTAGGGATCTGTACATGCGATATTGACGTGCGCTGGACCGAACCTGGTGAATACGCGCGCATGCTCTTCGAAGAGCGAAACGCGTGGCAGGTTATGGACAGCGCGCGCCAGGCCAGGAGCATCACCAGCCCGAAGCAGTTCGTTCGCATCGACATCTGCAGGCATGCGTACCACACTGATGGCTACGCCAGCGCGCGCCAATTTCCTTCCGCCTCGAAGGATTCCATCAAATCCACCTTCGTCAGCATCCAGCATCAGCACTACATGCTTGGCACGACTGCTCAGCAGGGCGAGTCGCTCACCGGAGAGTTCTTTGCCGTGCCATGCGACTGCAGGCGGCAAAGACGGGTCGCACTCCCGCGCGGCCGCGAGTGACAGTTGATCGAGTTCGCCCTCGACTGCGATGACCGTATGCGCGTCAAGCGGAAGTCTGTCAAATCCGAACATCGCTCCCGAGAGTGCGCTAGACGTGGCATCGAATCGACGAGCATCTTCGCTCACCTCGCCGGTTACAGCACGATACTTGATCCCAATGACCTGTCCAGAAGGATCTGTGAGGGGGAGTGCGATGTATCCTCCACCGCGGGGTTTGTCACAAAGCCCTTTTCGGTCGTAGCTACGAACAGCAATACCGACGGAGAGCATAACATCATCAGAGTGGCCGAGCGCCCTCAGTGTGTCTGAGAGCATTGAACCTCCAGACTCGTCGGCGGATGCCGGAAGGTACCCAACACCGTACGACCGGGCGATTGACTCAGGGATCGCGCGGGAGTGGGTCAGGTAGTGACACGCCACCTTTCCATCCGGAGCCCAGAGGTACCCTTGGAGGATCCGTACTGCGTCAGCGAGTAAGCGGCTTTCTGGAGACGCTGTTACTCCTGGCGAAGGATCCTTACCCGGAGCAATGGCCAGAAGTTCTGAATTGGTATCGACCATCAAATCGCCCTCACCGCTACAGATGCGATCGAGCCGGCGACCTCGATCATTTCTACTGATTCTTCTGGTACATTCGAGTCCACATGGATCACGCTCGACTCGGATCTCCCCCGCTCAAAGCTCAAACTCTCGCCGTCGGGAGAAAAGCGTAGCCAAGCGGATGCTTCGATCATTTCTCCGTTCTGCTTCGTACGCGCAACTTCCTGCGCCGTCCCGGAGGCACGTACAATATCCAGTGCGTCGTTCAAAGCGGTCGGCGACGAATACACGCGAGGCGGCTTCGCCCTCGAAGTGAATTTGGCCGCCGAAACGATATATTCGTGCTGCCCATCGTCGACGCTTAAATGACCTGTGCCAACCGATGGGAGAATTGCTACTTGTGCACTCGCTCCCAAGTTGCGGACGGGCTTGTCAAAGTCCAGTGGACGACCCACTCCAAGACCACTCGCAGCCACGGAGAGCGTGCTCGAGAGGAATGCGACCTTGTCTTCCGTCAAGGCGAGTCGGCGATCCGGAGTTTCTGCGCCAGAGGCAAATTCGAATACTGAATTGCCCAACTCCTTGATAACGGCTATCATCCCAGCGCGTTCCGGCCCGATCGTTAAGGAAGAATCCCCAGCTTCGATCAAAATGCCGCCGTCCTTTCGAACAACAGATACGGCTACTCCGTCGCCCGGGTTCGCAACGAGCGCCGGGTCACTGTGTGCGGCAGCGGCACGAACCGCGATTAACTCATCACCCCACAATGCTATTAGATCTGAAGGAGACGCGTTGAGTGCCGACTTCAGGAGTACTGCCTTGGACATATCTGTGGGCCGAGCACTCCAAGTACTCACGACGAAATTCGTGTGGGCGCCTTCGCGCTGTCCCGGGACCTCGGCTATCATTACCGCGGTATCGTTTTTCGTGTCGCATAGTACGGCTACGTTATAGTCCACTGCGTGAAGTCCGTAGGCCGCAGGCGGGACAAGGAGATGTTCTCGGAGTCCCGCAGAGCGTGCACCACGATCCGTAACGCGGATTGCGAATTCACTGAGTAGTGAAGCCTGAGATGGCACGCGGATCCGACGTATTGATCCAACTCCTATCTCGTCAGGAATCAAATTCCGAACAGTAAGTTGGCGACTGCTACGCTGAGAGTCTTGGCGTTTTCGGCGGGCCCGCTGCTTTGCAACTGAATCCAATCTCAACGCGGTGACTCCAGCCGCAATTGAGATACGGTCCAGTGCATCCGGAGACAAGGTTGCTGCCGGCCATAGATCAGCCACAATCTCAGCCTGGGCCCTTTCGTCTGGAGAGAGCTCGTGCATCGCCTCATCATCCAGCTTGCCGTGAGCCCGGAGCGCTCCACGCAGAACGTGTATAGGCACCGCGGTGAGCCTAAGCGCGAATGAAGCGTCTAACTCACGAACCTCACCTTTAGAGACGAGCGTGATAATGCGGCTGGTTTCGGCGTCGAGCGAGCCGTCGCCGGTCGAGTCAGTACGTTCCAACACCGCCCGCGTCGATTCGTACGGCGGCCGGGCAGCAGAGACTCCCTTATGAGACACGATCAGAGCGAGCCGATCTGCCTGGCTTGGGATCAGTGTTGGTGACGAGAGGCCTGTCGTGTCTCCCACGTCACTGCTAAACATGGATGCAACCACGGCATATGGTACAGCGGTTCGAACTGTCGCCGGCACTCGTTCCCGCGCATCATGGCAGGCTGCGAGCAGTATCATCGTGTGGCAATAATCTCGTTCGATCTCTGAAACCTCCGTGGTGGTCTCGAGAGAAAGCAGTGATCTATCGGCCGCGGCGGATAGAATTGCCTTACTCGGAGTGTCGAGCTCCTCGATCACATCATTTGCCGCCAACACCCAAGCTGGCGCCTCAGTTGTCCACACCTCGTACTCACGATTGGCCAGAGACAGTCGGGCGCTTCTCACGAAACGTTCCAGTGCCACATCTTCTTGTAGCATGTCTCGATCGCGATTGGCGAGCATCGCACCACGAACCCCGAATGCCGCCATCAGTGGGAGTGGAGCATCATCTGCAATCGCTGAAGACGTTAAGGCGCGCATTACGGCCGTTCGCCCTGTTGGACGAGACCGTGTTGCCTCGATAGTAGTTGCCATCGCTCCAACCGATAGCGAGAGTGGTGGCGCACTGGAATCCATCCCGATGCCGATCTCTGCAATTGCCCGTTGTAATTCCTTCGCATCGGTCGCTGCCACCATCGCCACAGCGGCGGTCACGGTCGCGTCCCGTACCTGAGTACGGAAAGCCCCATCCTCGCTCTCGAGGCTAATCCCGAAGTCTGGATCATAGATCACGCGAACAATGGGATCATCGAGATTCGAGCCTGATGCAGCAGACATCATGCGCTGCAAGCGCGCCCTCAGAACGAGCGGACCGAGGGCGTCCTGCAGCGCACTGGCGGGAACTCTGGCTGAAGCAGAGTGCAGCGCGTTACGGGGGGTAAGATCCGATTCGAGAAAAGGTGACATTGTCAGGCAATGAGGATGGACAGCGGGTGGGACACAATCAGAGAAGACAGCCCCAGATGGGTGCAGTTCTACAACACCGCCGAGCCCTCCGATCCAGTAGTCCGCTTTTCTGCAGCCTTAACGACATCTACCAGTGCCTGCCTATAGGCCAGCGGCAAAACGCCGCTGATAGAGGCCGGTGCTTGGCGTTGGATGAGGGCGAAGGTGTCAGCCAGTACTGCCGACGCATCGGAAATCATCAACGAGGTTGGCGGAAAGCATGACATAGGTTCACGCGATCTAGTTGATTGCCCAGCTACAGCTTCGATAAACGCATTGAGAGTGGAAAGAGTGTCTCTTGGCGACCGGAATCGAGGTTCAGCCACGATGACAGAGAAAGGGCTGTCGTGTGCCCAGCACACTTCTAGCGCAAGGCAAGTAGTTACCGGCGACCCAATCGGAATGCGTATCACTCTTGGCGGTTCTCCGAGCGCCTTTGCGTCTGCGCAAACGACCCCTGCTACCGCGGCAGCGAATGCCACGCATCCAACAACGTCGCGCGTGTCATCTGGAAACTGATGTGAGTTCCCTTCACTGTTGCTGCGCCTCTCCTGCACGATCAGTGTGAGCCTCGTCGTACCGTGCGCATCGTAAAGCCACCGAAGCGCCAGATACCCCGGCATGCACTGAACAGCAACGTGAGGTAAAGGCACGCGGGCGCTCGGCGGCTGTGGTGCATTCACGCACTCGTCGATAATGGTCACCGGTCGGTTAAACTCGCTTCCGATTCGCGCCAGCGCGCGCACGGGTTGCGGCTTCAATCAAACGCGGCATCGCGTTCACGATCGGCAGGTCCGAAGGGGGAATGTTTGCAGGGGGTGAATCGTCCGGGCCCGGAAAGCACTCCAGTAGGCCTAACACGAGACCTATAGCGACCAATGTCAGAGCGTCCGTCCGGTTGAGTGGTGCCGAGTTCAGCATCGTGAAGAAGATGAACGACGGTTGCATGGAGAGTCGGACGGGTGGGAGCTGTGCTACGTCCGGGGCGGGACGCCCAGCCTCGCGCGCCGCCTCCCAGACTTCGTCAATCTC
>PLEG01000239.1 GCA_003136975.1 Gemmatimonadota bacterium | reverse complement strand
CCCGGGCGACGCTCGCACCCAACGACGACCGATAAACCGCGACGAGATATTCGTCGCCCGCCGTCCGGGCATAGAGCAGAGTGTCTCCGGTTTCCGGAATCAGCGATGGCCAGCGCGCCTCGCGAATGACATCGGTATTCGCGAGAACTATTCGGCCGAGCGGAGCCGCACGATCGGTCTGGAGAAAGAAGTAACTGCCCGCATTATCGATGAACTCGTATCGAGCATCGAATACCTGCGCCAATTTCACGACCGGTGCGCCGAAGTTCGGCTTGCCCGCATCGGCGAGATCGATGAAGTAAATCCGCGTGTGTGAGTCGGCGGGATATGATATAGTGAAGATGGCATAGTCGCCGTCGTCGCTGATGCGTGCGGCGTAGCGCCACTCGGGGTGATCGAACTGGGCGAGGATCAGCGCATCGTTCGCTTCGGCACGACCGACGCCGTGATAGTAAACGCGTTCGCGTCCGTCAGTTGAATCGTTCCGGATGTACAGGAAACCCTTGTCGTCGTGCGACCATGGCGCTGGCGAGATGCGCGCATGGTGCAGAACGTCCGGGAGATCTCGGCCCGTGAGCACATCGCGGATACGAACGTCGTACGGTCCCGGATCGGTCGGACCGACTGCGTACGCGATGTATTTCCCCCTGGGCGACGGTGCGACGATCGAGAAACTTCCCGCGCTGAATAATGCGTGCGGTACACCGCGCGCACCGTCTCGCACCTGAAGTGTCCCGGTGGCATCGACGTTGAAGAATTTGTTGCCGGCCTTGAACGGCGCGAGCGTACTCGGCGACGCAAAATCCGTCCTGGGCAGTGCGCCGTTCGTTGCGCGCGCGGCAGGAGCCTGGGCCGAGGTCGAACCGATCGGGACAGATCCCCCGAGGAGCGCAGATAGAGCCAGCCAGCGAATGTGTTGGTGCATTTAGTGGATTGGTTGGGTCGGAATCTACGACAAGCGGACGCGGCACACAGCGATGCTCGCACTGGAAACACCGGCATCACCAGGAGGTTGATACCCCGCGGGAACCCGTTCAGACCCTTTGGAATCCTCTAGATTTCGCACGAGCGGCAACGCTCAACTCCCGAACTGACAATCGAACGTACCGATGCCCGAACCCAAGGACCGCCGTTACTGGCTGCTCAAGAGCGAGCCGGACTGCTTCTCGTACGATGACCTGGTCGCCGCTCCCCGGAGTACGACCAATTGGAGCGGTGTACGGAACTATCAGGCACGCAACTTCATGCGGGACGACATGAAGAAAGGTGACGGTGTCCTGTTCTACCATTCGAGCGCGGAACCAGCTGGGATCGCCGGGACGGCAGAGATCGTGCGTGACGGCTATCCTGATTTCACAGCCTGGGATCCGTCCAACGAGCACTACGATCCGAAGAGCAGCGAGCCCAACCCAATCTGGTATATGGTCGACATCCGAGCGGCCGAGCGGTTCGAGCAGTTCCTCGACCTCCCGGGGCTTCGGCACATCCGGGCGCTGGAGCAGATGGAACTCCTCCGGAAGGGAAGCCGTCTGTCAGTACAGCCAGTCAGAGCCCCGGAGTGGGACGCGATCCTCAAGATGGGTTCCGGTCAAAAGCCAGGTCGCACCAGAACTCGTTGACGTATCGAAGGGAAGGACGTATATTACTGACCGGTCAGTAATATACGTCAATACCCCTATGTCAGCTGAAGTAACGCAGCCACGCTGGAGGCGACTTCCAGAAGAACGTCCACAGCAGATTCTGCGTGCCGCGCTCGAAGTCTTCGGCGAACACGGGCTCGCAGGGGCGCGCCTGGAAGATATCGCCAAGCGAGCCGGTGTTTCCAAAGGGACGATCTATCTGTACTTCCCGAACAAGGAGGCACTGTTCCGCGAAATGGTGCGGTCCACTATCGTCGAGGCGATCGTCGCCGGCGAGGGAATTCCCAACGTGGGCTCGGCCCGTGAGCAGTTGCTGACGTTCATGCAGAGCTACTGGGACTTTGTCCGCACTCCGGCTTTCTCTGTTATTTACCGGGTCGTTGTGAGCGAGCTGCATCACTTCCCCGATCTGGTGGAGTTCTACAGCGCGGAGGTCATAGTTCGCGGCCAGAGGCTGATTGCGGGAATCATCTCGCGTGGTGTCGTCACGGGCGAGTTCCGCGCACTGGATCCGACGGTATCGGGCAGAATGCTGATTTCCCTGTTCAGCACGAGCGCCATGTGGTGCTGCAAGAGGAAATTCTTCCCGCATCTTCGTGACCGGACTGACGAGCAGATATACAGCGAGATAGTCGACTTTTACCTCTCCGCGCTCCGCGCGTGACATCAAAAATGAAAGGCAAATTCATCACGCACCTGGGCTTCGCGATAATCGCTGGAATCGCAGGTACCATAGTCGCGTCACCGGTTCTGGCACAGGACTCCGCGACGACGGTGCAAGCTCCATCAAGGTTGTCGATTGGGGATGCGGCTCGCATCGCAGCTCGCAACAGCGCGCCGGCGCAGAGTGCGCGAGTTCGCGTTGCGGAGGCGCAGGCGCGCGTGCAGCAGAGTCGCGCTGACATGCTGCCGTCGCTGAACGCCGCGGCGGCGCAGTTCACGCGAACGCTGAATACAGCATCATTCGGTTTCTCGCTTCCGGGTCTCAATCCGAATGGCCAGATAATCGGCCCCTTCCACGCTCTGGACCTACGTTGAAGCGCGGTTGCGC
>PLEG01000414.1 GCA_003136975.1 Gemmatimonadota bacterium | reverse complement strand
TGCCACGATGGTCACGACCGCCCCTGCCGAAATGGCGAGCCGGGCGGTCTGGTGTCGGCTAACGAATTTCTGACGCATTGGGTGCCGCTGATCACCCATTCGCGCGCATTTCGTGACGGCGGACTACTCATCGTGACCTTCGATGAGGCGGCCAGTGCCGATGCATCTGCCTGTTGCGACGAGCCTACCGGGCCAAATACCAAACTTCCCGGAACGCACGGACCTGGCGGCGGTCGTACCGGCGCGGTGCTGCTGTCACCCTTCATAAAGCCGGGAACGGTGTCTTACGTTCCCTACAACCATTACTCGATGCTGCGCAGCGTCGAGGACCTATTCGGTCTCGGACACCTCGGCTACGCAGGGCGGCCCGGGCTCGCGACCTTCGGCACGGACATCTACCGAGCCGGCGGCTCGCGGTAGGTGGAACCAGCCGCGACGCTTCGCTCGGTGCCGTGGGCCGAGGAGGTGGACCACGCTTTGGTCCGCGGTGTACCAGAGGCAGCCATTTAACAGAGGAGATGTGGTGAGCTTGGCCCCAGAGCAGGGCTGGTACGTTCCGATGCGCCGTCGTCGCTCGGTCGGAGTCGCCAATCGGCTCCCGATCTGTCGCTTGCTCGCAGCCGCTGGTCTGATGGCGGTTGCCGCACCCAACGCCAACGCGCAGGGTTCCGGTAGCGGCTTTCTCTTCGAGCAACCAGCGGGAAGCCTTACCATTAGCGGTGGATTCGCGCACGCCACNNAATCAGCTTACGGTCGGGAAGGGTGACTTCAGTGGTCCGACATTCGGAGCTGACCTCGCGCTACGGATCGCGCCGCGACTGGACGTCGTGCTCGGCACCTCTTACGCCGGCACATCCACCCCGTCGAACTACCGAAGTCTCGTCGACCAGAACGGCGCGGAGATCATGCAGGTCACAGAGCTGCGACGCGTTCCCTTGATGGTGAGCCTCAAGGCGTACCTCACGCCTCAGGGCCGGTCGGTCGGGCGCTTCGCCTGGGTGCCGGCCAGATTCGCGCCGTACGTTGGTGCCGGAGCGGGCGCCATGTGGTACCGATTCAGCCAACACGGCGACTTCGTCGACTTCCAGAATAACAACAGCGTTTTCACGAGCGAATTCACATCCTCACGCTGGACTCCGGCCATGCAGGGAATGGCTGGACTCGACGTCACGCTGACGCCACGTGTCGCGCTCACCGGCGAGGCGAAGTATATCTACGCAAAGGGTAACCTGAACCAGAGCTTCTCAGGCTTCAACAGCATCGATCTTTCCGGTCTCTCGACCACGATCGGCCTTACCTTCAGGTATTGATAGGAACGCAAATGCGCATTCACAAGTTGGTCAATCGACAGTCCCAAATTGCAACGCGTGCAACAGGCACGGTGATCGCGGCTCTCACCTTTGCGATCGCGGCCGTTCCGTCGAGCGCTTCCGCGCAGGCATCCTCGCAGGCATCCTCGCAGATGGACGCTCGCTGGCAGCCGTGGATTGGATGCTGGCGTCCAGCCGCACCGCAAGCGTCGGCCATCTCGTTCTCGCTGCCGCGCAATAGTGATGCTCCGCTCGTGTGTGTAATTCCGGCCACCACGATGCCATCCACTTCCGGCGTGAACGTTGTGACCGTCAAAGACGGCAAGATCGTCGCGCGCGATGCGATCGCCGCAACTGGCCAGAACGTCGCACGCGTCAAGGACGGTTGCAATGGTGTGGAGAGCGCGAACTGGTCGACGGACGGGCATCGCGTTTATGTCAACTCGGACTTCACATGTCCCGGCGGACTCAAGCGCACTTCGTCCGGACTGTTCGCGATATCGCCGACGGGAGAATGGGTGAACGTGCAGGCGGTGAACGCGAGTGGCAACAGAGGCGTGCGCACACTGCACTATACGGATGCCGGAATTCCACAAACGCTGCCGAACGAGATATCAGACGCACTTCGCGATCGTTCACTCGCAGTCAGTACGGCGCGAGCGGCAGCTGGCGCGCGTCTCAAGAGCGCCGACATTGTGGAAGCATCGCGCAAGCTCGATTCAACGGTTGTTGAGGCGTGGGTCGTCGATCGCGGCCAGAGCTTCGCGGTCGATGCAAGGGAGCTAATCGCGTTGGCTGACGCTGGCGTGCCGGGCAATGTTACAGATGCCATGGTTGCTGTGTCGTACCCGAAGGCGTTTGTCGTCAATCCTTCATCCGATGTCGAGGGAACGGGTGCAATAGAAGCGGCGCAGGACGTGTCGAGATCCGACGTCGAACGCTCGAGCCCGCGCAGCGTTCAGGTGATGATGATGCCGGCGTACTCTTCGTTTGGCTACTCGCCGTTTGATTATTACGGTTACGGCTATTCGCCGTATGGATATTCACCTTACGGATACTCGCCTTACGGATACTCACCGTATGCCGGTTACGGTGGTTACTACTCGCCGTACGCCGGCTATGGGGCGGGCTATGGTGGTGGCCTCTACGCGCCTCCAATCATCGTGCTCAGGGGCAACCAGCCTTCGACGCCGCGTGGTTATGTGGTGAAGGGTCGCGGTTATACGCGAACCGCGCCGCGGAGCGGTGCATCATCCGGCTCGACGGCTGAGCCGCGGCCGACTGTTTCGTCGCCACCACCGTCGTCAACAGGGAACACGTCGCAGCCATCTCAACCGGCGTCGTCGGGACGCACGGCGCACCAACGGCCATAATCGACTCCAACGTACTTAAAGAAAGCGGGGCCGAGGCGTTTCGCCTCGGCCCCGCTTTCTTTAGTACTGCGACTGCGTGTATCAGAACGTGTAGCTGAGTCCGAGGCTGCCGTAGAAAGTCGCCTTGTACGACGCCGGAATGATGTAGCCGTCGCCCGTGCCGCCGTCCGGAGCCTGCGCCAGACCCTTGTAGTTGGGACCGACGAAGAGGAAGCTGTAGTTGGTGCTGCCGAGCAGGTTGTCGCCGCCGGCGAACACGTTCAGCGACCAGTGCTTGTCCACTTGCTGTTTGTATCCAAGCTTGGCGCCAAGCAGATCGTATGACTTCACGTACGTCGAATTGTCGAACGTGACCGGGACCTTGTCGACGAAGCGATACGTGCCGTTGAGGTAGATGCCCTGACTGGTGCCGAGATCGATTCCGGCATTCATCATGTTGCGCGGCACGCGGGGGACTGCGTTTCCGGAGAAATCAACCGTGTTGGCGCCGTTGTTGTTGTCGCTCTTGAAAGCGATGAATTTCGAATCCGTGTACGTGTAGGACACCCACGGACGGAGGAGCGAGAGTGGCTGCGTCTTGTTGTCGATAGCCAGGTAACTGAGCGAAAGCTCTGCGCCACGATCGCGCTGCTTTCCCGCGTTGGTCGTGAACGTGACGGAGTTGGCCGTCTGGCTGACGAGCTTGTCCGTGTTCTCCACGTCGAATAACGCGACCTGACCGGTCAGACGATTATCGAAGAAGCTGCCCTGCGTTCCAACCTCATATTGGACCGCGCGTTCCGGCTTGAGCGAAAGATCGACTGCCCCGGTGTTTGCGATAATGTTGCTGAGCAATGGCGGTGTGGATCCAGAGCTGGCACTCACGTACACGGACGCATTCGCGCCCAATCCCTTGGTAAGGGCGACGCGCGGATTGAGAACTGCGTCAAATGACTTCGACTGTGTCGCGGTCGTGTCGTACAGTTGATTGTTCTTGAGCATATTGCGAATACCGAACTCATTCTTGTTCAGGCTGGCACCGACCGTCAACGTCACCTGGCTCGGCATGGCGAAATTCCATTCCGTGAACAGCGATGCGTTGGCCGCATAATTCTCCTGATCGGTGGGCCGCTCGACGTATGGAGGTGCGGGAATGATAAAGACACCATTCGTCGATATGTTCGTGCGCTGCAGCGACCCGCCCAACGTGCCCGTCACTCCAACGATACCAAGTTGTCCCGAATATCCGAACGCTGACCGTCCGCCAACGCTGAACTGATTCGCGTCGGTGAATCCGTGTGCGAAAGGCTGACTGTATGCGCGCCCGCTACCAAACAATGTTGTCTGATTAGTGAAGTGGTCGTTCAGGCGGTAGTTATCGGTCACGCCAGTTACGAAGCTGGTGATCTGGATGTGCGAGTCGTTGGCGATATACGCCGGGTTACTCACTGCGCGACGGTTGTAGAAATCTGCGCTGTCGATTTCGCCGGCGAGCTCTTCGAACGAGCGGTTGTATGAGAAGTACGCGGACACCGTCTGGTTGTCAGCGACATCGAAGTCCCCGCTGGCCCGGACAAAGTCCTTGAGTGATGCGCTGTGCGGTCGGAATGAGTCGTACGTCTGGTGACCGTAGTTCAGTACGAGATCCGAGCTGCTCGTTGCGGTCTGGAAGCTAGTGTTGGTGCGCAGCAGGCCATTGCTGCCGCCCAGGACCTGTTGGCCGAAGCTCGTCTCATTGGGCGTGGGCCGCGCTGTGCTGAACTTCACGGTGCCGCCAATCGCGCTGCCGTACAGGCTCGAGGCCGGCCCCTTGAAGACTTCGACATTGCCGAGCGTCGAGTAATCGATGTCGTCCAGGATCGTCGCTCCACTCGCATCCGTTACCGGGATGTTGTTCATGAAAACCTGGTAGCCGAGTCCGTTGGAGTTCGGGCTGTTCCCGCTGGTGCTGGGATAGTAGCCGCGGATGGTGATCCGGACGCCGCCCCATGGCGTGCGGGACTGCATGAAGACACCGGGCACCGTGTTGACGGAATTTTCCAGACTCAATCCGCTTGCGCGCTCGAGATCCTGCTGCGTCAGAACGGCGACCGACGGGGTTGGTCTGTTGGCCACGATCTGAACACCGGCCAGCGTCGTAGTCGTGGGCGTGAGTCGAATGCGCAATGACGCGCTCGCGTCAGTCACTGCGACTTCTGTGGCGGCGTAGCCGGTACGCGTCACCGTGATACTGGTGATCGCGGCGTCGCTGGTAAGTGTGAAAGCACCGACGTCGTTGGTCACTGCGCCGGTCGTGGTTCCGGTGACCACCGCCGACGCTCCTGGGATTGGAGTGCCCGTCTGCTGATCAACGAGAGTACCGTGCACCGAGTTCTGCGCGTGTAGAATCACGGGTACGATCAAAAGGAGAAGGATGGACAACAGCCTTTTCATCTAATATTTCCGGTCTTTTTGGGGAGGTCGAATAACACGCCGATCCCTGGCACTGTGCGGGCCGCTCGGTCTCGATCGGTGTCGGTGAAAAAGGAACTTGGCTGGAGATGAGTGGGATCAGGCCGCATGTGCGGCCACCGACTGTGTTACGGGTGGCTCACTGCAAGCGTTGCTGTCAGGAACCTTACAAACTCCTCAGAATCCTGTCCGCGACCGGCTCGCCCGAGCCCGAAAGTATGGCCTGGAAGTGGATGAAGCACTCGAGCTCCAGTTCCGCTCCAGTCCTGTCGGCCGAAATGCGCACCACGATTCCAAGGGGGAAGATCAGGGGTGGTGAGTCTGGCTCGGGCTCGCCCTGCCAGGGCTCGCGGGGCATGTCGGCTGCCGGGATCACCGCGGCGAGCTCTGCCCGGATGGTCCCGCCATCGATCTCGGTTGCCTGGTAGTGTACGCGCCGGGGCAGCTCGAGCAGCCCGAGGTCCGAGTCCGGGTCCCAGTCGGGCTCTGCGACCGCCCGAGTGATGAGTGATTCGCCGAGGTAAGTGCCGACGATCGCGGCGCCGGGAGCGAGCTCAGGATCATCGTCCAACCGTCTTCGGGTGAGTTGTAGCGGTTGGTCGGTTACCAGAACGACTGGATTCATGAGCAGAATACGGACTGAAGGTTCGGAACGCTAAGGGAATGCTAACTACTGTCGAGCTTTATACTGTGTTGCCGGTCAGTGGGAATTCCGCCGATCGGCACGAGTCATTTGTACTCTGATGCCGGGCTCGATCGTCAATCACCCGGCGGTCGCCGTCCGGCGATCGGAGAGTCCATTCGGGAGAAATCGAAGGCAACGATGAACTTGAATAAGCCGCTGGACCCACAGCTTGCCGAGCGTCAGATCGTGGACGAGACTGGAGCTTGGTGGCGCGTCACCGAGATGCGAGTATGGGATGCCAACGGGCGTGGAGCGACGTCCTTGATAGCCGCGCACGAGCGCGGATTCCGCCGGCTGTGGGATTTTCCAGCCAACTGGGCCGAGCTTGCGGACGGTCAGCTCGCTGAGCTTGTTAGCAAACCAGTCCGAAAGGGCCGCCCCGAAGCCACGCACTGAGTGCTCTGAGCGGTCGAGCGTCGCCGGAATTTTTGCCAGGCTGACGCCGCCCGCCTCATTCGGTCCCCGATACACGTTTTTGCTGCGTGTGGGGGCGTTGACTTGGGGCGGATGTGCGGTATAATTAAGGGCTACACCGAAAAAACCAATCGCCGGCCAATGCCGGCGCGCCTCGAGTCCCCAGCTGCGCATCAATGGCGGCTGCACCCGGCGGCGGCGGATGGATACCGGTCCCAGATGGGACGCCCGGTCCACCCGCGTTTTTGTTGCTCTTAGACGACTTGACTCGCTGATATAGATATGGCTCGCCACACCCCGCTCGAACACTATCGCAACATCGGCATCATGGCCCACATTGATGCCGGTAAGACGACTACGACCGAGCGCATCCTCTATTACACCGGTAAGCAGCACAAAATCGGTGAGGTCCATGAAGGCACTGCCACCATGGACTGGATGGAGC